>CAUWMI010000316.1:0-1531 GCA_963559755.1 uncultured Slackia sp. | reverse complement strand
GTTGGCTGCGGAAGCGCAAAACCGCCAAGTCTATGGGGAAGGCACAACGCCATGGACAAAGCCGACTCCATGGGAGAACGGCTTCGCCCAATCACATGCGGTAACGCCTGTATCGCCAGTTGGACCCCCTTTAACCCCCTGCCCTGCACTCCCCGTAACTCATTTACATAGGAGCGTAAGTCGTCAACGGTTATCAGCGCAGCGCGCTTCGATAGACGCCTTCTTTGCGCGAACAAAGGCTCGGGGCAACCGTCTTCCATCGCGCGCAAGGCCGGCTCGCGAGCGTATACGCCACACAGCATCATCGCGAAATGAATGAGATGCTCGATCGGCAAACGGCGAGCTAGCTGAATGAAGGTTAGCTCGGGTGACGCAATAAACATGCCCTCGCCTATCGAAAAGAATGACCCTGTCGGAAGTTCTTTCGTGCAAGAATGCGCAACGATACCGGGATGCCAACGCCTATCAAGACGAGACCCCACAAGGATATGAAGAGGTTCGCAAGGCAGCGAGGCAAGCAGATTTCGAGCGCGCTCCACGTCGCGCGCGGTTGGCGCGCCAAAGTCTTGGAGGGACATAACGCGGCGGAGCGCATGAGGGCCTTCGAGAGATTGGGACTCCCAAAAGAGCGCTGCCGATATGTCGGAGAGAACGATTGCCATGCCCATAGGCTAGCAAGCAGCAGGACGAAAAGGCGCCGCAAAGGCGAATTCCATAGTTGCTCACAGAACCGTTACCATGTCGTAATACCTGGTCAGAAGCCTGTGAATAACATTCGAGTTATCACATAGACAGCGAATAGGAACCGGTAAGATTTCGTGTAAAAAGAATCTAAAAGCGGCAAGATTCTGGTCAGAATAGGAACGAAATTCGGCAAGGTTCAGCCAGAGCGCGAAGGAATGGCGCAGGCACAGGTATTGGATATTGGCGTTGGTAACAACGTTGGTTTGCTATTGCGGTTAACATTGGTGTCGATATTGGCCACTGAGTCCCTTAGCGCGACCAATCTTCAAACGCGCTTAATCGCGGGGTGCGATGCGCTTGATGTAGACGGTCAGCTGCGACACGTTGAAAAGCGCACCGTCGCTTTTGCGGAACTGCTCGACCCTCCACACCTGCGTGCGCCCACCCTGACGAATGGGGTTGGCGACGGTCTTGATGGTATCGCCCACATGAACCGGCAGCAGATGCGTACTTGTGAGATCGAGGCCCACGGCGGTATGGGTAGTCAAGTCGATGCTCTCACGCGCCGCAAAACTCGCCGCATCCTCAGCCAGCATTGCGCTTATTCCTCCATGAAGGATGCCATCAGGCTGAAGCATCGCCTCAGAAACAGGAGTCTCAACGACGAATCCCTCATCGGTCATGCCAATCTGTTTCATACCTAAATCTTTTAGAATTCCCATTATTTCCCCTCTCTCACAAAGTTTCAATCAGCCAATGAATCCCTCAAAGTCATCCCATTGAAACGCAACGGGGATACGACCACGACTGTAGAATATCCCGCAAGTAGCAAATCATTACACGTATC
>CAUWMI010000315.1:0-1578 GCA_963559755.1 uncultured Slackia sp. | reverse complement strand
GGCATCCTGCGCGGCAACGAGGTCGCACTCGGCCACGGTCTCGCCGTCCTGCGTGAACGTGAGGCTTCCCACCACGTCGCCCGCCTGGATGTCGCCCTCGAGCGTTTCGAAGGAGACCTCCTGGGAAACCGGGCCTGCCAGCGTGAACAGCTCGGCAGAAAGCGAAGGGTCATCCACCGTGGTCGGCACCGTGGAATCGGGCCAGTCGCTTTGCGCGACAGATGCCACGAGCGGCGAGGCGTTGCCCTGGTAGTCCACCGTGGAGGGAGCGCTGATCAGAGGCACAGTGCGGATTGCTTCGTAGGTCCAGTCAAGCATGGCCGCGGTATCAGAGAAACGCTCCTCGCTTGACGGGGCGTTGAGCACCACGGTGTAGAGCTCGCCCTCATCACGACCGCAGGCACCCGCGAAACAATAGCCCGCTTCATCAGTGGTGCCGGTCTTTACGCCGCAGAGGCCCTCGTAGCTTCCCATCAGCCCATCGGTCGACTCGAGGGCAATCGAACGCGCGAGGCCGTTAGCCCCGGTCACCGTGATGGTGGTGGAGCCGCCGCCCACGACGGCGCGAAACGTGTCGTTCTGCATCGCGTAGGTCACCATGGTTGCCACGTCGCGCGCGGTGGAGTGGGCATCGCCCGCCCAGGCATCGTAGTCGAGCCCGTGGGGGTTGTCGAACGTCGTATCGGCGCATCCGATCTCGGCGGCCTTGGCGTTCATGGCCGCCACGAACGCCTCCTGCGCGCTCTGCCCGTCGGTCGCCATGGACGCACCGAGCGTGTTGGCGATGGCGATGGCGGCGTCGTTACCCGAAGGCACGAGCAGGGCGTAGAGCGCCGTCTCCAGATCCATCGTGTCGCCCTCGAGGAGCCCGGCAGACGACTGCCCCACGGTGGCCGCCTCGTTGTCCACCGTGATCTGCGTGTCGAGCGACGCGCTCTCCAACGCCACGATGGCGGTCATGATCTTGGTAAGCGAGGCTATCTTGCAGGGCTCGTCGGCGGAGCGCTCGAAGTACGTCTCGCCGTTGGCCCCCACCACGATGGCGCACGGCGCTGAAATGTCGAGGCACTGGGCCTCATCCAAGCCGCGCTCCTCCACCGTCTTGCCGGCCACCACGTCGGTCTGCAACACGTCGGCGAACGCCGGGACGCCAAGCAACAGCGCACAGATAAGCGCCACCGCAACAGCGCCGATACGCAGGCCAAAACGCCGCGCAACGCAGCCTCCCGCGCAAGAGGCCGCAGGATCGTGAGCATAGCCGAGGCGGAACCCCCCATTGGAGCCCCGCCTCGTCGATGCACCCATGATTTCGTCGGATGCGTTAATCAAGCTGATAGACTTCCTTCGCTTCAACAACGTCGAAGCCGGCCTCGGCCAGTTTCGACTCGATCGAATCGTCTGCCGCCTTGAGCACATCGATCGCAGTCTCCTCGCCTCGCGAGAAGCAGTACCCGTATTCGATGTTCACGCCCTGCTCGTCGATGAACTCCAAAAGCTCGGCCAAGCCGCCGGGGCGATTGGGCACGCGCACGGCGAGCACCTCGGTGACGATGGCGCGGTAGCCCTTGTCGGTGAGCA
>CAUWMI010000314.1:0-1581 GCA_963559755.1 uncultured Slackia sp. | reverse complement strand
ATTTTGACGGCAAAAAGCGCTGGTTCGGGCGATTTTGGCGTCAAAATGACGGGATTACTTGGGGGCTGAAATGCGGCGTGGGAGACCGTCCATGCGGCATGGCAGGCCACGAGGCGGAACGAATGGCGAGGGGCGGCAACGCCGGCGAGCATTGCCCACCCGAGCCCCGCTAGAGAAACTCGCCGCAGCTTTCGCCGAACAGCAGATGCTTTTCCCCCTCCGGCAACGCCGCTCGTGCCTGCTCGCGCACATTGTTCATGCCGCTCAAAAACTGACGATACATCACCGTCACCAGGTAGCGGCCGCGGGGCGTGAGCGTAAGCTCGTGGGCGTCGTCGGTAGCGAAGGCCCCGTTGGCGCGCATGAATGCCATCTCCAGCGGCAGCCCCCGAGCCACATCGCAGCCAAACTCCCGCCGGAACTGCTCTTTATCGAGGCGCAGCTTATAGAGCTCGAGCATGAACCGGTAGCGCATGATGTCGCGCGGACGCAGGGTTGCCGCCCCTTCGATCGACATGCGCCCCTCCGCGATGGCCTCGTTGTATTCCGAGATGCTGAAGGTATTCACGTAGATCTCGCGCCCCAGATGCGTGATCGAACCGCTGCCGATAGCGGGATAATCGGTACAGCTGGTCTGATACTCGTCGATGTGCTCGGGGTCTTTGGCATCCAGGTTGTCATCTTTGCGCGTGAACGTCCAGAGCGTCGAACGCTCGAACGGCGCGTTCGGGCCCTGGGCGAGCGCCGCATCCACCATGTCGTACATCGCGCGCTCGCGGGAATAGTCCACCGTGCCCAGCGCCGCCGCCATCTTGCGCGACGTGCCCGTCGACACATACAGCGGCGAGAACGTCGCCTGGCGCGCCCCGCACGCAATGATCTTCTCCAGATCGGACCGGAGGATCTCCTCGGTTTGCGAGGGGAAGTTGAAAATCATGTCCACATTGAGCGAGTCCACCCACTGCGAAGCCTCGCCGATCCGGTCGAAAATCTCCTCGCCGCTGCCGTACTTCTCGTAGCGGTCCATCTGCTTGAGCAGGCCGTCGTCAAAGCTCTGCACGCCCACCGAGAGCCGCTGCACGCGCCCCTGCATCATTTCGAGGCGGTCGCGCGTAAGGTGGTTGGGGTTCGTCTCAACCGCGACCTCCCTCACGCTGAAGTGCTCACGCGCCAAATCGAGCGTCTGGCACAGCTCGTCCATCAGAACCGTAGGGGTGCCGCCGCCCACGTATACGCTTGAGAAGTCGTAGCCCAAGACGGCCAGCATCAGCATCTCTTTGCGCAGACTAGCGAAGTAAGAACGTGCCATCTCCTCTTTGAACGGATAGCGGTTGAAGCAGCAGAACGGGCACAGGACCTCGCAAAACGGCACGTGCATATACAGCATGTACGAAGTGTTTGGCTGCGCCGGGGGCAGCATGCGGCTGGTGGCTGGGTGCAGAATGAGTTCGCGCTTGGTGAGCGCGGCCACGGTTTTCGTGAGGATGCGTTCGGCTATCACGGTGCCTGATACCGTCCTTTCGTCCTAAAGACGCCCTTGCCTCGACCTGGCAGCGTTTTCGACATGCCGCGATTCCTCTC
>CAUWMI010000313.1:0-1590 GCA_963559755.1 uncultured Slackia sp. | reverse complement strand
ATTCCCCAAGGAGGGTTGCGTATGTATCTGAAACCGCTTGGCGACATATTCCCCAATCCTCCCGAGGGGCTCGATCCCGCTGCACTCATCGAGGGGCGGGTGCCTCAGCATGTGGCTGTCATCATGGACGGCAACGGACGCTGGGCCAAAAAGCGCGCTCTCAACAGACTCAAGGGCCACAAGGCGGGCATCGAGGCGGTGCGCGAAACCATCCGTTGCGCCCATGACGTGGGCGTGCGCTATCTGACTATCTATTCGTTCTCCACCGAGAACTGGAAGCGTCCGCAGGATGAGGTCGTGGGTCTCATGGACCTGTTTGCCAAGACGATGCTCGCCGAGGTGGACGGCCTCGACGAGGAGAACGTGCGCGTGCGCACAATCGGCGACCTTTCCGCGCTGCCCAAAGAGACGCGCGAGGCGTTCGATAAGGCGTGGGAGCAGACGCGCGACAACACGGGCATGACGCTGCTCGTGGCGGTGAATTACGGAGCGCGCGAGGAGATTCTGCGCGCGACCAAGGCGTGCATGCGTTATGCCGTCATCGAGGGCGAGGAGCGCGGCGAGCTGCCGGAACTTACCGAGGAGATTTTCGAGCGCGGGCTCTATACCGCAGGCATCCCCGACCCCGACCTGGTTATTCGCACATCGGGCGAGATGCGCATCTCCAACTTCCTGCTGTGGCAGATGGCCTATTCAGAATTCTATTGCACCGATGTGCTGTGGCCCGATTTCATGCGCTACGATTTCCTGCGCGCGCTGCTTGACTATCAGAGCCGCGAGCGTCGTTTTGGGGCGGTGTAGCGCTTGACCGAGAAGCACGACATCGAAGAATCGCCGACGGAGGAAGCGCCTCGCGGGCCTATGCGCGAGCGCGCGCAGGCGGCCTATGCCAACACCAAGGCGAAGGCGGCCGAAAAGAAGGATGCCGCCAAGGGCTTCGTCTACAAAAAGACGCCCGATCGGTTCAAACACCCTTCCGACTTCCAGGTGAGGTTTCGCACGGGCGCCATCTACGTAGGCGTCACGGTGATTTGTGCGCTGCTGAGCAATATCTCCACCGTGGTCATGCTGTGCGTGGTGGCGGGCATTTGTGCGGGCGAATTCTTCTACATGCTCCGTTCCGACGCGAAGCTGCCCAATGAGCTTCTGGGCACTCTCGCCGCCGTGGCGTATCCCATCAGCGTATGGCAGCTGGGACTTACCGGCGCGTTGCTGGTGACGGGCGCGTTGCTGATCGCGCTTTTGGTGTGGTACGTGTTCTGGTCGCGCGCCCGCGTGGGCGACGTGGGCGTGTCGTTCTTTGGCGCCGCGTACACGGGGCTGTTGCTGTCGAGCCTGATTCTGGTGCGCATGGGCGTGCCCGGCATCTGGGGCGGCGTGCTCGTGGTGGGCATCTTCTGCAGCGTATGGGCCAACGATTCGTTCGCCTACCTGGTGGGGAGCAAGTTCGGCAAGCACAAAATGGCGCCGCGCATTTCCCCTAAGAAGAGCTGGGAGGGCTTTTTCGGCGGCCTGGTGGGATCGGTGCTCATCTGGTGCGTAATGACGTTTATTCCCGGCGTCAACATGGGTCTTCACCAAGCTGCGGCG
>CAUWMI010000312.1:0-1604 GCA_963559755.1 uncultured Slackia sp. | reverse complement strand
GAGGTGCTAGAGCACCACCCGGGAGCGCAAAAGGTGTGGCGTTAGCGGTCGTTAAAAATCAGCGTTGACAAAAGAAGGGGCTTTCGGGCCCCTTCTTTGCGTGTATGGATGTATACGGGGCTATTGCTCTGTAGCTAAGTGGTTTCTGTCGAGCCCCATCGCGCTCCAAGTGCAAGAATTCGCAGCATTCAACAGGTGCTTTTAATCGAGAAACGTAGCCAATTCCGGTGAGTTTTTGACGAGAGTCCGAGGGGTATTCGGCAAGGATTCGGCAAGATGCGGGCAAGGTCTGAGCGAGGGTTTGGCAAGGTTTGTAAGCTAGCCTTGTTTCCATGGGTATTCAGGCTACATACGGATTCACAACCCTCGCGATTGCTACATCGCCTTTGACGGTGACGGTCTCAATCGCTGTGCACATCGTTCTTGTGGTGTCGCTCGCGTATGCGTCTGCCGTTGACGTCCGAACGCACTTGGTGCCCCTTCGGCCATTGTTGGCTTCGCTCGGCGCATGGATGTTTGCTGTTGTAGGAGGCGCGATGGGCGGTGGCTGTCCGTTCCTTTTCGACCTTGGCAGCCCGCGACTTTTCTCCTGGGTAATTGTCAGCATGTTTGGTGGAGCCGTCACGTCAGGCGTTTCGACTTTATGCGCCGTCGCTCTTGAAAGGCGTACGGGAAGCCTGGCGCTTGGCGGGGGAGACGTGAAGCTGCTTTTCGTGGTGGGCCTTTACCTGGGTCCCGAGGGAGGCATCGCTTCGCTCGGCTTTGCATGCATCCTGGCTTTGCTGCGGCAGGCCATCCTTCTCGTCGTGGATGCAATCGCACGCATCATAGAGAAACGCCGCGGAACTCCGCCATGCTGCATCCCATGTCCCAAAACGTTTTCCGCCCATTCCTTCCACGTCCTGTCAAGCCAACCGTTTCCTTTTGTACCCTTTATTTTCTTAGCTGTATTGGTCGTGATACTAACAGGAGGAATATGGTATGGATAAAGATGAAACTAGGGGTAATAATAATATCAATAATGAACTTGATTTACGTCTTTATTCTCCATACAATGCGGCCAAGCGGCCAGAATTCGAATACGACGAAGCAAAAAGTGTTTCGAATGCCGAGAAGCACGGTATCGATTTCGAAGAGGTACAAGAGCTTTGGGCTAGCCCTCATTTTGCTACTCCTATTGAGTTCAAGGGAGAACGTCGGTATTCGGTTGTGGGAAAGATTCAAGGAGCGTACTGGACCGTCATAGCGACGGATCGCGGTAGGTGTATTCGGATTATCTCCGCACGCCGGTCGACAAAAAAAGGAGGCGTCGTATTATGACAGACAAAGAAACAAAGATAACCCCTGAAAACCTTCTCGAGAAATTTGATGCAGGGGAAGACGTGTCTGATTACTTCGACTTTGAGCATGGGGCTATGATTTACCCCGAGGAGAAAGTCGCCGTTAGGCATGTCAAAGTGAACTTGGACGACGAGACGCGTCGCGTGAATGTAGATTTTCCTAAATGGGTGGTAGATGCGCTCGATCGTGAGGCAAAACGTATAGGCGTAGGCCGTCAAGCCGTCATCAAAACCTGGATCGTCCAACACCTAGACGAAATGGGA
>CAUWMI010000311.1:0-1606 GCA_963559755.1 uncultured Slackia sp. | reverse complement strand
GTAGCCCAGCACCATCAGGCGCGGGCGAACCGACACACAACATCCGCCAACGCGCGTGCCGCATCCTCGGTCTTGAACGCGGCGGCATTCGCACGCATCTCATCGCGCAGCGCGGCGTTGGTCACAAGCGAGATCACCTTGTCCGCAAACTCCTGCGAGTCAAGCGCGTCATCGGGCATCATGTAGGCGGCCTTGGCGGCCACGTAAGCGCGGGCGTTGGTGGTCTGGTGGTCGGCCGTAGCAAACGGGAACGGCACCAGAAGCGCCGGAAGTCGCAGCGCCGAAATCTCGGCAAGCGAGGTGGCCCCGGCGCGCGAAATCACGCAGTCGGCCGCGGCGAGCGTCTCCGCCATACGATCCTGATAGGGCATGATATGCCAGCGCTTGGATTCCTCGCCGGTCAGGGCAAGGCCTTCGAGCGTGGCGTCGTACTCCTTGGGACCCGTGATATGTACCACATGCAGGCCCTCGATATCCATCAAACGCTGCTTGAGGGACGTGATGGCCTGGTTGATGTGGCGCGCGCCCAGGCTTCCGCCGAACACGAGCAGCATCGTGGCGTCATCGGGAATGCCGAGCATCGCGCGGCCCTCTTCGCGCGTGGCGGAGAGCACCGAGCTGCGCACGGGATTGCCCGTGACCACTACCTCTCCAGGAATATCCACCCCTTCGGCCGCCACGCCGTAGGTCAGCGCCACCGCACGGGCGCGCTTGGCGAGGAACTTGTTCGCCATGCCCATGACGGAATTCTGCTCATGCACCACCACGGGCACGCCGAGCTTCTCGGCGGCCATGCCCACGGGGATGGACACGTACCCGCCGAAGCCCACCACCGCCGCCGGGTCGAGCTCGCGCATCCAGGCGCGGGCGCGCGATGCCGAGCGGGCGATCTTGATGCTCGAGGTCACAAGCGTCCAGGGAGCCTGGCGGTCGAAGCCCGCCGCGTCGAAGGCCGTAAACGGTATGCCCGCAAGCTTCACCAGGCGGGCTTCGACACCCTGCGGCGTGCCGGCGAAATGCACCTCGAAGCCGCGCTCCTGTAGCACTTCGGCGAGCGCGAGCGCCGGGTTAATGTGGCCGGCGGTGCCGCCGCCCGATAAGACTATCTTTCTCACTTGAGCATCATCGCCTTCGGTCGTCGTAATACGTCCTATCCCTGCCCGTCCCCAGATGCAAATCGCTCGATCGCGTACGGGATGCGCGCGCCTGTGATCCGCCGTCGCGCCCGGAGCGCCTCTCGGCGCTCGCGGTCGCAGAGCGCGAGGAGCGGGATGCGCGTCGATCGTCGCGGTTGCGCACAGAATCGCCAAAGCCGGAGCCGCGGCTTGAGTGTCCAGCCACGCGGTCGGCGTTTCTCTCCCGCCTCGAGGATGCTGGACCAAACGACACGCCCGCGCCCTCGTGCGCCTCGGTGCGACGCGTGCGCCCACGGCGTGAACCGCGCTCGAGCGGCGCGTCATCCGCGGGCTCATCCCGCTCGACGCGCAGCACGTTGAGATTGTTGCGGCGCTGCTCGTAGGGCGTGAGCACGTTGGAGCCGTAGCTCACCGACATCAGCACGCCCACGATGAGCAGCGACGATATGACCGACGATCCACCCGATGAG
>CAUWMI010000310.1:0-1675 GCA_963559755.1 uncultured Slackia sp. | reverse complement strand
TTGGAGAGCGCCGCGGCGCTATTGGCGCCGTACTCGTCGGCCACCTCCTCCACGATGCGCACCACCGTGTCGAGCACCTCCTTGCTGGACGCCTCGCTCGAGCACTGCAGCAGCCCATCGGGAATCAGGTAGCGCTCCTCGCCCGAGATCTCGCGCGGCTTATCCGCGAAGGAAACCGCCAGCGTCTCGGCATCCACGAGCGCGTAGGACGAAACCTTCTGCGACGGGTTGGGCAGAATCGCGAAGTGACGCTTTACGTCCACGCGCGTGCCGCCCGCCTCGCCCGAGCCCACCTCATGCATGTACGCCTGGCGGCTCTCCAGCAGAAACATGCCAAAGTGACGTTTGCCCTGCGCCTTATATGCCGCCTCCAGCTCCTCTTCGGTAGCATCGGCGGGAGGCTTGGGCGCATCCTCCTCGAAGTCGAGCACCAGAAGATCGCACGATTCGGGCTTTTCCATGTGGCCCAGCTCAGTGGCGAGGAACTGGGCGATTTGCACCGAAAGGTCGATGAAATCGCGCTCGCCGCGGAAGTACGAACGAAGCTCGCCCGCGAACATGCTGTCGCCGGCGAACGTGCCGCGCTTCGCATCAATCGAACCGAGCGCCTTTTTCGCATGGCTCACGCAATACTTCTTGGCGTTCTTGTTCGTCAGGTCAAGCTCTTCCTCGGAAAACACGTTCACGCACGACACGAAGTCGAACACGTGCAGAATGGCATGATTGATACGAAACATGAAAACCGCCTTGTCTATTGTTCACTTTGTCATATGCATCAACAGGGATGCTATGCACCCCGGCGAGCGTCGCACGAACTCCCCTCCCCCAATGCAGCCGCTCCGCATGCGCGCAGAAGAAAGATCGAGCGCTTCGCCGTTCGTGTCAATTCAAACTGCCCTATGCGCACGAAGCCACCAAGCAATCGAAGCGCCCCGCACCAAAAGCACGAGAAGCATAATAGACGAAACGAAAGCGTCCTGCGGACAATCTCGATTTCCACCACTCCTCCAGCTACACGGCCGGTTCTAACGGCTCGCCCATGAGCCCCTATCGAACAAGGATCTTCGCAGAACCGAGATGCCCAGAAAAGTCGAGACGCTTGGCGGGACCGAAGCACTTGGCGGGACCGAAGCACTTGGCGGAACCAAAGCCGCGCACATCTCCACCAACCCCAAAAATCCTTCCATGGGAAGCCGAGCTTGGTCAATTCTTCCCTTTTGTCGCCTCCGTAACGCCTTTTTTGTTATCCAGGGTCAAATCTTCCTTTTTGTCGTCTCTGAAACGCGCAAAACTGGCCGCAAATGAGAATTTGGGCCGACCAACCTGCCCCATAGCACGGAAATCGACCCAAAATCACAGCAAAGCTAACGACAAACTGGAAGTTTTGACCCAGGCGAAGACAATCCGCGTAAAATCAACGACAAAGCGGACTATTTGACCAGCTGTCACGCCCAGCACAACAGCAAAGGCGAAAATCCCGGCATCCCAGACAAAGAACAAAGAGTTGCAAGCCATCTGCAAGGCTTTCAGCCCGCTGCGACAGCAAAGGCAAAAGCCCCAGCATCCCAGACAAAATGCTTCAAGCCACCTGCAAGGCTTTCAGCCCGCTCGACAGCGAAGCGGAGTGCGCCCCTAGCATCCCCAATTGACCGGCGGAAGCACGCGGGAACGTAAA
>CAUWMI010000309.1:0-1684 GCA_963559755.1 uncultured Slackia sp. | reverse complement strand
AGCTTGACTGCTCCGACAGCCCGGTGCGCACTTGTGCCTACGACCTAGGTTACGACCGCATGCCCGTTCCAACCGAGAAAAGCGCATCACAGGAGGCAAGCCGAATCGCTCCGCAAAGCATCGCCGACACGCCCTCTACTCGTAGCACCTCGCCGGTCAACGCGCTATCCGCAGCTCAACCTCCATTTCCCTCCCATCCAGCAACCGCATCGAGCATCTAGGAGTCACCATGAACAAGCAAGAATATCTCGCCCGCCTCGATGCCCTGCTGGCATGCCTTCCCAAAGACGCACGAACGGAGTCGCTCACCTTCTACGCGGAGATGATCGACGATCGCATTGAGGAAGGTATGACAGAGGAAGATGCCGTGGCGGCCCTCGGTTCTCCCGGCATGGCCGCCGAAGCCATCCTCGACGACCTGCCCGCCGTTCCCCGCGCAGTGGTCAAAACACGCCGCAAGAGCCGCACCCTTATGTGGACGCTTATCATCCTCGGCTCCGTGGTGTGGGTGCCGCTGCTCATCGCGTTCGCGCTGGTAGCCGTGTCAGTGTACGCCTGCATCTGGATTCTGATCGCATGCCTGTGGATCGTGGCGGTTGCCCTCATGGTGGCTCTTCCCATTGGAGGCCTGGTCGCATTTTGGGGCGCGACGGCGGGCAACATCCCGTTCGCGCTGGCCGAGGCGGGAGCAGGGCTGTTTGGCGCGGGGCTCGGGCTCGCAATGATTTACGTCTCCCTGGGTGCCACGAAGCGTCTCGCGCATCTTTCGAAGGTATGGGCGCGCAAAATGGCATCGCCGTTCGTCAAACTGCGCGATAGAAGCGCCAACGGCACGGGTCAGCCAACCACGGCGCAGACAGCCTAACCGGCGCGCCTGCAGCATGCCTGCCCTGCGCGACGGGTGGCATACTGACTTTCAAGGCAAGCCAATCCGCATGCCACATGATGTATCCCGTCATTTTGACGCAGAAATCGCCCGTTCCATGCTCTTTTACCGTCAAAAAGACGGAATAACTGATCGAGCCGCATCGGAAGTGAATTGCTCAGGCGAATCTCATCCGAAACAGACGCGCACGATGATCGAGAGGAACAAAAATGAAGAACATAAAAGGCATCCTTCTCGCTATTTCGGCAGGGCTAGCCGCGCTAGGAATCGTGCTGATGGGAACAGGATTTGCCCTTGGCGGATTCGACCCGCGCGTATTCATGATGAACGTTGACGCAGACAAGGGTGTCGTGCAGCTGGGCAACAAGACAATTGACAATCCTGAGGATATTCCGCTGTTGAATATGCTTACGGAGCTCGATGCATCAGGTGCGCCAGGGGAGCCCGATGCACCTGATGCGCCTGAAGCACCCTCATCTCCAGAGGCACCTGCTTCGGGAGCGTCGCCCGCCTCTCCAGAGTCACCCGCTTCGGGAGCGTCGCCCACCTCGCCAGAGGAGCCCGCTTCTCCGAAAGCACCCAGCGGCTCGAGCTCGAACGCAGATTCTGATACCGAATCCGATTCATCCCGCACCTTGTCCGATGCGTATCTCCCCGTAATCACAGGCTTCCTCGGCGGCGATACTGCGCTCGACATTGCCTTCGATATGATGGAGGATGTTGCGTAAACCTCCGGATAAGACAGCCCGATCCGAATCCTCCCGCCCACTTGGCAGCTCATTTGATCGGCGCGCCTCT
>CAUWMI010000308.1:0-1700 GCA_963559755.1 uncultured Slackia sp. | reverse complement strand
GAGAAGAACGCGAACACGAAGAACAGCACGCCCACGACCACGCAGGAAAGACCCGTGCGCGCACCCGCGGCGGCACCCGAGGTGGATTCCACGAAGCTCGTGACGGAGCTGGCGCCGAAGAAACCGCCCGCGGCCGCAGCCACGGAGTCGACCGTCAGGATGGGCTGAATGTCCTCGACATTGCCATCCTTGTCAACGAAGTTGGCCTGCTCGCCCACGGCCACCACGGTGCCCATGGTGTCGAAAAAGTCGCTCATCAGCAGCGAGAACACGAACAGCAGCAGCGCCGGCTGCAGGAACACCTGGACGAGCGCCATGGTGTCGGTGCCGGGAACCGTCTGGAAGGGTGCCGCGAATGTGCTGAAGTCGAGGCCAAAGTTCCACTCGGTGGGAAGCGAGGTCACGCCCAGCGGGATGCCGGCGATGGTAGCCGCCACGATGGAGATGAGCAGCGCGCCCTTCACCTTCATCACCTGCAGCGCCACCGCCACAAGAATGGCGATGAGCGACACGAGGGCCGTAGGAGAGGTGAGGTCGCCCAGCGCGAGCACGGTTGACTCGTCAGCCACGATCAGGCCGCCACCTTTGAGGCCGATAAACGCAATGAATAGGCCGATGCCGATGCCGATAGCGTGGCGCAGGCTGGCGGGGATGGCGTCCATGACAGCCTTACGCAGACCGCATAGCACCAGAATCAGGATGACGATGCCTTCCAGGAAGATGATCGCCATAGCGACGCGCCAGTCGACCGCCGACTCGCCCAGGCACAGCGTGTACGCAACGATGGCATTGATGCCCATGCCGGAAGCCAACGCGATGGGGCGGTTCGCGATAAGGCCCATCGCGATGGTCATGACCGCCGCGCCTACGCAGGTCGCGGTGAGCGCCGCGTCAAACGGAATGCCCGCCACCTCCAAAAGCGAAGGGTTGACGGCGATGATGTAGGCCATGGCCAGAAACGTGGTCAGGCCGCCGATGACCTCGTTGCCCACCGTGCTGTTGCGGGCCGAGATCTTGAAGAACGAATCCACTTCGTCCTCCTTTCCAGTCACAGGTCCGCGCGTCTCGCCGAAGGCATGAAGCATCGTGCCTCCCGCGAGACGTGGGACAGGTTGCCGTTTCCGGCACAACAAAAAAGTCGGCGCAAGGCCAACCATGGCATCCTACCATATATAGGAGCAATTCGACCAAAAGCCCCCGCATTAGTTTATAGGAAGGGCCGTTTGCGCCCCATACTCACTTTGCATGACAAGAAACTACCGCCGTATGCAGGCATTTCATCACTCTGCACGATAGGCGCATGACACGCTCGGTCGTATTCTGGGCACCGTCGTTGAGGCACCGAGTGCAGGCCGCAGCGACACGCGACACGCATCACAAGGATGCGCGTCGCACGGCACAATCCGACACATATTACGGAGGCGACTCATGAAAATCTTCGGACTCGGCATGCCTGAACTTCTGATCATCCTCGGCGTGGCTCTGCTCATCTTTGGGCCTAAGCACCTTCCCAAGCTGGGCTCGGCTCTTGGCAAAACCATCAAGAACCTGCGCGACGGCATATCGGGCGGAAAGAACGAGAATGTCGATGCCGCAGAAGCCGAAGAAGAGCCCGCCCCCAAGCGCAAGAAGAAGCTTCCCGCCGCAACCGCTACGTCTTCCACGGAGGAATCCGTTGAGGAGGCTGTTACCGCTTAGGA
>CAUWMI010000307.1:0-1752 GCA_963559755.1 uncultured Slackia sp. | reverse complement strand
CCGGCGAGGTGCTGATTCTCGAGGTGACCGAGCTTGACGAAGAGGGCCAGCCCGCCGAGTTCGAGCTGATGGACGACGAGGCCATCGCACAGGAGGTCTATGACGACTTCCGCGAGGCCACCAAGGACCTCTATCGCTTCGAGTAGCGGGACGGCGCTCTGCGCAAGGCAACGGTCGTACGATAGGGCGTTTTCCGTATGCGCTTGGGCGGCGCTCCAACATCGCGCTGCGTTACAGCAATTTAACAAACAAACTGCGCCCGCTGCTTTACTTTAGTGCATTAAAGCGTTATCGTGCCCCCATGGTTTTTCGCCATGGGGGCACGCGCGTTTCCTGGGGCGGCGGCAATCGGTCCCGTCGGTTGGACCCGCCCATCCGAGCGCGTTGCGTCCATGACATTTGCACGAAAGGTTCTATCAGGCATGTACGGCATCAGAGATATCCTGCTTACGCAGGTGAGAGGCGATTACTCAGAGCATCTGAGCGCGGGCGATTTCAAGCTTGATTGCTCCATGGGCTCCAACCCTTACGGCACGCCGCCCCTGACGATTCCGCAGCATGCGCTGAACGACCTCGCTGAATACCCCGAAGGCGACGTGGCGCTCACCGACGCCTTGCGCGAGCGTTTCGCATCCGTCCTCGACCTCACGCCCGACATGATCATGTTCTCGTGCGGCTCCATCGCCTCGTGCATGGAGCTCACGCGCATGTGCGTGGTGCCGGGCAAGACCATCATCTGCATGGCGCAGACCTTCACCGCCGTCACCGACGACATGGTGACGTACGAGCCCGTATTCAAGCGCGTGTACCTGAAGCGCGAGAACGATTACAGGTTCGACGTGCAGGAGATGCTCGACGTCATCGCTGCCAACCCGGGCGCGTACATCTACATCGATAACCCCAACAATCCTACCGGCCAGGTATACCCGCTGACGGACGTGCGCCGTATGGTGGAGGCCGCCCGCGACGCCGGCTCGTTCATCACCATGGACGAGGCCTACGGCGACTACATGGCCGACGACCAATCGGCGCTCAATCTGGTGTCCGAGTTCGACAACCTGGCCGTGGTGCGCACCTTCTCCAAGGGCTACGGCATGGCGGGCGCGCGCCTGGGCTACACCATCGCGCAGCCCCAGGTCGCAGCCGCCATGCACAAGGTGAACGTGCCGTATTCCAAGAATTCCATCGCGCATGAGTTCGCGTGCCAGGCGCTTGCCGCCAACTGGGGCCCGCGCACCCGCGAGCGCGTGCTGCAGGACAAGCCCCGCGTGCTGGAAGCGCTCAAGGCGTGCGAGCATCTGCGCGTGGCGCACACCAGCGAGAGCGTGTGCATCTCCATGGTGTATGTGGACGATGAGCAGGTGAACCTTGAGCACGTGTTCGCGCAGGCGGGCGTGCGCGTGGTCACGTGCGCCGGCTACGACGGCCTGGGGGCAAACGCGGTGCGCCTGAACCTCAACGAGGACATGGACGCGCTGGTGGAGCTTATCGCCGAGGTCGATAAGCTGGCCGGTCAGGCGATGGGAAAGTAGGGAAACGCGCAGGGCAAGAAGCATCTCGCTCGAAGCGATGAAGGCAAACGCGGGGTGCGCCCCGATAGGACAGCGAAAGGCAAACGCAATGTTCAACTGGCAGTTCGCATATCGATTTTACTTTAGCAAGACCCCATGATTGCGGCCGCTGCCACGCCATTGCATTCAAGCATTTCGGTATGAGAAGGCGCCGCAATCCGGCGCCTTTTTGTATAAGCAG
>CAUWMI010000306.1:0-1755 GCA_963559755.1 uncultured Slackia sp. | reverse complement strand
CGGCCGGGAGCGCGGGGCATCCAGAGCTCGCGTTTATGCATGCCCCTCGCTTAAACGCGCCCCTCATTTAAGCGTGCCCCTCGTTAAAACGCCTCTCGCTTAAACGTGTTCCTCGTTCGATTAGGCGCGTCTCTCGTTTGCGCATCTCGTTTGCGCCTCTCGTTTACGCGCGCTCCTCGTTCTTCTCCGTTTCCCGGCGTTTGGTACGCCAGTACGAAGATGGGCAGCGATATTCGTGGAGCTCGAGTGCGCCCATGATCTCGTCAATCCACTCGTCGTAGGGCAGGTCGGCCTCCGCCGCCTCGACATCGGGAATCTTGGCATGGGTCTCGGGACTGCGCGGCATGAAGAGCGTGCAGCAGTCGGGTGCTGGATTGCTGGAAATCTCAAAGGTGCCCAGCTTTTGCGCATCGGCGATAATCTCGAGCTTGTCGCAGCCGATCAGCGGACGGAAGATCTGCATGTCAACTGCCGCATTGGTAGCGGCCAGGTTGTCAAGCGTCTGAGACGCCACCTGACCCAGGCTCTCGCCCGTCACCAGCGCCTTCGCACCCTCTTTGTGGGCGATGCGCTCGGCGATCTTCATCATGAGTCTGCGATAGATGACGATGCGCAGCGCGGGCGGCACGCGCATGGCGATTTCGCGCTGATAGTCGCCGAAGGGCACGATGTAGATGCGCGCGATGCCACCGAACTCCTCGAGCACGTGCGCGATGTCGTCGACCAGATACTCCGAGGTCGAAGCCGTCTGCGGACGGCCCGAGAAGTGCACGCCGATAACAGTGGCTCCGCGACGCGCCATGCGCCACATTGCCACAGGAGAATCGATGCCGGAGGAAATGAGGCACACCACCTTGCCGGCCGTACCCACAGGTAAGCCGCCCACGCCGGGCACACTCAGCGCATAAATATAGGCATGGCCCTGCACCACCTCAACGTGGACCTCTACATCGGGATGCTTCATCTTCACGGGCTTGTCGGGGAAGCGCTCGCACAGATACGCGCCCACAATCTGGTTCATCTGCATGGAATCGATCTCGAAATCGGTGTGGCTGCGGCGCGCCACGACTTTCCACGTGGTGAACTCTCCCGCTTCAGAGAGCGCCTGAGCAGCCGCCTCGCACATGATATCGATATCACGCTCACACGAGAAACCGCAGCTCACGCGAGCAACACCCGGGACGCGCGAGATGAGGCTCACCGTGGATTCCGCGTCTTCCTCGGTAGCGTCTTGCACGAAAATCACGAGAATGCGCCCCGAGATGCGGATGACCTTTTCCACGCACGGACGATCGAGCAAGGCCTGCAGGTTGTACATGAGCTTTTTCTCGAACGCTGTGCGGTTATGGCCTTTAAGCCCCAGCTCGTGATAATGGGCTAGGCAGATTCGTTGAAATTGCATGGTTACCTTTCTTGTCAAAGGGGGAGGGGGAAGAGGAAGAATCCTCTTCCCCCTCCCCCTTTGCATCCCCCTCCCCTTGCTTCTCGCACCAGGGCGCACGGGACACCGGATGCTTATAGCTTCATCGCCTACTCTGCGGGCATCGCTTCGCTTGCCCGCGGTGCACAGCATGCATCGCGATTAAGGCCCTGCCAAGTGTCTCAAACTCTTTTGGGTTCGCGCTTCGCGCGGTGGGATTCGCTTTGCTCTCCCACGTGACACGCCAGATTAGATGCCTGGCAAGCTTTTCGGTGCCCCTGCGGCATCGCTTCGCTCGCCGCCAAGAGAAGCGATGCCGCAGTCGCATATGCCCA
>CAUWMI010000305.1:0-1761 GCA_963559755.1 uncultured Slackia sp. | reverse complement strand
CCGAACGCCAGATGTGGTACGGCATGAAACGCGCCACGAGAAACGCGGCGAGAGCGCCCACTGCCACAAACGCCGCCTGCTTGCCCACGTAGGAAAGCACGCTCTCATCGGCGGCAATGGCCTCGACGGTGGACGCGGAGAACACCATGACGAGCCCGATGAGCACCAACAGGATCACCGACACCATGAGCACGACGCGCGGCAGCATGATGTCGGCGGGCACGCCGCGGGCATCAGCCTGGGCGCGCGCCGCCTTCTCGGCGGAGCGCGCATCGTTGTTGTGAATCAGGGTAAACGCCAAGGCGACCGCCTAGCGCTGGGCGCGTTGCGCGCGAAACGCCACGAGGTGCTTGAACACGCGGCCGCGATGCTCGAACGAATCGAACTCGTCGAACGAGGAGCATGCGGGAGAAAGCACCACCGCATCGCCCGGCTTCGCAAGCGCGATGGCCGCATCGAGCGCATCCTCCATATGGGCAGCCTGCACGTGCTCAAGCGGGCTTCCCTCGAACGCCTTCATGAAGCGCTCGCCCGCAGCGCCAAAGCACACCACGGCGCGGCACGTATCCTGAGCGGCTTCCACGAGCTCGCCCAGGTCGGTGCCCTTATCGTGGCCGCCCAGCAGGAACACCGCGCGGCCCTTGGGGTAAGCCGAGAGCGCCTTGAGCGTAGCATCCACGTTGGTGGCCTTGGAATCATTCACGAACGTCACGCCGTCAATCTGACCGCACGGCTCCAGGCGGTGCTCCAGCGGCCTGAACGTGCGCAGACCCTCGCGCACGGCCTCAACCGCAGCGCCCGCCTCCATGGCGGCCGCCACCGCACACAGCGCGTTGATCACGTTGTGGTCGCCCTTAATGGCGAGCCCGTCGCGATGCACGAGCGAGAATTCCTCCCTGCCACGACGAACCGTAAGTATGCCGTTTTTGCAGAACGCGGCCCATGCGGCGCGCGAATCCTCGAGCGACACCTCGCACACACGCGCACCCGTCTCCCTGATCTGGGGCAGGACTTCCTGCACGCCCGCGTCATCCACGTTCACGATGGCAAGGCACTCTCCATCCATGTTCGCAAACACACGCGCCTTGGCCTGGGCGTAATTCTCGTAGGTCATATGCCAGTACAGATGGTCGGGCGTGATGTTGAGCAGCACCGCGGCTCGGGGAGCGAAGTGGACGCACGACGCCAGTTGGAACGAGCTCGTCTCGGCCACATACACGTCGCTTTTGCCCTGCGCCACGGCCTCGATGCAGGTGTTTCCAATGTTGCCCACAGCCTCCACACGCGCAGATGCCGCCTCGAGGATGTGAGTGGTGAGCGACGTCGTGGTGGTCTTGCCGTTGGTGCCCGTGATGGCGAGCCAGCACGAGTCATCGGCGCTTTCACGCCAGGCGAACTCCACCTCGCTGATAATCTCCTTGCTTGCCGCGGCGGCGTTCTCGTAGAAGCGCGAGAACTGCGAGATGCCGGGGCTCGCGATGCAGAGGTCGTAATGTCCGTCGAAGGTATACAGGTCGAAATACACCTTCGCGCCGCGCGACTCGCAGTACTGCGCGAACTCGAGCGCGCCGTCGTTCTGCTCACCCGCCGCAATAGTGAGGCTCTTCACGTCCTCACCCAGATGGCGCGACTCCAGGCAGTAGCGCGCCGCCGCACGGCCGCTCTTGCCCAATCCTAAAATGAGCACATCGCCCAAATTCCTCGCCGCCCTCTTGCGGCCCTCAATCATCTCACCAGCCATAGCAACCTCCTATCACGGAG
>CAUWMI010000304.1:0-1791 GCA_963559755.1 uncultured Slackia sp. | reverse complement strand
TTTGTGACTGTTAAGTATAGACCGTATAGGTCTAGCCAAAGTCAGCCTATTTCACGCCGTACTGCTCGTAGTAGGCATCGATGGCGGCTTTGATCGTGTCGTCGATGACTACCTTGCCCTGGCACTCGCGGTTGTAGAGATGCTCGGTCACCTCGGCCATGCTCACGATGGAGGCGACGGGGAAGCCGTACTTCTCCTGGACCTCCTGCTGGGCGGTCACCTTGCCGCCCTTGCCAACCTCCATGCGGTTGAGGCTCACGATGAGGCCCTTGATCTCGACGTTCGCGGCGCCGGTGACGATGGGGTAGGTCTCATCGATGGACTTGCCCGAAGTAGTCACGTCCTCGACCATGATCACGCGGTCGCCGTCGTGCAGCTCGGCTCCCAGCAGGTTGCCCGCGTCGGCTCCGTGGTCTTTGACCTCCTTGCGGTTGGAGCAATAGCGCACCTCCTTGCCGTACAGGTCGTGCATGGCGATGGCGGTGACCACAGACAGCGGAATGCCCTTGTAGGCGGGGCCGAACAGGACGTCGAAATCCAGACCGAAGCTGTCATGGATGGCACGCGCGTAGTATTCGCCGAGCTTCTTGAGCTGATAGCCCGTGATATAGGCGCCGGCGTTCATGAAAAACGGGCTCTTGCGGCCGCTCTTGAGCGTGAACTCGCCGAACTTCAGCACGTCGGATTCCACCATGAACTCGATGAATTCCTTCTTGTAATCCTCCATCGTCATTCCTTTCGTTTCGCGGCGCGATCGGCGGGCGTGCGCCCGAAGCAGCTTTCGACCGGATGGGCGTTGCTTCGGGCGGTGGCCAATCGTGACGTTCAAGCCATACCGTTCCATAATACTAGACATCGTTGGACGATGCGTGCGGCAAGAGCCTTGCGAATATCTTGAATATTAGTATACTCGAACAGATGTGCGAACTAATTCTTTACCAGATAAAGCGATACGGAAGGTGTGAAGATGGACGAGCTGAACCTGCAGGAGCACGAGTATGCCGAGCTTGCACGTCTCGTTGAGGCGGAACGCGCGGGGGATGACGTGCAGTATGCTGCGTTTTCGGCGCTGTGCCCTACGGGCGAGGAGGGCGCGTTCGACGGTGCTATGTGCGATGTGTATCGTGTGCTCCATGAGCAGGGATTTGTGGATGGCGAATCCGACGGGGAAGCGTTCTATTTCAGCGCGCTCACGCTCGAAGGACGCGCATATGTTGAGGAGCGCGAGTTGGAGGCCGCGGAGGGCTCTGAGCGTGCGCTGTGGCAGCAGGGTGTGGGGGAGAGTAGTGCTGCGGAGGGATCCGAAGAAGAGGGTGCTCCTGTAGTGGGGGAGCCGGGCAAGAGTGCCGCTGTCGTGTCGGGCTCGACTGCCGTTGCCGCGTTGGATTCGAGTGCTGTCTCTGCATCGGGCATCGGCGCCAAGCTGATCGCCGTCGCGGCCGCGGTGGGCTTCGTTGCCGGCATCCTCGGCGGTGCGATTGGCGCGTACCTCGTTGTGACGATTCTTTAGCGCGAACGGGATGACCGCGCGACCGTGTAGGGCTGTTTCGTCCATGTGTCGCGCGATTCTTGGCTGAGCGTTGTTAAAACTTTTTGAAACTTAACTCTGAAACGGCATGATTGCATGCCAAGTTGACGCAGAGTTGACCCCGATTGTGCGACCGCGCAGCGCTGTTTTCTTGATGCGGTTGCGCGTTCCAGAGAGCGTTGCCCGTGCCTGGGCACTCAAAGCGATTTGATATAACGCAAAGAAGCCGACTCGATGAGTCGGCTTCTTGAATTTACTGGTCG
>CAUWMI010000303.1:0-1794 GCA_963559755.1 uncultured Slackia sp. | reverse complement strand
ACCTGCGACATCCTGCTCCCAAAGCAGGCGCGCTACCAAACTGCGCCACGTCCCGGCGCTGCTATCCTGTCGAACAGCTCGCCTATTATAGCAAAGGAACGCAGGCGTTCAAGATTTTTCTACAGCATCTCAAACTTGCGTCGCTCGTCATCGCGTTCGCGAAAGAGTCAACGCTACACTTCGCGTTACCGCAGCGAAAAGCCTAGTGCGCCAGCTTCTCTTTGAGGGCGCGTAGCGCGTTGCCGCGGTGGCTGATAGCGTTCTTCTCTTCCTGGGTGACCTCGGCGAGCGTCTTGGTGCCGCCGAATTCGTCGGACAGGAACATGGGATCGTAGCCGAAGCCGCCCTCACCCGAAAGCCCATGAGCGATGCGGCCCTCGATGGTGCCGAACGCCGTGGTCTCGGTGCCGTCCTCATCCACAAACGCGAGAGCGCACACGAAGCGTGCCGTGCGCTCCTCATCAGGCACGCCCTCGAGCTCGGCCAGCACCTTGGCGTTGTTGGCATCGTCATCGCCATGCACGCCGCAGTAGCGCGCGCTGAACACGCCCGGCGCTCCGCCCAGAGAGTCGACCGCAAGGCCAGAGTCATCAGCAAGCGCCGCCAAGCCCGTGGCCTCGTGCGCCGCACGCGCTTTGATGAGCGCGTTGCCCTCGAAGGTATCGGCATCCTCGGCGGGCTCGGGGTACGGCTCGCAATCGGCAAGCGTCAGAAACTCCCAGCCCTCGAAGTTGAGCGCCGTGCGGATTTCTTCGACCTTATGCGCGTTGTTGGTGGCAATAACAACCTGTTTCATTGCTTCATCCTCCATCTTGCCGGAACGCTCCCCTACTCCAGCCCCAGCACCTGGCGCTGCAGGCGCAGCAGCTGACCGATGCCCTCCTCGGCCATATCGAGCATATCGTTCAGGCGCGCGCGAGAGAACGGCACCTGCTCGCCTGTGCCCTGGACCTCGACGAACTCGCCCTTGGCGTTCATGACCACGTTCATGTCAATCTCGGCCGAGGAATCTTCGCGGTAATCAAGATCGAGCAGCAAGCGCCCGTCCACAAGCCCCACGCTCACAGCGGCCACCTGGCCGAACAGCGGATTCACCTTGACCTTACCCGATGTCTTCCACATCTCAAAGGCATCATAGGCGGCCACCCAGGCGCCGGTGATGGACGCGGTGCGCGTGCCGCCGTCAGCCTGCAGCACGTCGCAATCGATGGTCATGGTGACCTCGCCGCCCATGTTGGACAGATCGCACACGTTGCGCAAGCTGCGACCGATCAGTCGCTCGATCTCCTGGCTGCGTCCCTTGCGGCCCTTGGTCTCGCGCGGCGTGCGCTTGGCGGTGGATGCGGGCAGCATGGCGTACTCGGCAGTGAGCCAGCCCTTGCCCGAGCCCTTGCGCCACGCGCCCACACGCTCCTCGATGGTGGCGCTGCACAGCACGTGCGTGTCGCCGCATTTCACCAGGCAGCTGCCGGCGGCGTTCTTCATCACGGCACGCTCAAGCGTCACGGGGCGCAGCTCGCGGTCTTTGCGGTTATCGATACGGGTTGCAAACATCGGCATCCTCTTTCTCTACAACAGCGTGCCCAAGTCGATGTGGACGGGGCGCGCGATGGGTTGGTTGAACACCCGCGAGCCAAACGCCTGGAAGTCATCCACGTCGGCCGACGAGGTGAAGAACTCACGCACGGCGATGTTGTCGGACGCGGCGAGCTGGCCGCGACGTGCAAGGGTGTCATGGACGTCCTTCGCCATTTCCTCCGCGGAGGAAACCAGCAGCACCCTGTTCCCAATCAA
>CAUWMI010000302.1:0-1826 GCA_963559755.1 uncultured Slackia sp. | reverse complement strand
ACGCTTCGACAGCATCGGAGGCATTCGAAGCTGCTCCGTTGGCTACGATTCCACTTTCATGAGTTTTACCAGGCATTATAGTCTTTGTCCCCCGCAATAGCCCACATGCAAATGCGCGCGATCTCCCCAAAATCCACCGCCCCAGGCGATAAACCGAGAGACGGTTTTTCCGTATAGTAAAGCACGTCATCAAGACTAGCAAAAGGCTGGTCAAGATGGCAAGGGAAGCGTTAGCCAAACGCGATTCAAGGAGGGAATCATGGCAACCATCAATCTTTCTCGTCGTAACTTCCTACGAGGCGCAGGCGTGACCGCCGCCGCAGTGGCGGCCGCCGGTATGCTGGCTGGCTGCGGCCCCCAGTCAACCGGAGAAACCACGGATGCCTCCACGACCGAGACCACCGCGACGACCTACGAGCCCGCCGAAACCATGGATGTGGACATCGTTGTGGTTGGCGGCGGCGCCTCCGGAGTTGCCGCTACCGTTCAGGCGGCCGAGCTCGGCGCGAACACCCTCTTGCTGGAGAAGAACAGCAAGTGCGGCGGCAATGGGCAGCTGACCGAGGGCATGTTCGCCCTCAATTCCCAGATGCAGAAAGACCAGGGCACGAGCAACGATGTCACGTTCCGCCAGATCATCTCTGCTGAACAGGAATTCTTCAACTACCGCATCAACGCTCTGCTGTGGAAGGACATGGTCGAGGCTTCCGGCGACGACATCGACTGGATGGCATCCCACGGCGTTAAGTTCTCCGGCGTAATCGACAATTACCACGGCCTGGGCAAATTCGACTGCTTCCACTGGTTCGAGGACGGCAAGGGTTCCAACTACATCGACCCCATGGTGGCAAGCGCCGAATCCCTGGGCGCCACCGTTATGACCGAGACCTCCGCTCTTGACTTGATCATCGACAACGGCCAGGTCAAAGGTCTGTATGCCGAAAAGGCGGACGGCTCCATCCTGCAGGTTAACGCCAAGGCCGTCATCCTCTGCTCCGGCGGCTATGCCCAGAATGAGGAAATCATGCTGGAGCGCGGCTGGGATTTGACCTATTCCACCAACAACGGCATCGAAGGCCACGACGGTGACGGCCTGCGCATGGCAATCTCCGCCGGCGCTAACGACGTTTCCCGCGAGCGCTGCTTCCTGCGCGAGGCCTACTCTTACGGCATCGACTTCTTCGCCACCATGTCCCAGACCATCCATCGCGGCGGCCCCGTCCTGTGGGTCAATGAAGATGCCGAGCGCTACACCAACGAGAACTGCGGCCACTTCGTTCCCCAGTGCGTCGGCAACGCCGTTCACACTCAGAACGCCTCCTACCAGATTATGAGCCAGGAGATCATCGATTACTTCGTACAAGCCAACGACTATCCCGAGCTGACCGCCGACCTGGACGAGGCTGCGGAAGCGTGCCCCGGCGAAAACTTCTATAAGGCCGACACTATTGCCGAGTTGGCCGAGAAGCAGGGACTGGATGCCACGACTCTGCAGGCGACGGTCGACCGCTACAACGAGCTGTGCGACAAGGGTGAAGACGACGACTTCGACAAGGAATCCGAGTTCCTGATCCCCGTGAAGACCGGCCCCTTCTACATCATGCGTCAGGACATGGCGTTCTGGACCTCTATCGGCGGCATCGACTCTAACCGTAAGATGGAAGTCATCACCGCCAAGGGCGAGCCTATCCCTGGCCTGTACTCCGCGGGCACCGATTGCTGCAACCTGTATCGCGAGACTTACACCATGTCCATTCCAGCATCGTGCAATGCCAATAACTGCTACTCCGGCCGCACCGCTGCGAAGAACGCTTATGAGACCTGCG
>CAUWMI010000301.1:0-1837 GCA_963559755.1 uncultured Slackia sp. | reverse complement strand
AGTATACTTTTATGCAAGCATCACATTTGACCTTATTGGCGCACGTTTAATACCAGAATGCTGGAGCCCTGGAATGCCACATGGGCTTCCCACATGAGGAGGCGATCTGCGCAAAGCGCGCATGCCACGGCTACGATGCGCTTTCTACGAGGTCTATCAGCTCCTGCTGGGAATGCACCCCCAGCTTCGCGTAGATGTGCTTGATGTGGCTTTTGACCGTGTTGCGCGAAAGAACGAACTCCTCCATGATGAAGCGCGCATTGCGCCCGCGGGCGAGCATGGCGAAGATTTCGCGCTCGCGTTCGGTGAGGCCGCCCGCATCGCTGAGCTCTTTGAGGCGCATCATCGTCTTTGCCCTCGCATTGAGGACGGCGAAATGTTGCGGGATGCCTTCCTTATCGACAAATGCCGCATTCTGCAGTCCCGTTGCGGCCCATGCAAGGCGCACGGCATTCGTCGCATCAGGTGCCGGAGCGTCCCAGGACGATGGACGTGTCCGCAACACACCAGCATCTGGAACCCTAACAGCCGCTCCGCCATCGCACGCACCGCCTGCGCAGCCAGAAGCATCGGCGCATATCGACGCATCCGCCATCTCATCCCTGCTAGAAGCGCCAGGCGTGAGACGCTCAATATCGCCATTGCGCCGACCGCCTTCGCTAGATACCGTCGCATCGGCAATATGGCCAGGGCGAGAATCCGACCGAGCGCGATCTCCCGCCAAAGAAGCGCCCCCAAGATGGTCGGCCGCTTCGCCGGTGTAGTCTAGAGGTGCCATCTCATCTAGATCGGCAAGCACCTCAGAAAAACTGAATCGTCTGAAGAACACCCACAGGAACGCGAAGAACACGAATGCGAGGATAAGCGCAAGCGATATCACCATGCGCTCGTCTCCATGCACCAGGCCATTTGAGGCATGCCCCATCATGGCTCCAATATCGGTACCCGCCGTAGAGCAGAACTCCGCCAAAGCAAACGTGGGCAGCATGGCAAACAAATTGCGCCGCCCAATGCTTGCGAACATGAGCCATAGAAGGATGTCAAAGCAGTTCTCGCCTATGTCCATGAGCGTGTTTGCCGCCACCGATTGAATGTCAAAAGTAAGCGGAACCATCAAAAACCCCGCCATGGTAAGCACCACGGAAAACGAGAACAGCAGGTCTTCCTGCCGGCTCCCGCGCACCGCAATCGCATATATCACAATCACCAGCAGCACAAACGCAAGCACGCCCGTCTCAACGGGAGCGTTTTCCACCTCACCAAACGTCATCGCGTATCCCGATGATGCAGAAAAAAGCAGCACGCACATGAACAACCCGTGCGAGGGTTTAAGGAAGGCACCCGGATGCAGCAGCTCCATGACATCGGCGGGATCGCCCGTGCGAACGCGATCGAGCACAGGATGCGCGACACGCGTGAGAAGAACAATAGGAACGAGGCTTGCGATCGCGAGAGCGACGGATGCCGCTGCGGGAGAATCGACGAATGGCATGAGGGGCCTACAGCAGTTAGCCGCCAGCAGCCCCAAGGCAACAACAAGCGGTACCAGCTTGAGCGACCTCACGCGCACAAGACTTGCCACCGCAAGGGTCATGGCCCATGCGCGCACCATGGAGCGCATGCAAAGAGCGACCACGGTGGCAATCGGATGGCAGGTGGTTAGAGCGAATACGAGCAAAGGCGCCATTGCAACACACAGGATGACAAACCCCATGGATATGCGCCGAACAAAAAGCCATTCAGGCCTAAATCGTGCAATAAACAGTGCGGCCAAATAGGTGCAGCCGCCAAACAGTGTGGCAATCTCACGCGCCGCGCCATAGTAGTCCGCTACACG
>CAUWMI010000300.1:0-1853 GCA_963559755.1 uncultured Slackia sp. | reverse complement strand
GAGCATCCAGGTGCTGGGGATATAATTGCCGCTATGCACTTTATACGAGTAATGTATTGCACAGAGAAATCGGCATGCTTGCGAAGGGGTCACTATGCAAATCTCGAAGCGACTTGACAGGTTCGAAGACGAGGTGTTCGCGGCGCTCAACGAGAAGCGCCGGGCGCTCGAGGCGCAGGGGCGCGACGTGATTGACCTTTCGGTGGGTACGCCCGATTTTATGCCGTTTCCCCACATCGTGGAGGCGGCTAAGCGCGCTGTGGAGGACCCTGCATGCTGGAAGTACGCCCTGCATGATGCGCCTGAGCTGCTCGAAGCGCTCGTTTCGTACTACGACCGCAGGTTCAACGTGCAGATTTCGTCCGATATGGCGATGGGCGTGTCCGGCACGCAGGAGGGCATGGGCGCCTTCGCGCTGGCCGTTGCCGATGAGGGCGATACGGTGCTTGTGCCCGACCCGTGCTACCCGGTGTTCCGCAATGCGGCGCTTCTGGCGGGCGCGCAGGTGGAATATTACCCGCTTGCTGCTGAACACGGATTCCTGCCCTATGTAGCAGACGTCCCTGATGAGGTGGCCGATCGTGCGCGCTACATGGTGGTGTCGCTGCCGGCTAACCCCGTGGGCTCGGTGGGCACGCCCGAGCTCTACCGCGAGCTGATCGATTTCGCCCGCGCGCATGACATCCTGCTCGTGCATGACAACGCCTATGCTGATATCGTGTACGACGACGCGCAAACGTTCAGCATCTTCCAGTTCGAGGGCGCGCGCGAAACCTGCGTGGAGTTCCTGAGCCTTTCCAAGTCGTTCAATGTGACGGGTGCACGCATCAGCTTCCTGGTGGGGCAGCCTCAACTTGTGGCCGCCGTGCGCAAACTACGCAGCCAGACCGACTTCGGCATGTTCCTGCCAGTGCAGTACGCCGCCATCGCCGCGCTCACCGGGCCGCTCGATGCGGTTGAGCACCAGCGCCTGCAGTACCAGGCACGTCGCGACGCGTTGTGCGACGGCCTCGAATCCATCGGCTGGGAGCGCCCCAACGCGCACGGCACCATGTTCGTGTGGGCGAAGCTTCCCGGCGGGCGCACCGATTCCATGGCGTTCTGCGAAGAGCTGCTGATGCGTGCGGGCGTTGTGGTCACGCCGGGCGCGAGCTTCGGCCCGATGGGCGAGGGGTACGTGCGCTTCGCCCTGGTGCAGCCGCCCGAGCGCCTGCGCGACGCCGTTGACGCAATCACGAGCGCGGGGCTGTGCTGATGGGCGCACGCATTTTGGTCGTGGAGGACGATGCCGCCATCAGCGATGTTACATGTTCGGCGCTCACCCAGGAAGGCTATGCGTGTACGCCCGCGTACTCCGGCACGGAGGCGCGCCTCTTGCTGGGTGACTCCATCCCGTTCGACCTTGTGATCTGCGACCTCATGCTGCCCGGTATGCCCGGCGAGGACGTGATTGCTCTCATTCGCTCGCGCGGGTCGAGTGTGCCCGTGCTGGTCACGTCCGCGAAAAGCGCCGTAGTTGATCGCGTGACGCTTCTGCGCGCCGGTGCGGACGATTACCTGGTGAAACCGTTCGACCTCGACGAACTCATTGCTCGCGTGGAGGCGCTGCTTCGTCGCGCGGGCGTGCATGGCGAGGGGTCGGAAGGCGGCGTAGGTGGATTGGCCGGCGATGCGGCCAGTTCGCAAGTCGTGTCATCCACCGAGACGCATACGCTTCGCTTCGGTGCATGGGAGGCCAACACCGATGCGCGCACGTTCACGGCGGCGGGCGTGCCCATCCGCCTGACGCGCACCGAGTTCCCCCGAGCTGATGCCCAACCCCGAGCAGCGGGCCGAGGTCTACCGCCGCATCC
>CAUWMI010000299.1:0-1857 GCA_963559755.1 uncultured Slackia sp. | reverse complement strand
AGCTTCCCTAGGTCGTTCATTAGGAACGAATTTGACTGTTGAGAGCGATTTTGGGTGACGCGAAAGCGCCTCGGGGGGGGTGCGATTCGGTGTTTCAGAGGCTTTGCCCGAGAATGCTGCACGTTTGGTTACGTCGATGATAAACTATGAAGGTTCATATTCTTAGCGCAAAGGCGGCATTTGAACGCAGGGGCTAATCCGGCTGCATCACGTGGCTGCATCGCATCTGTGGCGTACATTGGAGCGATGCAAGGCCGAGCAGCTCAGGCGCCCTGTGGCTCGCAGGCGACGGGCAAAGGCGACCGCGTATCCGCTTGAGCGCATGGGAGACGGGAGCATCTATGGCTCGACTTTTTGGAACCGATGGCGTGCGCGGCGTAGCAAACTCCGAGCTCACCTGTGAGATGGCGTATCGTCTGGGTCAGGCGGCGGCGACGTTCATGGGCAAGACCATCGTAGTTGGCAAAGACACGCGCAAAAGCGGTGACATGCTTGAGGCTGCCGTGGTGGCAGGCATTACGAGCGGCGGTGGTGACGCGCTTCTGGCGGGCGTTATCCCCACGCCTGCCGTGGCTCTGCTCGTGCGCGAGCTGCATGCCGATGGCGGCATCGTGATTTCTGCATCGCATAATCCGCCGGAGTACAACGGCATCAAGTTCTTTGACGCGCAGGGCTACAAGTTGCCCGATGCGGTGGAGGACGAGATTGAGGAGTTCATCAACGCCGGCGGCCTGGAAGGCCAGGTCGCGCGTGCGAAAGAGGTCGGCGATGAGGAAGCGTCCATGCCGGTTGGACCCGGGGTGGGTGTTGCCATCGAGGTGGAGGATGCCTGCGAGATCTACATCAACCACGCGGTGAAGACCGTTGAGTCGCAGGGCATCGATTTCGAGGGCCTGCATGTGGCGCTCGATACGGGCCATGGTGCGTCTTCGCTCACGAGCGCCGAGGCGTTGCGTCGCTTGGGCGCCGAGGTCACGGTGATCAACGACGATTTTGACGGCACCGACATCAATGTGAACTGTGGCTCAACGCATCTGGGCCCGCTCGCCGACCTCATGAATGAATGTGGCGCTGACGTGGGCATTGCGCATGACGGCGATGCCGACCGCGTGATGCTGATGGCGGCTGACGGTACCGAGATCGACGGCGACATCGTGGAAGCCGTGCTGGCGGTTGACCTCAAGAACCGCGACGCGCTGCCGGGCAACGTTGCCGTATCCACTGTGATGACCAACTTGGGCTTCGTGCGCGCCATGGAGCGCGAAGGTATCGAGGTTATCCAGACCAAGGTGGGCGATCGCTACGTGCTGGAGGCTATGCGCGAGGGCGGCTATGCCGTGGGCGGCGAGCAGTCGGGCCACATGATTCTTTTGGACTACAACTCCACGGGCGACGGCCTGGTGACGGCATGCCAGTTCCTGGCGGCGGTGCGTCGCAGTGGCAAGCCGGTGGAGGAGGCCATCAAGGTGATGACCAAGTTCCCGCAGACGCTCATCAACGTGCGCGTGAAGGACAAGCATGCGCTCGAGGGCAACGGTCCCATCTGGGATGCCGTGAAGGCGGCGGAAGATGAGATGGGCGATACGGGTCGCGTGCTGGTGCGCACGAGCGGCACCGAGCCCGTGGTGCGCGTGATGGTGGAGGCCGAGACGCAAGAAGCTGCCGATGCCCACGCTCAGGCGATTGCCAAGGTGGTGGAGAGCGAGCTCTGCTAAGCCATTTGTCGATAATTTAGTAAGGCGGTGTTACGATTCTTGAATTCGTAACACCGCCTTATTATTATGGTGTTACGTTTTTTGAATTCGTAACACTGGGACGGTCGCGATACCTCCCGGCCATGCGGTGTCTGCCTGAAGG
>CAUWMI010000298.1:0-1858 GCA_963559755.1 uncultured Slackia sp. | reverse complement strand
GAAGCCGAACTTCTGGTACACCGAGTCGATCAGGTTCACCACGCCCACGATCTCATCGGTCAGCTGTTCGGGCGTCACGAACAGGTGCGCATCGTCCTGGTTGAAGCAGCGCACGCGGAAGAGGCCGTGCAGCGCGCCGCGCATCTCGTGGCGGTGCACCAGGCCGATCTCGCCGGCGCGGATGGGCAGCTCTCGGTAGCTGTGCGGCTTGGACTTGTACACGAGCACGCCGCCCGGGCAGTTCATAGGCTTGATGCAGTACTCCTCGCCGTCGATCTGCGTGGAGTACATGTTGTCCTTGTAGTGATCCCAGTGGCCAGAGGTGTGCCACAGCTCGGCCGACATAATCTGCGGCGTGGAGATTTCCACGTAGCCCGCCTTATGATGGATCTCGCGCCAGTAGCTGAGCAGCTCGTTCTTCAGGATCATGCCGTTGGGCAGGAAGAACGGAAAGCCCGGAGCCTCGTCGCGCATCATGAACAGGTCCATCTCGCGGCCGATCTTGCGGTGGTCGCGCTTCTTGGCCTCTTCAAGCACGCGCAGATGCTCCTCGAGCTCCTCCTTCGTGGCGAAGGCGGTGCCGTTGATGCGGGTGAGCATCTTGTTGTTCTTATCGCCCTTCCAGTAGGCGCCCGACACGGCCGTCAGCGCGAAGGCCTTGAGCGCCTTGGTGTAGCAGATGTGCGGGCCCACGCACATGTCGATGTAATCGCCCTGCTGGTAGAACGTGATGCGCGCGTCCTCGGACAGATCGCCGATATGCTCGACTTTGTACTTTTCGCCGCGCTCCTCCATGAGCTTGATGGCCTCTTCGCGCGGGAGCTCGAAGGCCGTGAACTTGAGGTTCTCCTTCACGATCTTCTTCATCTCGGCCTCGATGGCAGGAAGATCCTCCTCGCTGAGCTTGGTGTCGCCCAGGTCGACATCGTAGTAGAAGCCGTTGTCGGTCGCGGGACCGTAGGCGAAATCGGCCTGCGGGTACAGGCGCTTGATGGCCTGGGCCATGATGTGCGCCGCGGAATGGCGAACGACGTGCGTGACCTCCTCCTCGGGCAGCTCGGCGACGGATCCGTCGTTATACAGGGCCTTCATGGGATTATCTCCTCTCGAATGACACGTGAATGTCGCTAGTAAAACGGGTTCGATTGGTCGAATGATCAGGGATTATAGAAACGATGCTGCCGCAATGCCCGCCTGGCAGATGGGCAATGCGGATCCTTGCCTTTTGCCCGGCTGCTTGTCGAACAAAAGGCAGGCCGCCCCGGAGGACGGCCTGCGAATACGTACACCAGACGCTTACCTATTGGGGACGACGAGCGCCCTGTGCCTGGCCGGCCGCATCCGCACGTGCCGCCACGGCAGTCTGGCGAGCAGGCTGCTGCTGCGGCCTGCCGGTAGTTCGAGCCCCACGGGGAGCCGCGCCGCCAACGGGCGTGGCGCAGTACGGGCACACCGTCCACGAGGGATCGAGGGCGTGGCCGCACTTGGAGCACTGGTTCTTCAGGCGCTGATGGCAGTTGGGGCACAGCACGTAGTCGGCCTCAACGGGATAGCCGCAGTTGGCGCACTCGCCGTACTGCATGAGCTGGCGCTGTTTGAGGGCCACCTCGAGCTCCTGCTCGTCGCGATCGATCTGCAGCAGGGGCGGACGCAGCAGGCAGTAGGCGATGACGCCCAGCAGGGGCACCAGGGCAACGATGGCCCAGATGTACCAGAACGTGCCGCGCAGATACGCGTCACGCACCACCCACACGATGGAAAGCACGTACAGAATAACCAGGAACACGATGAACACCGTGAGCGCCATCTGGAGCTCGGGAGTCCAAAGCTGGGAAATAATCTCGTCCATGTCACATCC
>CAUWMI010000297.1:0-1860 GCA_963559755.1 uncultured Slackia sp. | reverse complement strand
AACGCGTAGCCGAAGCAACCGGGGCCCAGGTGGGCGCCCACGGTGCCGCTGATTTGGCAGATGCGCGTGTTCGCGGGGTCGAGCCCGAACTTCTCAATCGTTTCCTTGGCGAATTCCTCGGCCAAATCGCGACGATCGGCGTACACGAAGTAGATCGGCCACGACGTGTCTAGATGCTCTGGGTCCAGGCGCTTCCAGATGGCCTTCTTTGCCGCATTGGTGCCGCGTGCGGCGGTGGGGCTCATGAGCACGCCATCTTCTACGGCCACGAGCGGCTTGATCTTCAGCAGGTTGCCAATGCGCGCGAGCGACGCGGGGATGCGCCCGCCCTTTTGCAAGTAAGTGAGGGTGTCCAGGATGCCGCTGATCTGGATGCGTTCGCTGAATTCCTTGATGGCCTCCACGGTTTCTTCGAGCGATTTTCCCTCGTCGCGCAGCTGGCATGCGTACTCAACCACCATGCGCTCGCTCACGATGGCCTGGCGTGAATCCACCACCGCAACGCGGTCGTAACCCGAAAGCTTCGCTGCCAGGCGCGCCGATTCCACCGATCCCGAGATGGTGGACGTGAGCGCAATCACCAGCGCGTCCTCGCCGCGCTCTTGCGCCTCTCGAATGTATTCAAAGTAGCATTCAGGGGAGGGCTGGCTCGTTTTGGGGAACTCGCCGCCGCTTGTGAGCAGGCGATAGAACCGGTCGAGGTCTTCGGGCGTGTTGCGATTGCAGTGTTCGTCGCCGAAGGAAATGTCGAACGGCGCCAGGCGCACATTGAGCTCCTTGGCTTCGCTCTCAAGGATATCTGATGCGGTATCGGTGATTATGACCATGAAGATCCTCGCTTTTAAAAAGGCATCAGCAGTTTTCTGGATACCATATGATACAAACTGTCTCATATGGTATCTTAGCGGCAGAACATAATGCGTCAATGAGCGCACGTGATACAGATGCACTCGTTGTGTCTCATGCATAATTGAGTGTGCCAGCTCGGCATTCTTCGTGTCGGGTGAAGCGGCAGGGGGCAGCAGAATGAACGTCGAACAGCAAAAGGGGTGCGCCACTCCCCAGGAGGCACCCGTCCGACTGGCGCCACGGCGGCGCGACAAACGCGTACTCGCCAACGAGCGAACCAAACGGCGCATCATTCGCGCGCTCGTGCGCCTTATGAACGAGAAGCATTTCTCCGACATCACGGTGAGCGACATCGTGACGCGAGCAGGCGTGGCGCGCGCGTCGTGCTACCGCAATTTCGACTCCAAGGAAGACATCATCGCTTCTGCCGGTGCGATTATCATCGACGACTTTCGTCAGAAGACCATCGGTGAGGACCGCAGCGTTCTGGAATACGACAGCATCCTGCGCATGTTCCGTTACTTTCGCGCGTACCGATCCACGCTGCTCACGCTGCACAAGGCAGGATTCACGGCGCTCTATATGCGCATGTTCGGCGAGTTCATCGAGGACGCCGCGGGTGACATGCCCTACGACGACATCCTGCGCTACTGCCTGCCGTTTTACTCGGGTGCGGTGTTTACCGTGTTCGTGACTTGGCTCGAGGAGGGAATGAAGGAAACGCCCGAGGAGATGGCCTCGCTGTTCCACTGTATGATCCAAGGCGCCATCGATGCGCTGACGGCCCGCTACGCCTCCGAAGCGTAGCGATTCGCAAGGTTCTCCTCTTGCGGACCAGATTCCGCCGAACTCATGGACAGTTTTTCGACTTTCCCGGAGATATGCGATCAAAATTGCTGAATATGAAGCCGAAGCGGCGTTGATTCGAGCCCAACTATGGCATTTTGGAGCAGGCTGGTCCGATAGCGCCAGGAAAAAGATACGACTAACTTGCGCCCGCTCTGATGGGGC
>CAUWMI010000296.1:0-1866 GCA_963559755.1 uncultured Slackia sp. | reverse complement strand
CCCGCTTCGGCGGGGTCTTCTCGTAAGTAACATTCGCCTGCGAGAACTCGACTTACAAAACTACGGATTCCGTAAAGGTGCGTTTTCGTGGCGATATCGGACCTCTTACACCAAGTCCCTCACCATGGCCACCACGTCATGGTTGACTTCGTTGATCCTCTTATCGGACAGCATGCCTCCGACGGTCATCATGCGGCAGTCCTTGTCGAGGACGCGGAATGCATCGGAATCCCACGTATCTGGCGTGCTGGTCAGTCTCAGCAGGTACAGGCGGTATTCGTATTCGCGGACCTCGTTGTGTTCGGTGGACAGTTTGCTGTTCGTGTTCGTGCCGACGAGGCGGAGGCTCGATGGCTTGATGTCCATACCGTATTCGCGGTTGAGGTATTCCGCCATATTTGCCTTGTCGGTCTCGTAGTCGCCGTTGGTGCGGTGGTTGGGGAAGAAGTCGCAGTCCCACCCGTTGTCGTGGTAGAGAAGGTACTGGTTGGGTCTGTCGGCGCTTGTCACCGCGACGATTGAGCTTCTGATGAGTTTTCTGTTCAACGCGGTCACATCCTTGTACATGTCTTCGTCGGTGTATCTGCTGGTTATCGATTTGCGAAGATTATATCCGCCGATAATTAACGATATTATCGCGAAGGCACCATATCCGATCTTGGCGAGCATGCACGGCGCACTGTTCACGGTTGGGATGTAGAAGATCGCAGCGATGACGTTAGCCGCTGCCGACACGACCGGACCGGAGCCTATATGCGGTCTTCTGTCGCGGAGCAGCGAGTGCAGCTCGTTCTCGTCGATTCTCAGCATCTTCGTGCGTTTTCCTTGATTGTCAGGTTGCCTTTAGTTGGTATTGTACGGGCACACGATGAAAAGACAAGTGAGCGAATCACGGTTTTCGTTTCAAGATTTAACGTCATCGCATCTTGTATTGAGCTGCCTCCCATTTCTTGGACATGGAAATCAAAGTCCGAGAGATGGGAGGCTTTTTATGTCAATCGACCTGCGACTGAGCATGACCGCTCGCTCAGGGAGCTGGCCGCCGGCATGTTCGAGAGGGGGCTCGGGCGCAAATCCGTCGCGGGCACCCTCGGGATTCCGGAGGAGGCCGTGAGAAAATGGCAGCAGACGCACCGGTCCGTGGGGAGGGACGGCCTGCTGAGCATGGGCAAGACGCACGCGAGATACGACTTCGAGACCAAGGTCGCCGCGGCCAGCGCCGTGGTCGACGGCGGCATGGCCGAGACCGAGGCGATGGCGCGCTACGGGATAGCGAGCCTCTCGCCGCTGAAGCAGTGGTGCCGCCTCTACCGCGAGGGCGGTGCGGAGGCGCTCCGGACGAAGCCGAAGGACAGGCCGAGGGGTCGGGGGCGAAGGCCGCCCCGATGACCCGCGAGCAGGAGCTCGAGCGCGAGGTCAGGCGGCTCGAAGCCCAGGTGACGTATCTAAAAAATCGATAGCCCTGAAGGCGGAGAGTCGCTCCCGAACCGGGAGAAGGCCCTAGCGGTCGCCGAGCTTTCAGGGCAGCACGACCTCGCCGACCTGTTGGGGGCCGCCGGGCTCGCCAGGTCCACGTACCACTACGCGCTCACGCACCCGAAGCGCCCGACCAGGCCGGAGCCGCGGACGCGGGTAGCCGAGATCTTCGGCAGGCTCCCCAACGGCGTCGGCCACCGCCAGGTGGCGATGGAGCTGCGGGCCGTGGACGGCGCCCGCATCGCGGACAAGACGGTGCTCAAGATGATCCGCGAGATGGGGCCGCGCAGCGGCATCCGCCGCGAGACCGACTACCACAGGTACAACTCGTACAAGGGCCCGGTCGGCGAGATCTTCGAGAACGTCATCGGCCGCGACTTCGAGGCGGAC
>CAUWMI010000295.1:0-1872 GCA_963559755.1 uncultured Slackia sp. | reverse complement strand
CATACGGACCTGAACCGTACGCGTCTGCCAATTCCGCCACGCCCGCGTGACTTTGCAGCCTGCTTCTTAAGAAGCGAGTTGTTATATTACTCGTCATTCGGCTCAAACGCAAGTAAAAATTGGCTTCTTTTTAGAAAAGTTTGGCCGATTGCCGTCTGCTGGGTCTACTTCTGCCTCATTCGCCTTGCCCATCCGACCTGGCGGGCCAGCAAGGGCGCCCCATTCCCGTTCGACCTAACCGCGTCGGCACTGGTGTCTCCCGACCACCCACCCGTGCAAGTTCGCCCGTTCTTCGTGTGCGTATGCGCAGAAACGCTCTTATCGCCAGTCTTTTCTGTACAATTCCCCTCATACGAACAATTCACCCTTTAGACGGACGCAGCCGTCCGAGGCAACCACGCCTCCCAGCTCATTCGCAGAAAGCGAGGAATGCATGAACGCAGTCAATATCGGCCTCATCGGCCTGGGTACCGTAGGAAGCGGCGTGGTACGCCTCATCCAGAAGCACCACGACGATTACGTCGAGCATTACGGTGTTGATCTGTGCCTGAAGAAGACGTGCAGCCGCAGCAATGCCGAAGCTGAACGCCTGGGCGTGCTCGATACGTTTACCACCAATTGGCACGAGGTGGTGTCTGACCCCGAAATCGATATCGTCATCGAGCTCATCGGCGGCGATCATCCCGCCACGGAGATTTTCGAAGAGGCCTTCAAGGCCGGAAAACATGTCGTTTCGGCCAACAAGGCGCTGCTGGGGCGCAAGATGGAGCACCTCGCCAGCACCGCGGCGGAAAACGGCGTCGCCATTAAGTGCGAAGCCGCAGCCGCTGGCGGCATCCCCGTGGTGAACGCCCTTGAGCACAACCTTGTGGCCAACGAAACCCTCACCATTGCCGGCATCATGAACGGCACGACCAACTACATTCTCTCCCGCATGGAGGCAGAGGGCTCCTCTTTCGAGGACGTGCTCGCCGACGCACAAGCAGCCGGATACGCAGAAGCCGACCCCACCGCCGACGTTGACGGCTTTGACGCGGCTTCGAAGATCGCCATCCTCGCATCGATCGGGTTCCGCACGCGCATCACCACCGACGACGTATACATGCAGGGAATCCGTCGCGTTTCCAGCATCGATATGGAAATGGCCAAAGAATTCGGATACGCCATCAAGCTGCTCGCCATCGCGCGCAACACCGATGAGGGCGTCGACGTGCGTGTGCATCCCACGATGATTCCGCGCGACCACCTGCTTGCGAGCGTTTCCGGCGCGATGAATGCAGTGTACGTAGTGGGCGATGCTGTTGGCGAGACCATGTTCTACGGGGCCGGTGCGGGATCATTCCCCACGGCAAGCGCTGTCGTGGGCGATGTCATGGCGCTCGCTACGCCCATCTCCCAAGGTCGCTCCCCGCTGCCGGAAAGCGAGCCTTTTGGGCACAATCTTGCCATTCGCGATATCGCAGAGCTTAAGACGCGTTTCTACATTCGCCTTACCGTTGAGGATAAGCTCGGCGTGCTCGCTCAGGCCACAAAAGTCTTCGCCGATAATCAGATCTCGATTTCGCACATCAGCCAATACGAGACGGATGACACCGAGGCGCGCACGCTCATCTACATGACGCATAACACCCTTGAGGCCGATATGGAACGCGCCAAGGAGCAGCTCGAATCCCTCAAACTTGTGCGGGAAGTGGCCAGCATCATTCGCGTCGAAAACATCGATGCCTGGACCGAGAACGTGTTCGACAACTAATTCAACCGTCGTCTTATCATTTGTTCGAGCTATGACAACGGGCTCCTTCTCATTAAGGGAAGGAGCCCGTTCATTTCCTAGCCTTAAAGCAGACAGCGCATAGTAACTGATTTAAATAC
>CAUWMI010000294.1:0-1911 GCA_963559755.1 uncultured Slackia sp. | reverse complement strand
TTGACGGGGTAGTGCATGGAAGTGAGTTCTTCGAGCATGTTCTCGGTCACTTCCGAGCGATACAGGCGCGCCAAGAGCCCATATGTTGTCGCGCGGGCCTCGCAGAGCTGGGCGAGCTCGTGCGGAGTCATCTGGCCCGTTTCTTCGCTTGCTTCAATCGGGACGTCCTGGATTGTCTCTATGGGGTTGGTAACGCGTTCATTCATGATGATTCTCCTCGCGGGAAATCTGGCGGCTATGGGTGTCCGGATGGGCTCGGTAGTACATTGTCGTTAGTTCTGGCCCGACGCATCGTCAATCTGACTGAGGAATCGCTTTCCTTCCTCAGTTGTCGTCCAGGCGCCGTTCCAATCAAGCGCTCCGGCTCGCTCCAGCTTGTCGATGAAGTACATCGCATAGCGCCGCGGCTCTTGCGCTGCAGGTTCGTCTTCCACGGCGTCACCGATGGCTTTGACGGTGGTGCCGCCCTTTTGGCCGCACAACTCAAGTATGGTTTTGAATATGTCGGCGTATAGGGGCTCGTCGTCGAAGCATGCCTGTATGGCTTCGAATGGTTTATGCCCCTCGAGCTGCGCGAGGCCTGCGTCGGTCAGTTTCCAGAACACGCACGGAGGCGGTGCGACGACCCAATAGGTGGTTCCGTCTACCTCGATCATCTGCGGCTCTTGCTCAAAATCCTCAAGAGATTGACCCGTTTCGTCGACCTTCTCTATGGCGCCCGCGCGCTCAAGCAGCGAGCAGAACGTTGATGGCGAGTATACGCAGTGGTGATGCCTCTTCAGGTCTTCGATTGCCGCATCGATATCTTCGGCACGCGAGGGCGCTTCGCAAAGCCTCAGAATCCCGTACAGTATTTTTTGGAGTGTGGGCATCTGGTCGAACAAGGCGCTAATGCGTTCCTCGGCTGTGTCTTTGTCGGCGAATGATTCCAGCTTTCCCTGGAATGCGGGGGCAGCATCGGGGCTGGGCATGCCAAAGGGCCCCTCGCTCAGTGTGGAATCGTCATCTATGTCTTCGTCGAAGGCGAGGTCGTCCAAGGGGTCGAAATCCACATTGAAGTCATCGCTTAGTGGACGTCCGGTATCGTTGCCGATTTCATTCATGGTTTCCCCCTCGAATCGTATTCAGCCGTGTTGGGTCGACTTGCTTGGTGCGTGGCCCTAAAAGACGATACCGCGCTCGAAAAATGCACGTCAACCCAGATTGAGAGGCCTGTAATGACGATTCGGAAGGCCTCATTCCTCTTGAGAAATCACCTGATTCCGATTCGGTATGAAAAGGGTCGAGGGGTTGACGCGTGAAGCCTTGCATGGGCAAACTAAAAAGCAAACGACGTATGACGTATGCGCCTATGGGCGTATCGAACGAGAGCGAAGGAGGGAGCTATGCTGGTAAGGCCATCCCTGGTTTTGCAGGTGATGCTGACGCCTGACGTGTATTCCGAACAAACCGCGGAAGAAATAAAACGCAGCTATGTTTACCTGGCGCAGCCGCTGGTCAAACAGCTTTCACTTGAAGATGCTGACCAAGGTAACGTGATGCGTCTCACCGTTCGTCTCATGCGCCCATATTGGGATACGAGTGATTCGAAGGCGTGCGAGCTGTGGGATGGCGTCATGCCCCATTGGCTGCGCAATATCGTACGCAATATGTCGATCGCCATGCATAACTACAATACGGTCGACCATCCCGAAGGCTGTACGAATATCCATTACGACTGGGTGGATTTCGATTTCAGTCCGAACATCATCGTCAGGTTCAAAACCGATGATGGCAATGGGATTACGTCTACCGCGCCGGCTGTGATAGATGCGATTAGGCAGCTTTTAAACGAGCACGCCTTTGGGACGGGCGATATTGCGATGATCAGGGTGCCCTCTCTCGCGAGTTACGAGCGACAGCTTGAAGAGG
>CAUWMI010000293.1:0-2021 GCA_963559755.1 uncultured Slackia sp. | reverse complement strand
ATGCGCGTGGTGTCTGCAAACACCTTGAACAGGTCTGCGAGGTCGTAGAGCAGCTCTTCGTCGGGAAGGTCATCCGCCAGCTCGCCGAATGCCTCGGAGCAGGCTCCGCAATCGCAGCCAGCCCCATGGGCGTGCGCCGGAGGTGCAAGAGTGCCTTGAACGGGAGCTGTCGGATTCTGGGTGACCGCTGCCGGGTCTTGGGCTGCTAGGCCCTGAGCGATTTCTTTCTCTTTATTCGTGTTCATGATGAAACCTTTCAACATATGAACAACTGTTCATAAGTATAGAATGTTTGACGCTTTCGTCAAGGCCGCACATAAAATTTTGCATGTGATGCGAAAGGAGGCACCATGTACAACGATCGGGAAATGTGCGCGATGCCGAACGTGAGTGCTGTAGGTGGATCCCGGCCTGAGACGGTACAGGGTTGGGGCGTGGTAGACTTTTAACGAATCATTGGGGAGGATTTCGCTGCAGGCGAAGTTGCCGTCATCATGCAGTTGGGGTCGCTGTTAGAGAATCTGACGGTTGCCAAGGCGCGTGCGGGCATTGGGCGCCTGGTGAGCCTCACGCCGCGTACGGCTCGCCTTATCGCGGGCGGTGAGGAGCGCGTTGTTTCCGCCGATCAGGTGTGCGTGGGCGACGTGGTGCGCATTTTGCCCGGTGAGTCGGTGCCGGTGGACGGCGTCATTCTTTCTGGGCAAACGTCCATCGACGAATCGGTGATGACGGGCGAACCTCTTCCGCAGGATAAATTCATTGGCGACGAGGTGAAAAGCGGAACGGTCAACCAATTTGGCGCATTTGACATGGTGGCCCAGCGTGTGGGGGAGGACAGCTCCCTTGCTCGCATGATCGCGCTCGTGCAATCCGCCGATGCGGGAAAGGCCAAGATCGTACGTCTTGCGGACCGGTGGGCTACGTGGATCGTGGTCATCGCCCTCGTCTCTGCGCTCGGCACGTGGATCGTCACCGGCGAAATCATTCGTGCGGTCACCATTCTCGTGGTGTTCTGCCCCTGCGCGCTCGTGCTTGCAACGCCTACGGCCATTATGGCGGCTATCGGCAACGTGACGAAGTTCGGCATCCTTGTGCGCGAGGGCGACGCGCTTGAGCGCCTTGCCGTTGTGGATTGGGTTGCGTTCGATAAAACGGGCACGCTCACTCACGGTCATCCGCAGGTGGTAGCGGTTAAGCCCTTTGTATCCTCGCACGGCCATCATGAAGGATGCTGCGGCAATCACGTGCAGCGTAACGCCGTCACCGAAGACGAGCTTTTCACTGCTTGTGCGGCGGCAGAATCAATGAGCGAACATCCGCTTGGCAAGGCCATCGTTGAGGGTTGGAAGACCCAGGTGGACGGCGCTTTGCCCGAGGTGAAGGATTTTGCTATGACGCCCGGCAGAGGTGTTTCTGCGATGATTTCGGGAAGGTGCGTGCTTGCCGGCAACTTCGACATGATGCTCGAGGCGGGCATCGCGGGGGCTTTGGGATTCCAGGCTTGTGCCGATGAGTTTCTCGAACGAGGTTGCACGTTTGTCTATGTTGCCATAGACGGAAAAGCGGCAGGAGTTGTGGCCCTTGCCGACACCGTGCGAAGCGATGCGCGTGCAACGGTGGAGGGCATTTCATCGCTCGGGATAACGCCTGTTCTCATGACGGGCGACCATGCGAAGGCGGCGCGCGCTATTGCGGGGGATGCGGGCATCAATGAAGTGAAGGCGGGGTGCCTGCCTGAAGACAAGATGGATGCTATCGCCGTGCTCCAAGACGGTGGTGCCCATGTGTGCATGGTGGGCGATGGCGTAAATGATGCGCCCGCCCTTAAGAAGGCGTATGTCGGTATTGCCATGGGAGGCGTCGGTAGCGATATCGCAGTGGATGCGGCCGATATCGCTCTCGTGCGCGACAACATTTCCGCGCTTCCGCATCTGTTCGCCCTTTCGCGTCGCATGATGGTCACCATCAAGAGGAACATGGCGTTTTCCATGACGCTCAATTATGTGGCTATCATCCTCGCA
>CAUWMI010000292.1:0-2032 GCA_963559755.1 uncultured Slackia sp. | reverse complement strand
GATAGCCCCAAATCATCACACGGTGTCACCTGCGGTTCCGTAGGCAGGATCTGCCACGATTGAGCCTTCGTCCCATTAGAAGCGTACACCTGCACGTTTGCTTTATTCGACGTTGAAGCGCTTTTCACATCAAGCACAAGCCTAGGCCAAAGCGCCGATTGAATAGCGAATGATCCGTTACCGTTATCAGTCACAATCCATTTCTGAGAACGAGTATAGTTGGATGCGTACTGCTGCACGTTTGTTCCATTTGCGAACTTCGCACTTTCCACATCGAGTACCTTACCCGATTTAACATTAGTGAATGTCACGTAGCCCATATCGTCATGAGAAATCTTCCATTGCTGAGCGCTTGTCATGTTAGAAGCATAAAGCTGCACGTTAGCCTTATTTGCCAAGCTACCCGAAGCTACGTCAAGAACCTTCGTATTAGCTAATGTGCTCTTAATCACATACGTGCCATCGGAAAGCACTCCCTGATTATCCGAGGCAAGCTGATCGAGCTGTGCATACGCATCCTCTACGCTTTGGAACGTCCACAATGCTCGTGCGGCGGGAATCCCAGAACCACCAAGGGCTTTAACTTGCACATTGGACGAGTTGGCGGCCTTGCCCGTGCTCACATCAAGCGTCACGTTCTCCCACAAAGCAGAACGGATGGCATATCCACCATCTTCTTTCGTGACGATCCATTTTTGGGCATACGAATCATTCGAGGCATACTGTTGCGCGTTCGTGCCGCTTATGCATTTCCCACCAGAAACATCGAGCACCTTGCCCGAATTAACGTTGATGAAAGTCACGTAGCCCTTAACATCTTTCTCAACTCTCCACTGCTGAGCTTTCGTGCCATTGGCGCCATACGTCTGGACATTGACAGAATTGCCCGTGCCTGCTGATTTCACGTCGAGAACCTGCGTCGCCTTGGACAACGACCCCGAACTGAGCGCAGAGACGATATAGTACGTTTCCCCATCATCAAGGACGTCTTTGTTTTCCGCAGCAAGCGCATCAAGCTCAGCGCGTATATCCCCCACTTTAGTGAACTGCCACGCCTGTGCCGCAGTTCCATTTGATCGATAGATTTGCACATTAACTTTATTCGCTATATTGCCGGATTTAACATCCAATGAGACATTTGTTTTTAGGGCAGAAAGAATCTCATATGCTCCACCCTCCCCTGGGACAACAATCCATTTTTGGGCACGAGAACCATTGTCCGTATACTGCTGGACATTCGTTCCATTTGAATAGCTACCCGATTTGACATCGAGCACTTTGCCGGAATTGATGTTGGTGAATGTTACGTAACCCTGGGAGTCATGGCTCACACGCCACTGCTGGGCATTCGTGCTATTGGAGGCATATAGCTGCACATTGCCGCCATTCGCCACCGAAGCGGAATTCACATCGAGCACCTTTGAAGGGTCTTTCGCGGATGCAACAGTATATACACCGTCAGCCAATACATCAGCATTTGCTTTTGCCAGCGCATCGAGACTCTCATAACCGAGACCATAGTAGAAGTTGATATCCACGTTGCCCGAGATGCCATTAATTAGTCCATCGGACATACACTGCCACATGGCGTAGTCACCCTGGTAGTCACATTGATAATTATATTGGGCAATCCATTTGCTCCACTGATCGTAGGTCGAGCTCGTGAGGTAGTTGTTCCACCAATTAAGATTGGCGTAAACGCCCACCTCGTATCCGGCAGATTCAATAGTGCTCGCAAATGTCTTCGTCATAGAAAGCAACGCACTATTGCTTGCGGGGCGCTCCTTCCCGCTGTCATCAATACCGCACGGCTTGCCCGTACTCACGCTTTCCTGCTCGAGGTCGTAGTACACGGGGTATGCGAGATCGGACGGAGAGAGACCTGCCTTATTTAGCAAACGTAAAACGTGTTCCGCCTCGGATTTACCCGTAGCAGCATCCCAGCCGTACGAATAAATATATACACCGATATCTATGCCCACAGATTGGGCGCCTTTGACGTACTCGACGAAGTAAGGGTCATCCTGGCTCG
>CAUWMI010000291.1:0-2062 GCA_963559755.1 uncultured Slackia sp. | reverse complement strand
CCATGGCGGCCTCCATTTCGCAAGCAGGTTCCAATCGAGCAGGAAATTCTTTCATTCACTATATCATAATAAGAACGAATGTTCGAGTAAAATGTCTCCTGCACATTGATTGCAGCCAATGAAGTGGGCAATTGTGACGGGCGATGAATTCCAAGTCCGTAAGAGATGTTTCCCAAGGCGAACAAGTTTAAGGGCGTTCAATACAAATCAAAACCATTCAATACAAATCAAAGCTGTTTAATGCAAATCAAAGCAGTTCAACGCGATTCAATTCATGTAACCAGAACCAATAGTGCTCGATGCCATCAAGGTGGAGATGGGTCCTGTATAGTGGATAGCCAGTTGGGCGGCATCGCAAGGCAGATCAGGAGGGCGCCGTTGAAACCCACCACCAAACAAGCCATCAAGCAGGTTCTCGGCATGGTGAAGATGGCCTTTAGATACAACAACGAGCTCCCGGACCCTAAAACGGGGGCGTCGCGCGTTGAATATCGTCTGCCGTTCGAGGGCGCATGGGTTGTGGTGAACGGCGGCATCGACGAAGAAACCTCGCATTCGTGGGATGTGTGGACGCAGCGCTACGCTTGCGATTTCGTTGTAACGGACGATGAAGGACGTTCGTGCGCTGGCAATCCGATGGACGTGCGATCGTATTACTGCTACGGTCGGCCTGTTCTCGCACCGACGGACGGCGTGGTGGTCGAGGCGCGCGATTCTGACCCCGATACGCCTCCCGCGCCAGAGGGGCAAATCGATTGCACAGGAGACGATATTCGCGGCAACTACGTGCTTATTCGCCATTCCAATGATGAGTTTTCGTGTCTCGCGCATCTTGCGCCAGGGAGCGTTGCCGTTTCAGTGGGGGAACATGTTGCGCGCGGACAGCACATTGGGCGTTGCGGTAGCTCGGGCAACAGCTCGGAGCCTCACCTGCATTTTCATGTGCAAGCAGGACAGAGCTTTTATGAATCGCCCGGTGTGCCTATTCGATTTGCAGATGTTTGCGCTGAACCGGCGCCGCATTATGAGGTTGCTGACCCTCGTCCACGGCCGATTGACCCGCGCACGACCTTTCCGCCATATCTGACACGCGGGCTCAAAGTGAGCAATTGCGACGGGTGTTCGGGAGCGGAGCGACGCTTTAGCTTGAGGTGAGCGGCGTCCTAGTTTTCAACCACGACATATCCCGCTTTAGTGGGGTGGTCGGAGATGAGGGCTTCGCTTGGTTCGCGCATGACGTGGGCGGCAACGAGAGTGTCGGCACCGGCGGCAACGAAGTTGACGATCATCGTCAGCACGGAAACGGTGCCCGGATAAACAAACAGGAACACGACGCTCAGGCAGCCGAGTACGCAGAAGGGAAACAGCACGCCTATCAGATACGCTCGTTTGCCCAAGGGCGCTTTGCATGAGCAGCTGGGCATGCAGGCGCTTATGTTGAATGCGATGGCATTTCGTCCGCATTTTCCCGCGAGCATCCACCCGGCAGCATGCAGCAGCTCGTGGGCGAATACCGAGATGGCGACAATGGCAATAAGCATGAGGTAAAAGCCCAGTCCAGTTGCGTCGGCGAGATGCGCGCGGTCGATGAGTGCGAATCGATAGAAGCAGCCGAAAACCACCACGAAGGGGAGGGCGGCCAGCAGCCCGAGCCCCATGGCTTTGCCGGAAGAGAAGGTGACGTCGCGCGCGGGTGGGTGTGGCGTGCCGTCAGCAACGAGGCTTTGCTGGGCATGATGAATTCTGGACATGGGAGGGCCTTTCTCAAATCGGCGGGCAACGCGCTTTGCGGCGGGCGTGTTGGTGCGCTCTGTGGCACGCTTGCCGTTTGCGAAGCAGGTTGTCGTACAAACTGCGGCGCGTTTGCCGCTTGCGCGGCGGGTTGTCGCGTAAGCGGCAGCGGGATCGGTTCGCAAATTGCAGCGAATGATGCGCAAATTGTGGAAGACTGGCTCGCAAACGACACCTGCGATTTTGAGGCAGCCCCCCCCCCTCAAAGTCAAGAGGTTGCGTATGGTTTGAGAAATACAGCCAGCCCAACAAAGATGCAGTCGGCGTTTGA
>CAUWMI010000290.1:0-2179 GCA_963559755.1 uncultured Slackia sp. | reverse complement strand
TTTATATAAGATTGACTCTCTAGGATCTTTGCTCTATGCTTCGGACGGTCGAACTAGATTCGCGGTCCCTTTCTTAGGAGGTGCGACGTCGTGACGTCTATGACTAGCATTGTCGTATTCGTGAGCGGCACCCCACAATTTCGCATTACAGAAGATGGGAGCGGATCCGCCCCCTCTTACTGTTTTTATAGTCAGGCGGATCTTGAGGATGACCTCAGGGGCATGTGCTCCTCGAAGGGCGATGGAAAACGCGTAAGGACCTTTGATTCGGTTCGCACGACTTCAACTGGAAGCGTGGTGTTCAGCCTTTTGTCGGGAATTGCCGCGATAGTGCAGCCTGAGCACAGTGGTTATCTCCTTACGCAAAACTATGTCACCCTTGTGCCTTCGGATGACATTGATAGTCGCTACCTGGTCTATTTGATGAATGAAAATCGACATATTAGGCGACAACTGCGTATAGGCCAGCAGGGTTCAACAGTCCTGAAATATACGCTTCGGCAGCTCAATGATTTGGAGGTACCGCGAATTCCCCCTATAGAAAGGCAGCGCCTCATTGGGCGCCTGTATGCGGACCAGCTTAAGCTCGATGCATTAAAAAAACGAGCGTCAGATCTTGAAACCGCATTGACATTGGAAACCATCAGAGAGGTGGAACAATCGTGAATGAGTTGCAATTCGAATCCGAGCTTATTCAATACCTTTGCAGCGGCACCATAACGCCTTCCGAATCGTCAGGCTGGGGAGTGGTGCGCGAGAAGTCGGTCGGCTATGGTGGAAACCCCATAGATTACGTGGTGAAAACCAAACTCTGGAAGTATGAGCCAGATATCAAGACCACCGACCAGCTTTGGGATAACTTCAAGCGCATCTTGGAGCGCCATAATCAGAGCACTCTCGATCATCCACTCAGTACGGTTGAGTTTGGCCAGGTCAAGAAAATCATCTCTGACCTTAGGACGCCTTATCAGGCGGGACAGTTCCTTTACGGTCTGAATGGCGTATCGCAAATTGAAATCGATCTTGATGACGGTCGCCACGTATTTCTCACTGTGTTTGACCAGGCGCAAATTGGTGCAGGCGATACCATTTATCAGATCGTGAACCAGATTGAGCGCCCTGCGAAAATTCCCGGCAAACAGGATCGCCGTTTTGATACCACACTTCTTATTAACGGTTTGCCTATTATTCAGATTGAGGAGAAGAGCGATACGCACGACATCAACGAAGCGCTCAATCAGATGCATCAGTATATCGACGAGAATCAGTACCGAGATATCTTCTCGACGCTGCAGATTCTGGTTGCCATCACGCCGAACAATGTGAAGTATATGGCAAACACTACGTCCGAAGCCTTCAATAAAGACTTTGCGTTTCATTGGCAGCGCAAAAGCGACAATGCTGTGGTGCGCAATTGGAGAGAATTCGCCGATTCAATGCTCTCTATTCCCATGGCGCACCGGATGGCAACGAACTATATGATCCTTGACGGTACCAAGAACAAGCAATGCATCAAGGTCATGAGGCCTTATCAGGTGTATGCGACGCAAAAGGCGATCGAAGGCATTAAGCACACCGATTTCGAACTGGGTTGCAACAAAGTTGGCTATATTTGGCACACGACTGGCTCGGGCAAAACCATTACGAGCTTCAAGACTGCTTGGCTTGCGAGTCGCCTGCCCAAGGTAGATAAAGTAGTATTCCTGGTCGACCGCATTGCGCTCACCAAGCAAACGCTGGAGAACTATCGCGCCTATGATCCCGATGCAGGGGATGACGCCCTGGGTAGCGTGCGCAATACCGACAACACGGGTGATTTGAGCCGCAAGCTTAAATCGAAGGACAACGATATCATTGTAACTTCGGTGCAAAAGCTGGAGCGGCTGGTCAAGCGCGGGTCGTTTAAGGCGCCCGAGAAGAATATCGTTTTCATCGTGGACGAGGCGCACCGCTCGACGGGTGGCGAGGCGTTCGAATCCATCCAGAAGGCTTTCCCGCGCGGCGCGTGGCTGGGTTATACCGGGACCCCCATGTTCGACGAAACGACCACGGGCCCGCGCACCGAGGATATCTTCGGTCCGTTGCTGCATGCCTACACCATTCGCGAGGCCATCGCCGACCGCAACGTACTGGGCTTCCAGGTGGATTTCGAGACGACCATCCCCGAGCAGGAGATGAA
>CAUWMI010000289.1:0-2237 GCA_963559755.1 uncultured Slackia sp. | reverse complement strand
ACGCGCCCTCACGTGCTTAATGATCAGCGTCCACCCAGCCCGCGCATGCGGGCGGTGCGGCGCGCAGACCGGTGCCTACAGAGCGGCGGTCAGCGCGGGGAGGACGGTCTTGATGTCGCCAACCAGACCGTAGTCGCACTGCTTGAAGATGGGGGCGTTCTTGTCCTTGTTGATGGCGAACAGAGCACCCGCGCGGTTGCAGCCGACCATGTGCTGCATCTGGCCGGAGATGCCGCAGGCCACGTAGACCTTGGGGGACAGCATCAGGCCGGACACGCCGATGTAGACCTCGGTAGGCAGCCAGTCGACGCCCTCGGTCAGAGGACGGGAGCAGCCGAGGCCGGCGCCCAGCTTCTCGCACAGGTCGTCGGCGAGCTTGAGCTCGTCCTTCTCGGCGAAGCCGCGGCCGGCGGCCACGACGACGTCAGCCTTGAACAGATCCACGCCGCTCTTCTCGATCGGCTTGGAGGAAACGAGCTTGACGGCCTTGGCAGGAGCAACCCAGGCGAGCTCCTCGGTGGCGTTGGCACCGGAAGCCTCGGCCTCGGCGAACACGCCAGCGCCAACGGTGTAGAAGGCAACGGAGCCGGCAGCCTTCTGCTGCTTCTGGCCCACGCCACCGAAGTACATGTTGGTGGCAACGTCGCCCTCGAAGGCGATGACGTCGGTGATCACGGAAGCACCGGCATGGGCGGCCAGCTTGCCGGCCACAACCTTGACGTGCTTGGTGGGCTCGGCGAACACGGCGCCGGGCTGCTCGGCGTCGAAGGCGGCGATCACGGTGTCGGCGGCGTCGTCGAACACAGCGCCCTCGGGCAGAGCCACATGCAGAACCTTGTCAGCGCAAGCGGCAGGAACCTCCATGTCGCCCACGGCGACGAGCACAACCTCGTCGGCCACGGTGCGGGCGCCGGCGCAGAGCTCGCGGGCGGCGTCGGAACGTTCAGCGAGAACGAAAGCTTTCATCTCTTAATCCGTCCTTTCCCTTACAGCGCGGCCTTGATGGCGGCGGCGAACTTCTCGATGGCGCCATCGTCTGCGGCGTCCATGATCTCGAGCTTGCGGTCGGCCTGCTCGGGGGCCTTGCAGTCGACGACCTCGATGGCGTTGGCGAAAGCGCCCTCGGCACCGGCGACGTTCATCGGCTTCTTGCCGGCAGCCAGGATGTCCTTCATGCCGGGGATGCGGGGCAGCGCGATGTCGGGGGTGACGGACACGACGGCGGGCAGGGGCACCTCGACGGTCTCGATGACGTCCTCGAGGGTGCGCTCGACGGTCACGAAGCCGTCGCCGGCCTCGATCTTGGTAGCGCCGTTAACGACGGGCAGACCCAGCTTGGCAGCCAGCTGCACGTCGACCTGCTGCGCGTAGTTATCGGCGGAGCCGTCGCCGCACAGGATCAGGTCGTACTCGCCCACCTTGGCGATCAGCTCGGCCAGAGCACCGGCGGTCGCATGGGCGTCGAGGCCGTCGCAGGAGTCGTCGGCGGTCATGTAGAGCTCGTCGACGCCGCGGGCCAGAACGTTCTTCTTCATCTTGGAGTCGTCGATCTTGGAACCACCCACGGTGACGCCCACGACGCTGGAGCCCTCGTTGGCAGCGGCCAGCTGAGCGGCGGCCTCCATGGCGTTCAGGTCGTAGGTCGAGACGATCGGCTTAGCCTTGGAGTAGTCCAGGCTGCGGTCACCGGACACCTGGATGCCCTGATCGTCAGGAACGACCTTGAAAGAAACAACGATTTTCATCTTGTGCCTTTCCCTTCTCGGTAGCGTTTCTTCTCTTCTGCCTCTCGCGTTGCAAATCGGAGTCCGTCACTGCGATGGCCTCAGACGCAACGGATTTGCCTCTCACCCGCTGCGCATCAAGCGAGACATTTCGCAGTTCGCCTCCGATGCGGACGGGTAAAGTATAGCGTAAAAATCGAAGTGTTACGTTGGGATTGATACGTAACATCGCCGCGAATCGGCGCGCATATACAGCATCGCCACGCCCGGATGCCTTGCGATTTTGCTCGCATTTAACCAGGTCAACGAAAATACTCGTTTTTTTGTGATGCCAAAATCGCGGATTCGCGACAAAAAAGTGAGCAACTCGAAGCCTTTGCGCGGCGAATGGCTCGCCCGGTTGCCCCGCGGAACTCAAACCCGCCCGCCGACGGCTCGATGGCCTTCGGTATGAAAAGGGGCGGACTGAAGGAAATTTCACATCCCCTTCATAATCCGCCCCAATCTAGGACG
>CAUWMI010000288.1:0-2260 GCA_963559755.1 uncultured Slackia sp. | reverse complement strand
CTGAAACGCTGCGGGTGCGATATACAAGCATAAAGTATTCGAGCTGATCCGTATTCATCCCAATCTCTCCTCTGAACACGCATTATACCGGGTCAATTGCTGTGTTTTAGGTGCTGGTGACGGTCAGCAATCTGCAAAACGCCCTCTCATCAGGGGCGGAAACCATTGGTTCGCATTTGGAACTTTCCCTCACTGCCAAATGCATTTACACGCTGCGGCGATGGCGCGATACTGCGGCCAACGAGCTCGAATGTGGGATCCCATCGAAGGGAGCAATCAACGGAGGGAATGGTCTTTATGAAGAACTCCTCGACTCAATTCGATCTTACCCGCAGAAATTTCCTCAAGGGGCTGGTGTGTTTGGCGTGGGCGCTGCCGCAGCGGCGCTTGTCGGATGCTCGCCGCAGGGCCAGGGCACCACTGATTCCACGGATGTCGCTCCTGCGTCTAATGGCGAAGGCGCTGCTCCCGCAGAAAAAAGCACCGATATTTGGTCCATCCCCGAGCTCGGAGAGCCCGATGAGACCATTCAGGCAGAAGTGTGCATCATCGGTGGCGGCGGAACGGGCCTTGCTGCTGCAGTCCAAGCTATTGATCTGGGTTTGAAGCCCCTGGTCATTGAGCGCGAAGCAGGCTTCGGCGGTTCGTTCCAAGGAACCGAGGGCATGACGGCGCTCGAGTCCAAGTACACGCGCGATGATCCGCCCTATCTTGCGACCGCCTATTGGCCTGATCAGCCTTACGGCATCAAGAACTGCATGTTTACCTGCCTGAACTATCACCATTGGATTCCTTCCTACAAGGTGTACAAGAACTGGTTCGAAAACTCTTCTGACACCATCGATTGGCTTGAAGGCCACGGTCAAGAGTTCACCGGTGCTGTAGCCATTGGAACGGGCCCCAAGATTTGGCATGTGTACAAGCACGACGAGGGCGAAGCTCCTGGCTACGCGTTCATCAGCAAATTCGCTGAGACCGCTCAAAGCCTTGGTGTGGAAGCACGATTCAATACGTTCGCACGCCATCTGGTCATGGACGGCGACAAGGTTGCTGGCGTTTTGTGCGAAGACACCGATGACAAGGTTCTCAAAGTGGAATCGTCCGAAATGTTTCGCCATGTGGGATGCTGCTGAATACCTTGGTAAGTAGTACCTGCCTCATTTAAATATTCCCTGGGCGCATTCCGATTCCCTCCCTCCCATTATGTGGGATGCGCCTCCCCTCAACGCCCCGTCATCGTCTGGATGGCGGGGCTTTTGGCTATGGTGGAAATGATTGCCGTAAGGCTCATTGGTTAATGAATGAAGAGCGTAGATAAGTTACTTGCAATGGGGAGTGCGATATAATCACAATACACTTGCAATCCGGTTGGGGCGGATGCCTCTAACTTGAACAGGACAGCCGTGCGCTATCTTGGAGGCTGTCCGATGGAAATCGCCTACTATCTTCTATTGCCTATGAATGATTCGTGTGATGTGTCTGGTGCCGGCACATTTGAAACACGTGTTATCACTCCTGACGAATTTGACGCATACAGGGTATTGCTCTCTAAGAAATTCGATTTAATCGTGCAGCAGGTTGATCCTGAGCTTAGGCTTGCTGGAAAAGCGACTCCCGATGTCGTTCTGGAGGATGAACAGTGGGAGCTGAAATGCCCCAATGGGAATAACGCCAAGAAAACAATTGGCAGGAACATCAATAAAGCCATTCGTCAGATGCATAACTCTAGTACCCCGGATAAAGTCAACATTATTCTCAGCGCTCTGGCGACTTCGCTGCCCTCCCACATTGTTGTGAATCAAGCGCGGGCGAGTATGTCGAAGGGACTCATTGACAATATGATCGTCATAGCGAATGAGGGTCGGCTGATAAGAATGAAGAAAGACGGTCAGGAAGAGATTATTTAGCCATCTGGCGGAATGGCGATGCTTATATGCAAAAAGTGAGATGCGAGGGCAAAACGCAAAGAACGGAGATTCCCATTGCCCTTCTTTAGCAGACGGGGGGGTGTCTCCGTTCGTATTGATTATAGCATGCCGAGCGCTGGATGCTGCGTGTGGGGGAATTTCCTACTCCACGCCAACCGATTCGGCCATGATAGAGCGCATCACATCGCCACGGCTTAGGGCGCCCACCAGCGCGCCGTTTTGCGTGACCGGCAGCTTTTTGATGTGGCTGTCCGCCAGAATGCGACAGGCGCGCTCGTCCGGGGTATCGGTCTCGACCGAGATTACATGTTTGGTGGCGATGGAACCCACAC
>CAUWMI010000287.1:0-2304 GCA_963559755.1 uncultured Slackia sp. | reverse complement strand
GCACTTGGCACTTGGCACTTGGCACTTGGCACTTGGCACTTGGCACTTGAATCATATCAAGCCTTGGTGCCGCATTGCGACAATCCCTCTGATTCAGGCAGCAATTGACGCATAAGGTTTTAGAGCACGGCGGAGACGCTCTCCGCTCCGTACCCCCTGCTTTCACCTTCCTATATCGAACTTGCGATCCGTGCCTGGTGAAATGCCCAAGATGTACGTTTTGTCTATAGTCTGAAGACTACTGGCCAGGAATCATCTGGAGAGAGTTCCGCATGCCCACTGAATGTAAGCGGTGAATAATCCGGGCGAACGCACTTTTTATCCCATGGCCCGACAATCGGAACGGACACGCACTCTGCGCTATGTCAAAATGTTGGTCACGTTGTAGGTTTGACCAACAAAAAAGGCCAGCCACAATGGGCTGACCTGACGTTTTAATGGTGGTCAGAGAGGGACTTGAACCCCCGGCACGGGGATTTTCAGTCCCCTGCTCTACCAACTGAGCTACCTGACCGGTTGCGCTTAACGCGAGTTAGTATCTTAACAGGTCGCCTCCTATAGTGCAAGAAAAAAGATTCAGAAATTTCACCTGCCAGCATTGGGCTTCTGCAAAATTTACGAAAGGGCGCATTGCGAGATGCAAAGGGCGCGCGCTTCGCCCGTGCGTGACGATATACAATAGGCATGCCTGTCCAGCGCGACGGCGCAAGATGCACAGCCCGCGGAAAACGCGATGTGCCAACCAGCCAGACATCCTGGCGGAAAGGATCGCCATGACAGCCTTCATCATTAGCAACATCGTCGTGTTCGTCATCATCTTCGTCGTGATTGTGCTGCTTGTCAAAGATGGCTTTTTTATCGTCGAGCAGCAGCATTCCGTGATCATCGAACGGCTGGGCAAATTCAACCGCTTCGTAGGCGCGGGCTTTCATGTGAAAATCCCCATCTTTGAACGCAAGGCGGCCACGGTCAGCCTGCGCACGATGAAAAACGGCTTCACCATAGACGTGAAGACCGAGGACAACGTGACCATTGGCCTGGACGTTTCGGCGCAATACCACGTTGACTATGCTCTGGGCAACACGCCGCAGGAATCGGGCATCTACAAGAGCTACTACATGCTGCAGGAACCCGTCGACCAGATGAAGGACTTCATCACCGATGCTCTGCGAAGCGCTATCCCCATGTACTCGCTCGACGAGGTGTTCGCCAAGAAGGATGACATTGCCCAAGACGTGAACGCAACCGTATCCACCCAGATGGCGGGCTATGGCTTCACGTTGGTGTCGACCCTTATCACGCGCATCGCGCTGCCCAAAGAAGTCGAGGATTCCATGAACCAGATCAATTCGGCACAGCGAATCAGACTAGCAGCGCAGGACCTTGCCGAAGCCGACCGCATCAAGATGGTGACCGAGGCCAAGGCTGAGGCCGAAAGCATGGAGAAGGCGGGCGAAGGCATCGCGAACCAGCGCAAGGCCATCGCGCTTGGCATCAAGGATTCGCTTGAGACCATCAAGGAATCGGGCGTGACTCCGCAGGAGGCCAATCAGCTGTTCATGTTCACGCAGTGGACCGACATGATGGGCAAATTCGCCGAAAGCGGAAAAGGTTCCACCGTGGTGCTGCCCAGCGATTTCCAAACCGCGGGATCCATGTTCGAGCAGATGTTGGTTGCAGGAGATGCCAACGACTCCCGCCATGAGGGCGAGGCCGACGCGGGCGGTAGCAGCGCCAAATAGACCACCATGTTGTGGACACGAGAGTTCCCCTGTCGCTTCGTCTGCCCGCAAGAATCGTTGAGCCTATCGAGGAGTACGCTGCGCAACACAGGCTGAGCAAGACCGATGCGTTCATACATTTCCTCGAGCTAGGGCTTGCGCAGCGGGAGAAAGAATTTACCTCAGAGACCATTGAAACCATTCAGACTCAAATAGAGGAGATTCTGAAACTCCTTAAAGCAGACAATCGGCCTGGCATCCCTACGCAAGAGGAAATTCGCGAAGCAGTGCGAGAAGTGTCAGCGGAATATCCAGGCATTGCACAAGTGTATCTCTTTGGCTCATTCGCTCGAGGTGATTCCACCCCAACAAGCGACATAGACCTTCGGCTTATCTTAGACAGGTCACACAGCTTCAATCTTCATGACCTGGTGCATTTTTCCAAGCGCATCGAGAAAATGACGGGTCGTACAGTAGATGTCATCACATCTGATCAGTTGAAGAATAAAAACCTGTCTAAAGCGATTGAGCGCGAGAAGGTGTTGCTGTATGAGCGCGAAAGCTGAAGAAGCGTCAAGCATCC
>CAUWMI010000286.1:0-2319 GCA_963559755.1 uncultured Slackia sp. | reverse complement strand
GAACACGAAGTCGCCCTTCGTGCCATCGACCACGTCGTTATCCTTCTCGAAATACGCCTTCGGGAACGCGGTGGCGCGAATCTTGTTGAACTCGATCTCGCAGTGCTGCTCGAGCGTCTCGCCCACCATCTTGGTGGACAAGCGCGCCTTCATGTCCTTGTAGCGAGCGATTTCCTCGTCTTTATATGAAAGCAGTTGATCTTTTTGCTTGAGCTCTTCGGACATCTTCGCCTGAAGCGCCGCGATGTTGCGCTCGCTTTCGGCCTGGGCGAGTTTCATCTTGGTGGCAAGATCATCGCGTTCGCGCTCAGCCTTCATGCGAGCCTCAGCAACCGCCAGCTCCTTCTGCGCATCGAACGCGCTCTGCTGGCCAGACAACTGCTGGCGCTGCTCGGCGATGGTGCGCTCAAGCTCCGCCTCACGAGATGCCGCTTTTTGCGTTAGCTCCGCCTCGCGTGTTGCAGCCTTTTGAGACAGCTCGGCTTCACGCGCCGCAGCCTTCTGTGTAAGCTCGGCCTCGCGAAGCGCCGCCTGCTGACGCAGCGCCTCCTCCTGGCCCGCAAGCTGCTGCTTAAGCGCCGCCACCTGCGCATCGAGCTGAGCTGTCGCGTTCGCAAGTGCTTTCTCGTATTCGGCTTGCGCCAGACTCGCTGCCGCGCGACGATCGCTCTCCTGTTGCTCAAGCTGCGCCTTGAGCTGCGCGATTTCTGCGTTTCGCTGCGACACCGCGGCTTCAAGCGACTTCGCATGCTCGGCCGCCTCGGCACGCGACGAGGCCTCATGCTGGGCCTTCGCCGCCTCCATCTGCGATTTCATCTCGCGACGCGCCGCGTCCAAACTTGCCGAAAGCTCCGCGATCTTCGCATCACGCCCGGCCGCGCCCTTTGCCGCCTTGCTCTGCGCCTGCTGCACAGCGAGCTCCACTGCCTGGCGCTTGCCTTCCTCCATAAGAGCCTCGCGCTGCGCTATTTCCCTCTCGAACTCTTCCGTGCGCACCTGGCGCAGGATATCGTTGAATTCGCTCTCGTCGACCTGAAACACCTTGCCGCAATGCGGGCACTTGATTTCGCTCATGCACGCCTCCGAACGTTGCCAATCATTGGAATTGCACCATTATGCATCAAGCACGACGAATGCATGTACCAAAACCGGGACGCGCGAAAAGAAAAGACAGCCCCGAGGCGTTTATCCCAGAGCGTCAAGCAGCGTTGCAAGCTCGCGCTGCACCGCGTGCTCCGTGTTCGTGCCGATAACCTTCTTGGAAATCTGTTTGACCGCATAGCGTCCGTTGCCCATCGCACGACTGTGACCCGCCATGCGCAAGATCTCGTAGTCGTTCATCGAGTCGCCGAATGCCATGAGTTGCGCGGGCTCCACCCCATGCACCGCCATCACCTGGTCGATGCCCGTGGCCTTGCTCACGCCCTGCTGCATCACGTCGATCCACACGTTGCCCGAGGGAGCAAACACGAAATCAGATTCAAGCTCGCGCGAGAGCACGTATGCCATGTCCATGATGGATTCCGAGCAGAACACAGACGCCTTGACAATGCTCACGCCCGGCGCGGGCAGACTGTCCACGCGGATCGGATTAGGAAGATCCTTGTCGAACTCTTTGATGTATCGCGTGGGGTCATCGAGCATGTAACTGTTCGTGCGGTCGTACACCACCAGCCCCAGACAATCGAACGAACGCACTACGGCAAGCAGGCGCTTGAGCGCCGCGTAAGAAAACACTTCGCGATCGACAAGCGTACCGTCGACCACAACCTGTGCGCCGTTCGAGGCCACGAAATCCATCAGATGTGCCACCGGTGCGAAGAACTCCTGAAGCGTGTCGAAGCGTCTGCCTGAAGCGGCTGCAAAGTGAATGTCTTTCTCGCGCAGGCGCTTTATCAGGTCAAATGTCTCGGACGGAAGATGCGAATGCTCGTCAAGAAGCGTGCCGTCCATATCGCACGCAATCAGCTTGATGTCGGCCGGATTGAAATCGTAGGTGCTCTCACCCATGCAGGACCCCTCTTTCGGTCTTGCGCCCGAACCCTTCGGGCAATTATTACTCGCTAATGCAAGGCCAGCATACCTGCCGTTTACGCTCACTCCTATGCCGCATGCCGCATTTGACACGAAATTGACCGCCAAGCCATCAATCCAATACAAGTCAAACTTGAAATCGCGCAATTATTTTCGATTTTCTACTGTTAGCCATGGGCGACATTGATGGTTGGAGCGCGGAACCAGCTTCGATGCAGCGTTTTTCCCGGTTTTGGATGCCCTGAAACCAAGAAGCCAGCGTGTTTTAAAGTTCAAACAGTAGAA
>CAUWMI010000285.1:0-2341 GCA_963559755.1 uncultured Slackia sp. | reverse complement strand
AGTGTCGAGCAGTACTTCGGCTGCTAAGCCGAAGTACCGTTAAGCTCATGAATATCCCACAGGCCCTTGAGCAGCAAATCGGGGTCGTAGACCACGGCGCGGCGACATGCCGGCACGATGAGCTTTGACACCCCGCCCGTAACCACGGCCGTCACTGGCTCGCCCAGCTCATCGGCGATGCGTTCGGTCAGGCCGTCCAGCATGGCCGCATTGCCATACACCATGCCGCTGTGCATGCAGTCCACCGTCTCGCGTCCGATCAGATGCTTGGGCTGCTCGAATTTGATGAACGGCAGCTGCGAGGCCTTGGCGGTAAGCGCGTCCTGGGAAATCACCACGCCGGGCATGATGATGGAGCCCAGATATACCTTGTCAGCGCTCACGATGGAGCAGGTGGTGGCCGTTCCCATGTCGTAGATGGCGAGCGCGCCCTCGTAATCGTTCACCGCGCCGGCCGCGTCGGCGATCATGTCAGCACCCAGACGCTCGGGCGTATCCATATCGATGGTGAAGCCCAAGTTCATGTCGTAGCGTACCACCATCGGATCGCGCCCCGCCTTAGCATGCACCGAGGCAACCACCGAATCGGTGAGCTCGGGCACGACGGAAGACACGATGGCCCCGGTCACACCGGAGAAGTCGAAGTGCTGCATGGCCACCAGCGCCTCGAAGCTCTCCATGAATTCCTCCACGGTGCGGCGCTTGTCGGTGGGAAAGCGGATGTGCGAGGCCAGCACGCCGCGCTCGGGCATGAGTCCCATGCATACGTTGGTATTGCCGATATCCACGGTGAGAAGCATGCGAATCTCCTTATCTGGATTCCCTATTTCACGGGCAGCGCGAACAGCTCGGTCAGAAGCCTGTCGGCCGCCTCCTCCTTGTCCATAAGCGGCAGGTCAACCTCGCCGTCGTGCGTGATGAGCGTGAGGTGGTTGGTAGCCGTGCCGAACCCCGCACCGTCCTCCTTGAGACAGTTCGCGCAGATCATATCCACGTTTTTACGCGTAAGCTTCGCGCGGGAGTTTTCCAACACATCGCGCGTCTCCATCGAGAAGCCGCACAGGCGCTGGCCGGGAATGCGGTGCGCACCGAGCCACGCAAGGATGTCCTGCGTACGTTCGAGCTCGATAGCCATGTCGCCGTCCTTCTTCTTCACCTTGTCAGAGGCCACGCTCTTGGGACGGTAGTCGGCCACGGCGGCAGCCTTGATGATGGCATCGCATTCAGGCGCGCGCGAAGTCACGGCCTCGAACATATCCTGCGCACTCACGATGTCCACACGCTCGACACCCAGAGGCGTATCCAGGTTCACCTGGCCGGCCACAAGCGTCACCTTCGCGCCACGCATAGCCGCGCGCTTGGCGATGGCGAAGCCCATGCGGCCCGTGGAATGGTTGGTGATATAGCGTACCGGATCGATGGACTCCTGCGTGGGGCCGGCGGTCACAAGCACGTGCTTGCCCGCGAGGTCCTTGGTCGTAGCGCACGCATAAATCACGTAGTCGCGCAGCGTCGTCTCGGACGGAAGCTTGCCCGCCCCCACCGCGCCGCATGCAAGCGTGCCCGACGCGGACGGAATCACCGTCACGCCGCGAGCCGCGAGCGTATCCAGGTTTTCCTGCGTGGCTGCGTTGGCGAGCATGTTGGAGTTCATGGCGGGAGCCACCAGCACAGGGCTCGTCGATACCTGCACGGCCGCGCACACCACGTCATCGGACAAGCCCAACGCAAGACGCGCCGCGGTGTTCGCCGAAAGCGGAGCCACGATGACCGCATCGGCCGCCTGCCCCGCCTCGCGCGCCGCGGCAACCGCCTCGGCGGCGCATCCCACGGGCACCTTCTCGTGCGTGAGGGCCTCAAACGTCAGATCGGAGATGAACTTGGTGGCTGCCTCCGTCATGACCACGAGCACACGCGCGCCCTGCTTCATCAGAAGCGATGCCAAATTGGCAGACTTATAGGCCGAAATGCTTCCCGACACGCCCAATACGACGGTCTTCCCCTCGAGCATTCCCATGGATGCCCCTTCCGCGAGATTCATACAGAGTCCCAAGCATTATAGAGTGAGCAATCCCGAAGATGCCGAAGACCTGTACTTACCTGCTCGCATTCGCATAAATAACAGCGAAAGGCCGTCCGGTGCCCCAGGCAGACGTGATGGCGCGAGCGTAGCGTACTTTGGTACGTAAGCTCACGCCAGCGCGGCTGGATGGGGTGCCCGACGGCCTTGCAGCGTAGTAGCGCCTCACACGAAAAAGCTCCGTCCTGATTTGACGTCGCAATCACTACTTGAAGAAGCCCTCCTAGTTGTGCATCTTCAGCTGGATCTCGATCTTGCTCA
>CAUWMI010000284.1:0-2349 GCA_963559755.1 uncultured Slackia sp. | reverse complement strand
AAAGCCCTTCGCATCAGGCGTGCAATGCCTGGGCGAAGGGCGTTCTTATTATTATTCGTTCTTCGTGCCCATTATTCCTACTCGGAATCACAGTAGCTCGCTTATGCCGTATTTGGAAATTCCTTATGCCAGCAGGCCTCTCTATGCTTCAGGAAGAGATGTTTCGCCCGTATGCGCGTGGCTTGCTTGAGTCCTCGGGTCACGGCAGAAGGGGGAGGCATTCAGGCGAGACTGCAAAGAAAGGAATAGGAGGAGGAGATGGGCAAGCTAAACATGACGCGGCGGACGTTTGTGAAAACTGCCGCCGTGTCCGCCGCCGCAGCGGCCGTTCTTGGCGCAGGTGCACCCACGACAGCACTTGCCGAAGATGAAAATGCTGCTGCAACGGAATCGACCGTCACCAGAATCCGCTCTTGCTGCCGAGGATGCGGCAAGGTGGAATGTGGCGTGTGGGTTTACGTGCAAGACGGCAAGGTGATTCGCACCGAGGGCGACGAGGATTGCTTCCTGACCATGGGCAACCATTGCTCGAAGGGGCAGGCATCCATCCAGGCCGCGTATCATCCCGACCGTATCAAGTATCCCATGAAGCGCACGAGGCCCAAGGGCGACGACGACCCCGGTTGGGTGCGCATTTCGTGGGAAGAGGCGTATCAGACCATCGCGGACAACATCCTTGAGATCACCGAGAAGTACGGCCGTGAATCCACGTTTACGTGGTGCGGTACGGGTCGTCAGTGGAGCATGCAGTCCGACGCCGGCATGGCGCTGCTTTTGTTCGGGTCCCCGAACATTGTTGCGGCGTACCAGGTTTGCAAGGGGCCGAGGCACTTTGCATCGCGCATTGACAACGTGCAGGCGTGGTCGTGGTCCGAGGTCATTAACCATTCGACCAAGTTCGTCCAGTGGGCAACCGACCAATCCATGTCCAACTACGACGACGCGTGCCGTACCGTAGTGGATGTCGCACGTTGCGCCGATGCGTTCATCAGCGTCGATCCGCGCCAGACGAATCTGGGCCGTACGGCAAAGTACTGGCTGCCCATTCGCCCCGGCACGGACAACGCGCTTGCTCTGGGATGGTGCCACATCATTCTGGAGCACGATCTGTGCGACTGGCAGTTCCTGAAGCGCTGGTCCAATGCGCCCTTCATCGTGGTTCCCGATATGCAGCCCACCGGCTATACCGAGTCGGTGCAAAACGGCGGCTATCCCTACACCTATCAGACGCGTCTTTTGACCGAAGCCGACATCGACCCGAGCATGGTCGACTGGGAAATCGAGGGCGACGGCGACCCCAAGCGCTACCTGGTGTACGACCAGCTGAACAACCGCTGGACCTACTGGCAGGCGCATCCCGAGGTGGGCGAGGCCCACTGGGAGGGTGAGGAGTGGCACAAGTCCACATCGTACTTCGACCAGGACCTGTCGCGTCTGCGCGACGACGAGTCCAAGAAGCCCGGCAAGGTGTATGACCTTTCCGAGTTCGATCCGCTGATCGACCCGGCGATGTACGGCGAATTCGAGGTCAAACTCAAGGATGGCTCCGTTCATAAGGGTCGTCCTGTGTGGGATATCTGGGCCGAGTACCTCGAGGGCTTCACGCCTGACGTGGTATCTGAGATTACGGGCGTGAGCGCCGATCTCATTGAACAATCCTGCGTCGAGTGGGCCACCCGTGACGACCCTCGCATTCCCAATGGCGGCATCAACTATGGTCTTGCTATCGAGCACTACGGCACATCCACCCAGAACTGCCGCGCCATCATGGCGTGCTGCGCGATGGTGGGCGCCATCGACACGCCGGGCGGCCAGCGCGGTGCAACCAATGGTTGGACTACGCAGTCCGGTCCCACCTCGATGTATCCGGGAACCACGCCGCTTACTATGTGCCGCTTCCCGATGGATATCTACAACCGCATCGCCGGTTACGAGAAGTTCCCCATGCTGTACTGGTATGCCGTGTGGGCCGACTGCAACTCTGTCATGGAATACGCCCATCGCGACGAAAACGCCCCGTATGAGATTCATGGTGGCATGATTGGCTCCGGCGATCATATGAACATGGGCAACGCGACTTACAACTGGGAAGCCCTGAACATGCTCGACTTCCTGTTCGAGGCAAATCTCTGGCATTCGCCCACGTCTGGCGCGGCGGATATCCTGCTTCCTGTGTGTCACTGGACCGAGATGAACGCTTACCGTATTGCGCAGGGTTCAGGCGGTTCGTTCAGCCTGTGTGTGCGCGCGGTCGATCCTCCGGGAGAGTGCAAGTCTGACCCGCTGTACTTCTGCGAGCTGGGTAAGTACTTTGGCGTTTCGGTTTCCGGCGACGAGAATGACCCGTAT
>CAUWMI010000283.1:0-2351 GCA_963559755.1 uncultured Slackia sp. | reverse complement strand
TCTGCTTGATTCGAGATCTCCCTCCTCTTTTGGCGTGCTCGCACGCACGAGCTTGGTGTAAGAGAATTAAGACAAAAAACAGGACATGTCTCAATTAATCAAGACATGTCCTGTTTTTTGTCTTAACATGCAATTCCCGGGAGATAGCCTAGGGAATGCGGTAGCGGGAGCCCGCTCCTTTTCCGATTAGCTCGAGTCTGCCTTCGGCGACGAGTCTTGCGAGCTCGCGATAGGCCTGCTTTTCCGGAATATGGAGAAGCTCTTCGACGTCGCGCCTTTTGATCGTTCCTCCTTGCTGGTGTGCGAGCTTCATGATGAGCTCGGGGTGCCTTACCCTGTCGATGTCGGATTGGCGAACAAAATCGGCTTCTTTCCCCGAGCGCGCGTAGACCTTGCCGCTGAGCATGTAGGAGCGGTTGCCGGAGCTGCCGATGCCTTCGACCAAACCCGCCTCGACAAGGCTTTCCACCGTTGCCCTTGTGACCGCGTCGGTGGCATGGATCTGGGAAGACAGGTTGGCGATCGTCAACCGCCTCTGCCTCTTCAGTGCATCGAGGACGAGAAGGGACTTCAAAGACAGGGGCCGTCCGATCCTCTCGCGCTCCTCGCCGAGCATTTTCATGAACAGCTTGTCCGGCGCACTTCTTGCTATGAAGACGCGAACGCTTGCGGAGGTGCTCCCCGAGTAGTCGGGGAGGGGTCGTCCGCAGTAGAGGGAACCTTCGAAGATTCGATCTACCCCGCGCCCCGTCTTCTCGGCGAGTCCGATGCGCTTGAGGGCGCTCATTAGGCATTCATTGCGCCCGTGAGGCTCAACGGTGAGCAAGTTGTCTATGGTGACGCCCTCTACGAACCCGCCCGGGTTCGATATGGTGAGCCCCTCGTCGTCCACGAGTACGCGCACCCGGCCGAGCGCCGCGTAATCCCTGTGTCCGAAAGCGTTCACGAGTGCCTCGCGGTACGCCCTGCGGTCAAACTCCGGAACCGACTGTCTGAAGAACCCTTCCTCGTACTCTCTTTCGGGGTTCCACGGCTCCAGCATTTCGCGCATCTTCTCGATAGTGTAGAGCAACGGCTGGTCAAAGTCCTGATTGACCCGCACCTCCGTTCCTTCGAGGACTTGGAAGGTCGCGGCAGAGGTGGGCACTGCCCGGGAGATCGCTTCCGGTTTGCCGGCGAGGAGGATGCCCGTGACCGTTGGTGTGGGCATCCCGTCTACGGTCGTCGTCATTCTCAACGCGCTCAATACCTCCTCGTCGGGAAGCTCGAGAAGCGACCGGTCGCTGCTGCGGCTTCTTGAGAGGATGTCCCTCAACCTGGCGATTTCCTCCGGGCTGAAGTCGTCCATACACGTGTCCGGCAGGGGGAAGGCGGAGTAATCGAGCTGGCCGACGGTGGAAAGTCGGGTGATTATCTCGTAAGGGTACAGGGGCGCGCTTTCCGGGCTCCCATCCGCCTTGAATCTTCTACGCATAATCTTTCCATCACTGGAGGAGACGATTGCGATCGACCTGGGGATATCGACCTGTGTGACCTGTACTCCGTTCTCGTTAAGGGAGCCGTCTGCAGCGAGACGCAGTGCGGTAACGCGCGCTGGCACGGGAGGTATCGTCTTGTTTGCGATAAGGGCGGCGAGTCTCGTGGCATCAGAATGATCCTTATGGACCCCGGTGGGGACTCCGTCGTCCTCGACGCCGAGATAGATTGTGCCGCCGTTGGTGTTGCTGAGGGCAACAACGGTGTCTACTAGCTCGCTGTCGGGAAGTCTTTTCAGATCGCTTTTGAACTCGTATTCAAGCGTTTCTCTCTCAGGGATTTCGCGTGTGACAGCCATTTCGTGCCTTTCGGTCTCCTCGTTGCCGGACAGGAGGATTGTTTTCGGGACATGTCCTAATCTGATTAAGACATGTCCAGATTATAGGTGAACTGAAGATAAGAAGTCATCTCCTAATTATTTTCAGAATGAACGGGCAGGGTGGCAACAGGGCGGATGGCGTCGGTTGCCGAATCTAACACGAGCCCTTCAGCGGCAATCGGCAAATGGCACTCGGCATCGTTGCCAAGAACGGCAAGGTGACCACAGCGATGCTTGCCGACGTCGCCGGGATCCCCGAGCAAATCGCTTCCACCACGCTCAAGAAAATGGCGGAGCTGGGACTACTCGTTTGGCGTAGAAGCAGCCTCCGAGACCTATCGCGGCACTATGCTACCCCCCCCAAGCCCATTCGGGAGTAATTTGGGAGCAACTTAGGAGTAGCTTGTCAGCAACTTGTCAGTAGGTTGTCAGTAAAAGATTGCGACAAAGCTCGTGTGATGTTCGCGGCTGAAATCACTGACGTTTGGATTTTCGC
>CAUWMI010000282.1:0-2360 GCA_963559755.1 uncultured Slackia sp. | reverse complement strand
CGTCGACGGTGCTCACCGCCGCCCCGTTCGTGAGTGCCGCCTATGCGCTGCTGTTCTTGATTCTGCTCGTGTATGTCGCTTTCATCCTAACCAAGCTCAAAACCACCGAGAAGAAAATCGATGCGCTGGCCGAGCACGTTGAGGAGCTGCAGGCCAAATAGAGGCTGAAGCCTTCTTGCGATGCGTCGACATGGTGCGCCCCGTTCGAGATGGTCGAGCGGGGCGCTCTGCGTTTGTACCGGTGGATGTGTGCGGCCGCGTTTGTATCCTGTGTCTGATCGGCTTGACTCCGATTTGCGCAAAACTGCGTAGTTATTCCCGGCGAAACAGAGATGTGGTATAACGCGCATATGAAACCACAACGCCCGCATGCGCATGCTTCGCGGGAATTTTGAGGTTTCGATACGTCAATGCATAGCTTCACCCGATGATGCTAAGCGCGGCGAAGCGTGCGAGGCAAAGAGAGGAGACGCGTATGAGTGGCGACAGCTCCGGCAGCTATAGCAGCCCCGACAGCTACGGAGGGTATTACAGCAGCGATACGGGTTATACGAGCCCGGATTACAGCTACGGCGGGTATTACAACGAGAACACGGGCTATACGAGCCACGACTACAGCTACGGCGGCTACTACAATGAGAATACCGGCTACAGCAGCCCGGACTACAGCTATGGCGGCTACTACAACTCGAACACCGGTTACAGCAGCCCGGATAGCTACGGTGGCTACTATTCTTCTGGGTCATCGGGCGGTAAGTAGACCGACGGCGGCGTGACATCATGGCGAATATCTTCTTAACCGACAGGTGCAACCTGCACTGCCCCTATTGCTTCGCAAACGAGTTCGTGAACGAGTCGTTCACCGAAATCGATTCCGAGGCATACCGCAAAGCCGTCGATTTCATACTGGACGGCGGCCGGAGAAACTCGTTCGGCCTCATCGGTGGCGAGCCCACAACGCATTCGCGGTTCCGCGACATTCTGTGTGACATCATCGGCGACGCGCGCATCAAAGGCGTCACGGTGTATACGAACGGCGTGCTCGTGGGGCGCTACCTCAACGAGCTTGCACATCCCAAGTTTCACCTGCTGGTGAACTGCAACCATCCCGACCGCATGGGTCAGGCTCTGTATGCGCGCATGGTGGAATCGCTCGATGCGGCGATTCGGGAACGCCATATGGGCGACCGCGTAACGCTGGGGTTCAACATCGATTCCCCGGAGTTCGACTACGGCTTTATCATCGAGTTGCTCGAACGCTACGGCTTTAAACGCCTGCGGTTTTTCTATCACCGTGCCCAATCAGGAGGCTCTGCGTGAGTGCAGCCCGCTCGAGTATTTCGCCACGTTCAAGCCGGCGCTTCTCGTGTTCTACAAAGACCTGCTGGAGCGCGGTATCACGCCCTATTACGATTGCAACAAGCTGCCTAGCTGCCTGATCGATGATGCCGATCTGGCGCAGTTCGAGGCATATCGCACCGGGAGGCCCGAGCGCGATCTGCCCGCCTCGGCGCTGGAATCGCGCGCGGTCCATTGCCGTCCCGTAATCGACATCATGCCCGATTTGACGGCTGTTCGCTGCTTCGGGCTGTCGGACTGCACGAAGGTGCGCATGGAGGATTTCGAGAACATCGAGCAGCTCGAGCACTACTACCTGGTCAATATCGATGCCGTGGCGGCGCGCCTGAGCCATTCGGCTGCCTGCGTGGATTGCGGGCTCGGCGAGCGCGGCGTGTGCACGGGCGGCTGCTTGGCGTACAAGATTCACGATGTCCTCGAGCTCAACCGGAGGGTTAAGGAGTACGCGCATGAACGCTTCGCCGGATAATGGCACGAAGGGTATCGGCGCGCGTATGCCGATGCCCGACGGGGGCATTGAGGCGAAAGACACGGGGCGGAGGACTGCGAAAAGCGGGAGCGTCCGCGCGCGAAGCCGCACGCCGCTCGTGTTCGAGAAGCTGGTCATTCAGCAGCATGCGCCGTGGCTCTATCGCGAGATGATGGATCCGAGCAATCGGTACCTGATTCTTCCCAATGTGCATATAAATACCGAAGTGGATTTTGAAGCGTGGCTCTTGAGCCAGTGTCGCGGCAACTACCTGGAGTTTTATGTGGTGCATGCGTCCGATACGGGCAAACCGGTGGGGTTTGTATATGCCTATGACTACCGGCCCGATGATGGGCACTGCCGCATCTGCGTGCATATCGCGCATGGCTATCGTTCGACGGGTGCGGGTGCGTTGGCGGCCGCTCATTTCATTGGACTGCTGTTTCGCTCGTATCCGCTGCGCAAGGTGTATTCTGCCGTGTATGGGTTCAACACCGCAAGCCTTCAGGGCAATATGAAAGCGGGCTTCGTC
>CAUWMI010000281.1:0-2407 GCA_963559755.1 uncultured Slackia sp. | reverse complement strand
ATATAAGGTTCTTTCGGGGTCAAAGAATCACTCGAAACAGCATCCCACTCCTCTGGAGTGAGGACAAGCGTGGGGTCACAAATAACCTCCGCCCGCATACCGGACTCCTCATATATGAGTTCGGCACCTCGTTCTTCCCTGACAGACAGTAGAGGGAAATTCCGAACACCCTTTGCCAAGCGTCTGCTCTGGCGTTCATCCAACGCGTCCAGGCCGATGCTAGGAGCCAACGCAATGCGCTGCTCTTTCTTGGCGAAATCAAGGAAAAACCAGTCCTCGTTATATTTGATGTAACCTAGATTCCAGACTTGGTCGCTGCCGACCGAAAAGAAAGCGTATTCTTTCGGGTTAAACTCATCAAAGTTAGCCACCCCTATACACATGTTCTTGTTGAACCTCTGGAATGCCTCCAGTCGTTCTTCAGACATATTGTCCTCAGGATGACTAACAGGCTTCCTAAGAAGCTTACGCACCAGCTGCTTCAAGTCCCGTAATGCATTAGGTCTATCTGTCAGAACCAGCGACTCCGCTTTAAAACCTCGCGACTCATAAGCTTGCGTAACAGCGTAATTCTGTAATCTGTTCCCGTAATTGAAGTTGCCGGGAAGTGTCACAATTCCCACTTTTTGTTTCTTATTTTCCATACCAAACCTTTCAGACAAAGCAACTAGTTCTTTCCCGGCAACTCTCGCATAACAGGTGTTTCAATGGTTCCTCGGTCGTTAATCTTTCGTGCAGGCACGCCAGCCCACGTGGTATTCTCCTCCTCGATAGGTTTGAGCACTAAAGCGTTTGCACCAATCCGTACATGATCGGCGACTCTGCACCCCCCAACACCTTCGAGTCAATCATGAATTCCACATGATGGCCCACGGCCGGACACCTACCGTGCGCCTGCGCAATGACAACGCCGCTGGACAGAGAACAATAATCGCCGACTGTCGATTCAGGGTTGACAATAATCCTTTCGGGATGCCAAATCAGCAGTCCTTTCCCGAACACGTTAATCGGAATCTCCGAGCAGAAACGACGCTCATACTTCTTCAGGAAAAACAAGTACCAAACGTACGCAAGCTTGTGATACAAATTCTGCGAAACGTTATGATGATACTCGCACTTACGCAGATAAACCTTCCAGCGAACCATCGCCCCACCCGCACCTATGATTCTCTTCAGAGGATTGGAAGGCCAAGGCTGCATCCTTTGATCTTCCCGGATATATTCACGCAGGTCGCTCTTGGTGACGATCATCAGCGCCTCCTTATTCTCTTGATAAAATCAACGGCTTTTAGCAGCTCAAAAGTCAGGGCGCCGAATCCGCGCTTCAGCAAAAAGACAGTGAGCCTGTTATCTGCCCTCAGACTGCAGTGCTTCCAACGGGAAAAACACTGCTCATCCTGCACTGCCTCCCGCACATCTCTGAAAACTTGGATAAACCTGCTATATCTTGTCCCCTGCATAGCGATCTTGCAAAGATTGATGTACTGCAGGGCTTCGCCGGCACAAGCGTTTTGGTAGCATGATTCTCCCCATTTCCTCGCATATTTGAGCAGTGCGCGGTTGACGACCCTGATGTCGGATAGCTGCGAAGGCTTATAGGTCGAAGTCGAGGCAATGTCATTCGGGCGGTAGAAGTAGAGAACATCATCCAAGCTACAGAGTGAGCGAGCCTTGTCAAACACGGGAAGTAACTGCAAAAGATCCTCGCCATGCTTTATTTTGTTGTACTGCATATAGTCGGCGGAAAGATCAAAAAGATTCAATCGTATGGCCTTTCCCCACATCTCATTGAATCTTCCTTCACACAGGTGTTTACGACCCTCGGTGATTTCTTTTCCCGAATACAAACCGGTAGACAAAGGTGACGGAGTATCCGAACGACCAAAATCCTTGCTACGGCAATAGCGGAAGGAGACAATATCCGCATCTGTTCCCGTGATTGCATCATGAATGCACTGTAATGCTTCCGGATGAAGGCCATCATCGGAATCCACAAAGACCGCATATTGTCCCCGAGCTATTTTCAGTCCAGCACGGCGCGCAAGCAATGGACCTTGATTCTCACGATGCAACACTGTCACATTGTTTTTTGAACCTGCATAGGTATCCGCAATATATGCCGTTTCATCCGTTGAACCATCATCCACGATGACTACCTCGTAATCCTTGAATGTTTGGGCATCCACGGACGCAAGGCATTCAAGAAGATACTTCTCCGCATTATAAGCTGGGATAATAATCGAAAACAACATTCAAAACCTCGTTTTTTGACTATGCTTCATAGCGATTACTTAATCCCCAGAATGGAAGATGTATAAGGATACACCTCGCAATTTCCATCCAACACAAACTTAATTTGAAAAAATATAATTGTCGCCGAAAAAAGTATTGCCATTATTTTTAAAAG
>CAUWMI010000280.1:0-2457 GCA_963559755.1 uncultured Slackia sp. | reverse complement strand
GAAGGCGCATCAGGTTCAGGCGTCGATTAGTTCTCGCCGATAGCGATGGCGCCTTCGGCCTCCAGCTCGGCGATCTTCTCAGCGGAGTAGCCCAGCTTGGTGAGCACGTCCACGGTGTCGCCGCCCTTGGCGGGCATGGGACGCCAGATCTGGCCGGGGGTCTGCTCGAAGCGAGGCATCGGAGAGAGGCCCTTGAAGGTCTTGCCGTCCTTGGTCTCCCACTCGACGAAGTTGCCGCGCAGCTTCATATGCTCATCGGCAACCATGTCCTCGAACTCGTAGACGCTCTGAGCGGCGATAGCATGCTCGGCCAGGATGTCCTCCAGCTCGAGCTTGGTGCGCTCGAGCAGCCAAGCCTCCAGGCGCTTCTCGAACTCCTGGGCGATGGGCATGGACAGCCACAGGGAAGCGGTGTCCTCGGGCAGGTCGGGGGTGCCCCACTGATCGCCCAGGCCGAGCTCTTCGATGATCCACTTGTTCTGGCGGATGCCGAACAGGTTCAGCGCGATGAAGCCGTCCTTGCACTTGTACACGCCAATGCCGCACAGGTTCTGGTTGCGAGCGCCAGCGCGAGGCCACTTGATGCCGTCGTTCAGGAAGTCGACCAGGTAGTACTGGCTCATGTACATGATGCCCTCGTACATGGCCCAGTCGATGCTCTCGCCCTGGCCCGTGCGCTCAGCCTTGCGAAGCGCTGCCAGAGAGGCGGCGATCAGCAGGTAGGAGTTGATGTAGTCACCGGAGTAGGGCATGGTGATCATCGGCTGCTCGGGGGTGCCGTTCTGGCAGGTGAAGCCAGCGTAGGGGCCCACGGTTCCGTCGTAAGCGGGGCGCTTCACGCGGTCGGGGTCGCCGAACTTGCCGTAGCCGGAGCAGTGCACGATGATGAGCTTGGGGTTAACGGCCCACATATCCTCGTCGGTAAAGCCCTTGCGCTCCCAGGTGCCGCCCTTGGAGGACTCGAAGAAGATGTCGGTGTCCTTCAACATGTCGAGCAGAACCTGCTTGCCGCCGGGGGTGAACTGGTTCAGCTGAACGGAGCGGCAGTTGCGGCGCTCGGCCTCTGCGGCGTTCTTGGCGTCACGCACGGTGTCGCCGTAGCCGGTGTTCTCGAGCCAGGTCACATCGGCACCCCAGTCTGCCATGATGTTGCAGGCGCGCGGGATGGCCTCTTCCATAGCGGCGAAGACAATCTTCACATCGTCAAGCACACCAAAATGCGGCTTCTCGGTAGGAATTGCAGCCATTGGACTTCTCCTCACACTCAAAGAATTAGAAACTGCTTGAGTCATCTTTCGAGGGATGGCTCGCCTGCGAGGGCCCGCAATGCTGCGGGCGCCCGCAGGAGGTGAAGCGGGCGGCGAGAGTGGCCGCCCGGATTCAACTTACTGGCGGTAAGGCTTGATGGCCATCTTGGAACCGGTGAGAATCATCATCTCGTCGGTGCCGCCGGAGATGCGGTCGACGCGCAGGTCGCGCCAGATGCGGTTGATGCGATGCTCGGAAGCGACGGAGATGCCGCCGAGGATCTGCATGGCGTCGTCAACAACCTCGAAGGAAGCGTTGGCGCAGTAGTACTTGCAGCGAGCGGCCTGACCGGCGTCGACGTCGCCACCCAGGTTGACGTCAGCGTTCCAAGCGGCCTCGTACAGCATGTTGCGCATGGCGTCGAGCTTGATCTTCATGTTGCAGAACTTCAGGGAGTTCAGCTGGAAGCGAGCGATCGGCTTGCCGAAGGCGACGCGGGTCCAAGCATGCTTAGCGGCATCCTCGAAGGCGGAGATAGCGGTGCCGTAGTCGCAGGCACCCACGAGCCAGCGCTCGAAGTTGAAGTCGGAAACGCCGCGGTTGAAGCCGTTGCCCTCTTTGCCGAAGAAGTCCTTCTCCTCCATCTCAACGTCGTTGAGGTAGACCTCGCAGCAGGAGTCCATGCGCAGGCCCAGCTTGGTCAGAGGCGACAGGGAAACGCCCGGCTTGGACATATCAACGAAGAACTCGGAGATGGTGTCCGGATTGTCGGCGTCGCGGCACATGATGATCAGGTACTTCACGCCCTTGGAGGAGGTGATGAAGGTCTTGGTGCCGTTCAGGTAGATCTTGCCGTCGCGACGCTGATAGGTGGTCTGCAGGCCAGACACGTCGGAGCCGGCGCCGGGCTCGGTGCAGGCGGAGTTGACTACCTGCTCGCCGGTACCAAGGTACTTCAGGCAGGCTTCGATCTGCTCCTCGGTGCCCTCGCGGACGATGGTGTTGTAACCGGTCAGCAGATACAGGACATAGGTGGGGGCGCCATACTGGCCGAGCACCTCGTAGATGGCCATCAGCGTGGTGATGGGCTCCTCGAGGCCCAGGCCGCCATGCTCCTCATCGAGCATGATGCGGTCGAAGCCGAGCTCGCACAGACCCTTGGTCCAGCGCAGCGGGTACTCGTGCTTCTCGTCGCACTCATGGAAGTAG
>CAUWMI010000279.1:0-2478 GCA_963559755.1 uncultured Slackia sp. | reverse complement strand
TCTTCTGCGGTGTAGACAGGCCATTCCTCCACTCCCTCGACAGAAGGCTTGCCGGTTTTGGCGAAGTTATACCAGCACGTATTCATCTGCTCGGCGAGATGCGCCGGGGGGTTCGGACCGGTGAACATGAGGCCGTTCGGGGTGTTGAGATTCTTCATGACGAAGGGAACCTCGATGGCGTGGCATGCCCCCATTCCCTCGATACGCGACTTGTAGCGGAATAGGTAGTTGTACACAGGTTTGTATTCGGACTGCTCTTCGGCCATAAGGTCTGCGCCGACGAAGAAGCCCGTGACATTCATGAAGTCGGTGTAGTATTCCCCGAAATCTCTTTCGGGGTAAGCTTCGCGATACTTCTCCTCCCAATCGATTGTGTCGAGTTGATCGTCGAAATGAATGGGGAATTGGCCATGCCAGAAGCTCGGCAAATCCTCGAAATAGAATTTGAAGTAAGTGAACTCGTCTTCTGTACAACCGATCATGATATCGATGTTTTTCGCGGCGCCTTCCTTCCAGGCCTTCATCGGCTTGAGGGGAAGGAACGACCCATCGCAGGTTGGCGAGAAGATGAGGGATACCTCGTAGGTGTGCCTATCGCACCAAACCTGCATTCCAGCAAGGAGCTCGTCGGAAGTTTTCGCCAAAAGCTGTTGCGCGGTTTCGCATTTCATGATCTCGGCGAATTCCTTCGTGAACGCTTCGCCGCGTTCCTTGGTTTTGTAAAGCTGTATGGGGCCGGATTCAAGGATGGCGCGCTGGAAGAGCGTGTTCGCCTGGGGAAGGATAGCGAGAAGGGCTTGACTAGACGATCCTGCCGATTCGCCGAACAGCGTGATGCAGTCCGGATTTCCTCCGAAGGCGGCGATGTTCTCCTTAATCCACTCGAGAGCCTTGATTTGGTCGAGAATCGCGAGGTAGCCGGACTCCTTATACTCTTCGCCACCGGGTAGGCAGTCGAGTGCAATCGAGGCGAACACGTTAAGACGGTAGTTGATGGTGACGATCACCACGTCTTTGCTTTGGGCGAAATGCTCGCCGTTGTAAAGGGGATCGGCGGATCCGCCGGAAAAGTAGGCACCTCCGTGAATGTAAACCATGACGGGGAGGTTGGTTTTCCCAGCCCCATTGACCCAAATATTGAGGGAGAGGCAATCTTCGCCCTGCTCGTGCAGGGAGGCTGGTTCAACCTCGTCTTTGAACTGGCATGCCGAGTGACCGAACGAGTCGCAAATCCGATGCTTGTCCGAGTCCTCCAACCTGACAGGAGCTTTCCAGCGTAGCTCGCCAGTAGGTTGCTTTGCATAGGGGATTCCCAAGAAGGCTTCGACTCCGCTTTCGAGGGTGACGCTCTGCATCACTCCCGTTCTGGTTTTTGCCTGCATAATTACTTCCATTCCTTTCGATCATGAATGCGCGCAATGTTTTCTTTGGCTCGCCACAGTGAATGGTAAAGTCTTGAGGGATTCCAATGTCAAGCGATTAATAATGTGAAAACGAGTCGTTTTATGAGGCCCAATTCCTTCAAATGGCATCAAATAGTTTGAATTTGCTTGGAGTCGGTCTAAGGTTTATAGTGTTGCGGGTAGCGAATCCTTCGAGCGACGGGGTCGGCGATGAACGAGAAGTTGCCACTGAATATTAAGCAGACCGCCCAACTCTACGGCGTTAGTTCCGACACGCTAAGGTATTACGAGAGCGTTGGACTGATAACGCCCAGGAGGGAGCGGACTCCTATCGCGTATATGTCGAAGTTGAGTTCTCTCGCCTCAATATCGTTATGTCGATGCTCGAAATGAATTTCACCTTGAGCGACATACGCGACTATCTTTCGTCGCACGGCCTCGAAAAGACCATCGAACTCTTTAACAAGGAGATGGATCGAATCGATGAAACAATAAGTAAACTTTTGTTAAGACGTCGAAAAATCGAGCAGTGCTTGAGAAGTACGACCGATGCCGTCCTTGCGAGTGGCGACAGCGAGCCGAGGCTGAGACATAGGGGCGCTCGCCATTACATCGTTATCAGCGAGGATTCGGACATAGACGCCGATCCACTGCCGTACTACGCAATCAAGAAAGCTCACGAACTGGGAATAAATATAGACTCGTTTCATAGCATCCCGTGTTTCGTCATGGACTATACTCGCCTACGGTATGACGATTGCTTTGTTCCCGAAAAAGCACTGTTGACTATTGAGAAGGCTGAGTATCATGATGCCCTTGTTCTTCCCGAGGGCACGTATCTTTGTCGCACGGTGAGAGGCCCAGCTCAACTGACACCAGCTGCTTTTGAAGAAATGAGTGCTTTCATGCAAAGTCACTCGCTTGCCCCTCGCGGCAAATTATTGGAGTTTTGGCACGTGAGCGAATACGTTTCAGATGATGATTCGGAATACCTGCATACGCTTGAAATAATGGTTGAACAGCAACAATAGCGTCGATGAGCGTTGCCTGCCTTTGGTTTTGCGGGTTTTGCGCC
>CAUWMI010000278.1:0-2478 GCA_963559755.1 uncultured Slackia sp. | reverse complement strand
GCATCAAGATTCTCTATGCCCTGATGGGACGCGAGCTTGCCGTGGGCGACATCGCGGAGCTTGTCGGCGCTACGCAAAGCGCGGTGTCGCACCAGCTGCGCACGCTCAAGCAGGCCCACCTCGTTAAATTCCGCCGCGACGGCAAGAGCGTGATGTATTCGCTCTCCGACGATCACGTATACACCATGCTCGCGCAGGGCATGAGCCATATCTGCGAATGAGCCTATAGAAGTATCCCTATCGAAAGGTTATGCCATGAGAAAGTCATTCAAACTCGATGAAATCGATTGCGCGAACTGCGCGCAGAAGCTCGAAGACGCCATCAAGAAGCTCGACGGCGTGGAGGATGCCCGTGTGAACTTCCTTACGCAAAAGCTCACCCTCACCGCAGCAGACGATGCCTTTGACCGGGTGCTCGACCGCGTAATCAAGCTCACCGCCAAAATCGAGCCGGATTGCGAGATCCTCCGATGAATAAGAAGCAGATTAGGTGGCGCAACCGCATCATCGTTGCGCTCGTCATCTTCGCCCTCGTAATGGCGGCGACCGAGCTTTTGCCCCTCGCCTCGTGGCTGGGGAGCGAGAGCAACGCCGTATATCTCGAGTTCGCGCTCTTCCTCATCCCCTACCTCATCGCCGGCTACGACGTGCTCGCCAAGGCAGCGCGCAACATCGTGCGCGGCCAGGCATTCGACGAGTGCTTCCTTATGAGCGTTGCCACTATCGGCGCGTTCGCGATGGTTTTCTTCCCTGAAACCGGACCGCACATGGCCGAAGGCGCAGCCGTCATGCTGTTCTACCAGGTGGGAGAGCTGTTCCAAAGCTACGCCGTGGGCAAAAGCCGTAAATCCATCGCCGCTATGATGGACATCGCCCCCGATTACGCCAACATCGAGCGCAACGGCGCGCTTGTCCAGGTCGACCCCGACGAGGTGGCCGTGGGCGATGTCATCGTGATCAAGGCCGGCGAACGCGTGCCCATCGACGGCGTGGTGGTCGAGGGCACATCCCAACTTGACACCGCGGCGCTTACCGGCGAGAGCATCCCGCGCCACGTAGAGGCAGGCGCGGCGGTCATCTCCGGTTGCGTGAATATGACCGGCCTGCTCAAGGTGCGCACCACCAAACCGTTCGGCGAATCCACCGTGAGCCGCATCCTTGAGCTCGTGGAAAACGCAAGCGAGAAGAAGGCTCGCACCGAGAACTTCATCACCCGTTTCGCCCGCATCTACACGCCCGTCGTGACCATCGCGGCTCTGCTTTTGGCCGTCGTACCGCCGCTTTTGGACATGGGCCCTTGGGGCGATTGGATCCTGCGCGGCCTGACGTTTCTGGTGGTGAGCTGCCCATGTGCGCTCGTCATCAGCGTGCCGCTCTCCTTCTTCGGCGGCATCGGCGGAGCTTCGCGCCTGGGCATCCTCGTCAAGGGCTCCAACTACCTCGAGCAGCTGGCTCACGTCGACACCGTGGTGTTCGATAAGACGGGAACGCTCACCTCGGGCACCTTCGACGTGGTGGCCGTGCATCCTGAAGCGGGCATCGATGCCGACTACGTGCTCTCCTGCGCCGCGCACGCCGAGGCCTATTCCGACCACCCCATCGCCGTCTCCATCAAGAAGGCCTACGCGGGCGAGATCGACCAGGCGCGCATCAAGAATGTTCAGGAGGAATCTGGTCACGGCGTGCGCGCGACGGTGGACGAGCGGGTCGTGCTCGTGGGCAACGACAAGCTCATGGCCGCCCACGATAGCCCCTGGCACGAGTGCGACCTGGTGGGCACCATCCTCCATGTATCGGTTGACGGCTCTTACGCCGGCCATATCGTGATCGCCGATGTGGTGAAGGAGGATGCCGCCCAGACCATCGCCGACCTCCATGCCACCGGCGTCAAGAAGTGCGTCATGCTCACAGGCGACCGTCGCGACGTGGCTGAAGCCGTGGCCGGCAAGCTTGGCCTTGACGAAGTGCATGCGCAGCTTCTGCCGGAAGACAAGGTGAACGCCGTGGAGCGCCTGCTTGCCGATGAATCCGATGGCGGCAAGCTCGCCTTCGTAGGCGACGGCATCAACGACGCGCCGGTGCTCATGCGCGCCGACGTGGGCATCGCGATGGGTGCGATGGGTTCGGATGCCGCCATCGAGGCGGCCGACATCGTGCTGATGGACGACAAGCCCTCCAACATCGCCCGCGCCATGCGCATCGCGCGCAAGACCATGCGCATCGTATGGCAGAACATCGTGTTCGCGCTGGGCGTCAAGGTACTGATCCTGGTGCTCGCCGCCGTAGGCATCGCCAACATGTGGCTCGCGGTCTTCGGCGATGTGGGCGTAGCCATCCTCGCCATCCTCAACGCCATGCGCTGCATGAGCGTCAAAAAGATGAGCGAATAGACATCCTTGTTGATTCTTTATGCGGTTCCCATCGAACGGGTGCGTCGGGCATGGCGCTTGGCGCACCCGTTCGGCTACCGCCCTCTTC
>CAUWMI010000277.1:0-2494 GCA_963559755.1 uncultured Slackia sp. | reverse complement strand
ACGCGAATACACCAGACCGTTAAGAACGATGCCCGCAATATAAATGAACGCAAATGCTACCACGCAAAGAAGCGCCGTTACGTCCGTATGGCGCAATGCCGCATCTTTTAGCGTTGTTGATTGTTCTGACACGTGTGGCGGCTTCTCTGCTAACACACCGCTCCCTTCATCTACCATCGTCGATTCCTCCCCCACCTCGACTGCGAATATTGTACCGAGTAGAGCAGCACCATGCTTGCGAGGATTATGACACCCCATTTTGACCTGGCACAACAGCGTACCAACGATTGAAATTTCACCCCATTGGGGTGTCAGAGAGCGAATTCGCAGCGCGTATCGAATCACCCCAGAAATGACCCCGACGGTGTGGTGAGCGGCATGTCCAGGCGAGCCTATGATGCACGACAGATTCGGCGATGCGCCTACCAAGTTGTCGCAAGCCGCGCTCCATGCGCCCAACCGCCGCCTTCGCACACCACCCCTCCAACGCGAAGGCGACGTCGGCTTCGCGCATGCAGCACAGGACGGCAATCACGCAAAGCGCATCGCCAAACGCAAGCCGCATCGCGTTGCAAACGATGTGCACAACCCAAGGAGGAACAATGACCAAAACGAACACGAACGGTATTTCGCGTCGCAATTTCCTGGCTGGTGCTGCCGGGATTAGCGCCCTTGCAGCCGCAGGACTTGCAGGATGCGCACCCCAGACTACTTCCAGCAACAGCTCCGAAACGGCTTCGAGCGAAAGCTCCGCAACCGCTACAGCCTCCGAAGACTGGCTGGGCACCGCACCCGAAATTGCCGAGAGCGATATCGTAGAGACTCGCGAGACCGACATCCTAATCGTGGGCGCCGGCATGTCGGGCATGGCAGCAGCCGCCACCGCCGCCGACATGGGAGCGAACTTCATCGTGGTGGACAAGGGAACCGAACCCGCAGCCGCTCATTACGACGTAGGCGCCATCAATTCCAAATACACCGAAGCCGCCGACCAGCACGTAGACGAAGGCCGCCTGCTCAACGAGCTCAACCGCTATGCCTCGTTCAAAAACGACTCGACCGTAGCCAACACGTGGATCCACAACTCCGCAGAGTTGATCGACTGGCTAGAGGATTTGTACAAGCGTCAGGGTATCAACGTGAAAGTCGAACTCGACATCGAGAACGGCAGCGACGGCAACGCCGGTGGAACGATCTACTACATCCCTGCTGAGTGCCACCACTTCATGGATGCCGATTCCGAAGACCCCCGTGGGGGCCGCGTTGAGCACATCGAGGTACTGACCAAGTTCGTCGAAGAGGCCGGCAGTCCCGTGCAGTACGGCTTCGACCTCGCGCGTCTTAATCGCGAAGAGGGCGGCCGCGTGACAGGCGCCATCTTCAACACCGAAAACGGCTACGTGCAGATCAATGCCGCGAAGGGCGTCATCCTTGCCTGTGGCGGCTACGCCGGCAACCCCGCCATGGTGAAGGGCCGCGCGCCGATTCTCACCAAGTGCGTGACCAGCTTGAATTACAACCAGAACAACACCGGCATGGGCATGAAGGCGGCCGCTTGGGTGGGTGCCGCGCTTGACACCGAGCCCGCATATATGATCTTCGACCGCGGCATCGTGCCTCCGGGAACCGATGCCGGCTACGTCGACGAAGAGTCCGGGATGTGGGCGACGGGCGGCCAGTTCAATCTGGGCAGCCAGCCGTTTTTGAAAGTGGACCGCAAAGGCAAGAGAATCACCAACGAATCTGCCAACTACGACGCTATCTGCCTTGCTGCATCCAATCATCCCGGCGGCGTATGGTGCTTGGTCATGGATTCCAACGCGGTAGACGATGTGCAACGTTTCCAGACGCAGGGATGCTCCGCCAACACCTGGAAGAACGCCCTCAAGCCGGGCACGAACATCGACGAAGCATACGAGAAGCAGCTCTCCGAGGGCCTTATGATGAAGGCCGATACGCTTGATGAGCTGGCCGATCAGCTGGGCTTTACCGGCGAGGACAAAGAGGCCTTCCTGGCAACCATCGAGCATTACAACGAAATGTACGACGCAGGCGAAGATACCGAGTTTGGCAAGGAGGCCTACCGTCTTTCCGCCATCCGCGAGGCCCCGTTCTACGGCGCATGGTTTGGCGGCGCACTGCTCACCACGCTTGACGGCGTGAAGATCAACGCCAATACGCAGGTGGTTGACGAGCAGGGCAATGCGATTGAGGGCCTGCACGCTGTGGGCACCTGCTCCGGCAGCTACTACGCGGGCAACTATCCCGTGTACATCGTGGGCAACTGCCTGGGCCGCCAGATGACCTTCGGCCGCTACGCCGTGCGCTATCTGGAAGGCGCCATCCAGTAGCTCGCAAGGCGGCTCTCGCCTGAGTGCCGCCTTTCCCTCGAAGCGTCAGCCTCTTCTTTCCCCTCACCAAACGGGTGGACATCCTTTCCACGGCATCCGCCCGCCCTCTCCAGAGCGGCCGTCTTCCCTCCCTTGGACGGCCG
>CAUWMI010000276.1:0-2505 GCA_963559755.1 uncultured Slackia sp. | reverse complement strand
GCAGGGCTCCAAGGAAGAAAGGTTGTTTGATGGGAATCAAGCAATACAAGCCGACCAGCCCGGGTCGCCGCTTCCAGACGGTTTCGGATTTCTCCGAGATCACCCGAAGCACCCCGGAAAAGTCGCTGCTTGCGCCGCTTAACAAGAAAGCGGGTCGCAACAACTATGGCCGTATCACCACGCGTCATCAGGGTGGCGGCACCAAGCGCCGTTACCGCATCATCGACTTCAAGCGCAACAAGGACGGCGTGCCCGCTAAGGTCGCGACCATCGAGTACGATCCCAATCGTTCCGCCCGCATCGCGCTGCTGCACTACGTCGACGGCGAGAAGCGCTACATCCTTCACCCCAAGGGCCTGAAGGTGGGCGACATGGTGGTTTCCGGTTCCGACGCCGACATCAAGCCCGGCAACGCTCTGCCCCTGGCTGACATCCCCGTGGGTACTCTGATCCACGCCGTCGAGCTCCAGCCTGGCAAGGGCGCCGCTCTGGCCCGCTCCGCTGGTACTTCCATCCAGCTGATGGGCAAGGAGGGCAAGTACGCCATCCTGCGTATGCCTTCCTCCGAAATGCGCCGCGTGCTGCTCACCTGCCGCGCCACTGTGGGCGAGGTCGGAAACGCGGAGCACTCCAACATCAAGATCGGTAAGGCCGGTCGTAACCGCTGGAAGGGCATCCGTCCCTCCGTCCGCGGTACCGTCATGAACCCGGTCGACCATCCGCACGGCGGTGGCGAGGGCAAGAACAAGTCCGCTGGTCGTCATCCCGTCACTCCGTGGGGCGTTCCCACCAAGGGCCATCGCACCCGCAATCCCAAGAAGGCGTCGAGCCGCCTGATCATCCGTCGCCGCAAGACCAAGTAAGCGACTTAAACGTTAAGGAGTAACTGTGAGCAGAAGTTTGAAGAAAGGTCCTTTCGTTGAGCCGCGTCTCCTCGGTCGCATCGCTGCGATGAACGCCGCCGGCGAAAAGAACGTCATCAAGACGTGGTCCCGCTCTTCGACCATCTTCCCGGAAATGGTGGGTCACACCATCGCCGTGCATGACGGTCGCAAGCACGTGCCCGTCTACGTCACCGAGTCCATGGTCGGTCACAAGCTGGGCGAGTTCGCCCCCACCCGTACGTTCAAGGGTCATGCCGACAAGGGCAAGAAGTAAGGAGGTAAGCACACATGGAAGCAAAAGCTGTCGCTAAGTACGTGCGTGTGAGCCCCCGCAAGGCACGCATGGTCGTCGACCTCATCCGTGGCAAGAAGGTTGAATCCGCTCGTGAGATTCTGCGCTTCTCCGACCGCGCTGTCGCTGAGGTCGTGGAGAAGGTTCTGAACTCCGCCGTCGCCAACGCGGAGCACAACCATCACATGAGCACCCGCAACCTGGTCGTCAAGGCCACCTACGTCGACGAGGGTCCCACTCTCAAGCGCATCCGTCCGCGTGCCAAGGGCTCCGCTTCGCGCATCCGCAAGCGTTCCAGCCACATCACCGTCATCGTTGCGCCGCGAGAGGAGGCATAAAGCATGGGTCAGAAAGTAATGCCCACCGGCTTCCGCCTCGGTATCACCGAAGACTGGCGCAGCCGCTGGTACGCAGACAAGGACTACGCCAAGAACCTGGCGAACGACCTTGAGATCCGCAAGTTCCTGAACAAGCAGCTCGCCAAGGCTGCCGTCGCCAAGATCGAGATCGAGCGTGCTGGCGACAAGGTGAAGGTCATCATCACCACCGCCCGCCCCGGCGTCGTGATCGGCAAGAAGGGCGCCGAGATCGAGGCTCTTCGCAAGAAGCTCGCCAAGGTCGTTGGCGGCCCTGTGAACATCGAGGTCGTCGAGGTCAAGCGCCCCGAGCTCGATGCCACGCTGGTCGCCCAGTCCGTCGCCGAGCAGCTCGAGGGCCGCGTCGCCTTCCGTCGTGCGATGCGCAAGGCCGTCCAGTCCGCCCGTAAGTCGGGCGCCCTGGGCATCCGCATCCAGTGCGCCGGTCGCCTGGGTGGCGCCGAGATGAGCCGCCGCGAGTGGTACCGCGAGGGTCGCGTGCCTCTGCACACCCTGCGTGCCAAGATCGACTACGGCTTCTCCACCGCCGCCACCACCATGGGCTCCATCGGCGTCAAGGTGTGGATCTACCACGGCGAAAAGCTTCCCGGCGGCAAGGTTCCCCAGCCCGCTCTGGAAGGTAGCTCCCGTCCGTCCCGCGGTCGCCGCAACAACGACCGCCACGACCGCTAAGAAAGGGGTGCTAAGCAATGCTAGCTCCTAAGCGCGTACGTCACCGTAAGGTGCAGCGTGGCTCCATGAAGGGTCGTGCCAAGGGCTACACCAAGCTCAACCACGGCTCCTGGGGCATCCAGGCCCAAGAGGCCCACTGGATCACGAACCGCCAGATCGAGGCTGCTCGTGTCGCTATGACCCGTTACATGAAGCGTGGCGGTAAGGTGTGGATCACCATCTTCCCCGACAAGCCGATCACGCAGAAACCCGCCGAGACCCGTATGGGTTCCGGTAAGGG
>CAUWMI010000275.1:0-2507 GCA_963559755.1 uncultured Slackia sp. | reverse complement strand
AAGAAGCGGTTCATCATAGCGGAGCGGGAAGAATCTCCAAGCTTCGAATGACCACCATGACCTTGCAGGAAACGGGCCTGTCTTCCGGGGCAGTATCGCTCGCCGGACTGTTCGAAAACAAGTTCGAACCCCAGCTAGTTCAGCAAAAGCTAGAGCCTCTTGCAGAGGTTATATGCAAGGGAGGGTGGCCCTATCTCATCACGCATGATTCATATGACTCGGAGTATCTTGATGCCTACTTTGAAGCACTTTTCGACGTGAGCATTCCCCGAAGGGGTTTGTCTGGTGAGGAGTCTCGTCGCGTATGCCAATCCTTGGCACGCAATCTGGGAACGGCGGCCAAACTTGCTACCATCGCCGAAGATGCCCAGTTGGTTGCAACCAGCACGAAAGCAGCCGCGCAAAAAGTATCCGAGCATATTGCAACCCTTGAAAAACTTTACGTAATCGAGCAGATCAAAGGATGGGATGCTCCGGTCAGGGCAAAAAGCCGCTTACGAACCAAACCAAAGCGCTATTTCGCCGACCCGTCATTGGCCGCAAGCCTGCTGCAAGTTAGCCCGAGCCGCCTTTTGGAAAACGGGCAGCTACTTGGACTGCTGTTTGAATCGCTTGCTATTCACGACCTTGGCGTTTATGCAAGAGCACTACCTGGCGCTTCGTCAGAGCCAATACGTTACTATCGCGACTCCGACGGCCTCGAGGTAGATGCGATTATCGAACTGAGAGACGGAAGGTGGGCCCCTATTGAAATCAAGCTGGGGGATAACAAGGTACCGGATGCCTTGGCAAGCCTAGATCGGCTCCAAAGAAAGATCGCCTCCAATCCTGCGGCACGTAACCCAAAGCCATGCTTTTCCGCCGTTATCGTAGGCGCAGGGGAATATGCACGGTATGACGAGGCCGCCAATGCATACATCATTCCACTTACCGCATTAGGAGCATAGCGGGCGCGTTAAAGAATCCCATCGCAGCCGCCACCACACCGATAAGCACGGCGAACAGCGGAAACTGATCGTCATCAAGCAGACCGCACGCCGCAAGCGCCAGCCCTAAAACCACGCCGGATCCGACGATAAGCGGCACGTTTTTCTTGCCAGCGCCCCACACCATGACCACGGCAGAACCCACAAGCAGCCCCGCGCCGAACACCGCCTCAACAAGCGATGCCTGAAAGCCGTCGCCTCCGAAATGCTGATAGGTCATAAGCGGCGAAAGCGATGTGGCCGGCATGAACAGCAGCATGGTTAGCATGACGAGAATCATGAGGCTTAAGAGCCCCTTGTCATGGACGATGAAGGAAGCACCCTCGCGCAGATCCGCGAAAACGGACGCAAGCCCCATGGCGTTGGAGGTAGCAGGCTTGCCCGCCATGTCGGCCGCTCCGACCCCCTCGCCGAGCGCCTGGCCGTACGCGCGCGAACCCGCCATACAGACCGCGCATTGGCAGGTCGAGCGATGCGTAGAAAGGCTGCCTGTGGATCCCGTCATGAAATCGGGCGAATTCGCCCGCCTCTGCCGTACCACCAAAGAAACGCTGCGCCATTACGACCGCATCGGGCTGTTGTCGCCGGCGATTCGCGGGCAGAACGGCTACCGGTTCTACACCGTTGCCCAGTTTGCCGATTTCTCGCTAATCTCGGCCTTGCAGAGCACCGGGCTTTCGCTCTCTGAAATCCAGGAGTTCATGAATCAGCCCGGAAGCGATGCGCTCTATGATGTGTTGCGAGAGCGCATCGATGCCCTTGAAAATCAGCGCCGCGAGCTGCACCGTAAGCAACAGGTGCTAGAAAGCGCCCTTGCGCAAGCGGAACGATTGCGCGGATGGCTGGATGAAAATGCAGGCGCGCAGACGGCATCCGGAGGATATCGGTGGCGCATCATGCACTGCGATGAAGAGTATTTCTTGGAAACCGTCACGCCCTACGCAGACGGAAACGAGGAGCGTTTCGTGGGAGCGCTTCTTGAGCATCTGGACTACTGCGAATCACACGGATGGTCGGCCACGTTCCAGGAGGCGTACCGCATCGACGGCGCATGCATCGCATCGGGTCGCTACGCCGAGGGGTTCTGTGCCGAAGAGCGCATTCCTACGCGCATCGAGTCCGAGCGGCTTCGCGTGAAGCCCGCCGGCACCTATCTGCAGTGGCTGAACCGCATCGACCTTGCTCCGCTGCTGGAGGGCGAGGAGCCTGCGGATCCGGGCGATTTCGATTCGCCCGACGATAATCCCATGTTCGCCGCTTATGATGCCATGCTTTCGTTCGCCGCCGCCCAAGGCTGGCGACTCTCGGGAGATCTGTATGATGAGGTGCTTTCGCTCTATGGCGGCGATTTCAAAGATGCCGTCTACACTGAGGCATCCATGCTCGTGGATTGCGGCAAGGACGGCGCATAGGCCGAAGCAAGCGCCCCATCGCTCCTTGCATCATGCTATGGAACAGCGAGGGTGTCTCTTCGGGCTCGCCTTCGTGCCGAAAATAAAAGAGGCCATCGGACGAAATGCC
>CAUWMI010000274.1:0-2520 GCA_963559755.1 uncultured Slackia sp. | reverse complement strand
TTGCGAAAACCAACGTGCGCGAAACGCGGATTTAACGTCCTCGACTCAAGATGCTGGAATTTGCTCTTTACCGTTCGCCAATTAATCCTACGGCATAAAGAGGCACACTTCGCACATTCCCATCCGCCCCGAAGTTCTTACCCGAAACACGGATGACGTAAGGGCATCCGTATTTCTCAGCAAAACGATTCGCGCTCGTAGACGCAACTCGCCTTCCCGACTTAACCTCGACGGGCACAACACCGTCTTCGAGTTTGATGACAAATTCCACCTCGTGGGTGCTCTGCATGCCCCAGTAATACGGCTTGAGTCCCGAAACCACAAGCTGCTGCATTACATAGTTTTCTGCCATACCGCCGCGGAAACGAGCGCTCCTGTTGTCTTTTCCTTCAAAGTCGGCAGGCGTTGCGTCATAAGCGCACGAAAGCAATCCCGTATCGGCAACATAAATTTTGAAGGAAGATGGATTCTCGAACGACTTCAGCGGAGAAACCCCCTCAGATATCTGCGTGCATTTGGACACGACCCCCGACGCCACAAGCCAATCAATCGCGGAAGAGTACCGCTCCGCCTTGGCGCCGCTGGCAACGTACTTCCATATGAATTTTGTCGACCCGCTTTCCTTGGCGAGTTGAGACGGCAAACTCTCCCAACATTCGATGATTTTGGTTGCATCGGCGTTCGTCGCGTATTTCGCCATATCCGCGACATACGCCACGCGTAAAGCCTCTTGGATTTCCCTCACTTCGTGCAAAGGCCTGCCATTCGCATGCGCCAAAACCGCTTCGGGCATTCCACCCACCAGCAGATATGATTGACACAGCCCCATCAGCCTCTCATGCAAAACGCAAGACGCGAAACTTCGATATGATTGCCTCGCAAGGTCGAACGCCATCCCTTCGTCAAGCGCCCAACAAAATTCCTCGAAGTCCATAGGATGCATAGTGAGCATGTCCACGTATCCGACCGGAAATGACCCCTCGCGCGCCACATGAACACCCAGGAGACTTCCCGCAGCAACAACGTCATACCCAATCGCGTCGGTGCAGAAAAACTTTAGCGCGGTTATTGCCCGATCGCATTCCTGAATCTCATCAAGCACGATGAGCGTATGCGCTGCATCGATTTTGCATCGAAGCAACGCCTCTAACGTGGCGATAATCGCAGCTGGTTCAAGACTGCCGTTGAATGCCGCCTTCATTTGGGGCTGCTTGTAGAAATCTATATGAATTACCTGGTCATAATTCGCATGAGCAAATTCAAGAATGGAAGTGGTTTTACCCGTTTGACGAGCACCGAAGAGCATGAGCGGCTTCTTGGAGTCCGACTGCTTCCAGGCAACTAGCTTTTCCGAAATCTTTCTTTTCACCCATGCCTCCGTCCATTTATCATTCCTGTTTTCGAAATTATCTCCATTTTCGGAGATAATTTCTAGAAAAAATATCCAAAATCGGAGATTATTTCGATTTCTATGATGTGATAAGGAACGTTTGTTCGTATTTATGTTACACTCTCTCACGCACAAAGACAGCTAGGGAAGGCAGCAGCATGATCGTCAACACGGGCGGGCGAACGGATACCGTGCAGTATTTCAGCGAGTGGCTGCTGCGCCGCTTCGAGGAGGGTTACGCGCTCTCGCGCAATCCGCTGTTCCCGCATAAGGTATCGCGCCTAGAGCTTTCGCCTGATGTAGTTGACTGCGTGGTGTTTTGCTCGAAAAACTACCGCCCCATCCTGCCGCGCCTGCGCGAGATAACCGACCGCTTCAACGGCTATTGTTACTGCACCATCACCGCCTACGGGCGCGATGTGGAGCCGGGCGTACCGCCTATCGACGAAAGCATGCAGACGCTCATTGAGCTGGCGGGCATCGTGGGCCCGCAACGCGTGGCCTGGCGCTATGACCCCGTGCTGCTCACCAAAACGTACACCGTGGAGCGCCACCTGGAAACGTTCGATCATATGGCACGCACACTGGCGCCGCACATCGACCGTTGCATTTTCAGCTTCGTGGAGATATACGAGAAGGTCAAATTCAACATGCCCGAGCTGGTAATGCTCACCGAAGAAAGCATGGACGAGCTGGCCCGCGGCATGGGCGAGATCGCCGCTCAATACGGCATCTACTTGCAAACATGCGGAACTGATGGCGACTTTTCGCGCTATGGCATTCATCCGGCGGGATGCATGACGCTCGACATTCTAGGCGCGGCGAACGGCGTGGAGTTCCGCACGCTCAAGCACAAGGGCATGCGCCACGGCTGCCATTGTATGGAGGCGCGCGACATCGGCGCTTACGACACCTGCCCCAATGGTTGCAAGTATTGCTACGCCAACAAGGATCCGCGTAAAGCGGCGGAGAACTTCAAGCTGCACGACCCCGCCTCTCCCCTGCTGTTGGGAAGCCTGGGGCCAGATGATGAGGTTACTCAGGCCACGCAGAAATCGTTCTTGAAAAAGGAATATCAACTGCAGTTGTTCGAATAGAGGCAGACGCGCGAAGATTCGAGCGCGTCGATT
>CAUWMI010000273.1:0-2587 GCA_963559755.1 uncultured Slackia sp. | reverse complement strand
AGCGCGGGCACTTGAATGCAGGGGATCCGGAGACACTTCATCCAACGTTTTTATGTAATCCCAGATGACAGGTATTCTATACATTGTATAGTAGAATATATACGGTGTATAATATGAGAGAAATCTTCAAAAGGCGCGACGTGGGCAGGACGTGGCCTGATTAGGTGCAAAAGGAGGGCGGCATCCGATGGGGCAACAAGAAGCTAAGCCGGGGCGGCAAGAATCTAAGCCGGCCAAGAACGCAACCCGGCGCGCGAAAGGCACGCTCACCAAAGAGGAAGTGGTGCGCGAAGCGATGCGCTTGATCGAGCAGGAGGGGGTAGATGCATGCTCGATGCGCAACGTGGCAACGCGCGTGGGCGTGACCGCCATGGCGCTCTACTCATATGTTCCGTCGCGCGATGCTTTGCTCAATGAGGCGTGCGTTGCGTTCCTCTCCACGGTGGACGCGCGTCCGCGTCCGGGGGAGCGCTGGGATGACACGCTCATCCGCTGCATGCGCGCGCTCCGCAATGCATGCATGCAACATCCGCGCATCGCGGCGCTCACGAACGATCCCGCAGTGGGCGCGGGACTGGAGCCGTACCTGATGCGCCTTCGAGCGCTGTTCTTGGCGCAGGGCATGCCGGAGGAAATCGCTATCCAGCTGACCGTAGCGGCGGATGCATTCTTCGCGGGCTTCATGCTGCGCTCGGGGCAGCTGGTAGAGCGCGTGCATGACGGCGACGGCTCCCAGGCCGCTACGGGCCGCAAGGGGAGGGCCGGCACGGGCGATGCCTCGGCATCCACTCATTCGGCCGCTCCCGCCCATCCTGCCGATGCGTCCAAGCGCCTGGCGGTTACCTCGCGCGTGCCAGGCATGCTCACCGGCCGCACCCATCAAGCGCCGCCGCCCGTTCCCAACGAGCATTGGCGTCGAACCACCGCCGCGGGCTATTCGGCATCCTCGTTCGAAAACGGTCTCCTCATCATTGCGGAGGGCTTGCGCGCTTGCCTCGACCCCTACCCGTGCGACTGGCGCACTCCGTAGGCGATACGTTTATCGACCGCGCTTGATGCGCGTGGAAAGGCGCGCGCCAGTCGCACCGGAGTGCCATGCGGGCTACCAGTGCTTGCGGAAGGTGCCGTCGCTGTCGAGGCGGCCAACCTCCTTGCCGTCCTTCATGACAACCTTGTCGCTTCCGAAGATCGCATCGCGCACTTCATACGTGTCGTCTCCGATGGAAACCCGTGTGCGGCCGCCGAAGCTGCTTTCATGCACGGTACCCATTTTGGCGCCGTGCTTATCGCGCACGACGGTGGGGCTGAAGATGCCTGAGCGGTCCACCTCTGCAATCTTACGGCCGTATTTGTCGTTGACCTGTGTGTTGGGGTTGGAGTTGCCGCCCCAGAAGCTGCTGCCGCCTGAACCACTGCCCCAGAAGCTGCCGCCAGCGCTGCTGCTTGCGCCTCCCTCAAAGCTGCTTGCGCCGCTAGGGTTGTAGCCTCCGCCATAAACGTAGCTGCCGCCGACGTAGTCGGGTGAGTGCGCATCGTCGTAGGCAAAGTAGATTGCGGCGATGACGATGATGGCCGCCACAACCGCGATGACCCCGGCGAACCTCCACAGCTCCACGATGTATTCCGCCCACGGGCTGTATGACGCCCTCTCGACGCATGCCGTCATAGTTTCGGGCAGGCTCGAGAAGTATCCGGTTTGCATCTCTGCCATAACGAACGCGTAGACGGCAAACCCCGCAGAGGCGGCAATCATGGCGTACGAGGCGAATTTGCCTAGGGAGTTAAGAGCGCCGTGCTTTCTCTCGGTTGCCTTGCGCCAGAATCCCACCACGCAATTGAGCGCGGTGCCCGCGATGAGCAAAACCGCAGCAACGGGCAATCCGACGCTCGATTTGAAAAGCGCACCCCAGAGAGCTCCGAAGAGGTCAAGCCGTTCCTCGCCTGCGTTGACGAGCGAGAAGACCGCGAAGAAAAGCATCACCACAAGAATGACGAGCACGATTATCCTGACGACGGATCCGACTTTATCGATCAGCTTGGGAGCAACGCCAGACAGGTTCGATTCGACATGGTGGTTGTCGGTTTTGCCGCTGATCGCTTTCTCATCGGTTTCCTCGCGCTTCGATGCGCACCATGCGTGGAGCCGTTTCCACAGCGTGCTCACCACGAGCATCGCGAGCACGATCTGGGCGGCGCCGACTTCTACAAAATGCTGTGTCATGAGCATGGCGCGGGGCGCCCAGATATTCGCCGTATCGGAGGCGGCTGCGAGCGTGGACATGGATCCGTCCTCGAAGATTGCGTACCAGATCCAACCGAGCAAAGAAAGGGCGCTGAGCAAGCCAATGAACGCAAGAATGTACAGGAACACGCGCACGATGCGAACGACGGCACCGAGCCACCACAGCGCCTCGGTTTCTTCCATTCCCTTTGACCAATAGATGTAGAAGGAGTTGGCAATTCCGACGAGTATGAACAGGGCGGCGGTCTGCATCAGCCCGGTGTGGACGAACACTCCCCACGCGTCCGACAGAATCATGAAGGGGTCGAATACCTGCGCGCCGCCGCTCTGTTGGCCTATCACGAT
>CAUWMI010000272.1:0-2590 GCA_963559755.1 uncultured Slackia sp. | reverse complement strand
TGCCTCTTTACCTATCAACACCGGGCATCCGCCGTGCCTCGTTTCACGTTAGGCCAGCTCAACTCCCCATTCCTGCCAAATCTTCAGCGCATCCTCGTCGCTTACCGCCCAGTCAAGGAAGGCCTGCGCGGCATCGGCGTTCTCGGTGTTCGCGCACACAGCCGCAGGATACACGATGGCCTTGCACGCGTCAGCGGGCACGGTGCCCACAATCTTCACGTTGCCGAAGCGGTACACGTCAGAGCTGTACACGAACGCCAGGTCCACATCGCCGGTGTTGGCGTAGGAGCACACATCGCCCACGGACTTGCCCTCGGTCACCTTGCCCTCGAGCGGGGTGCCGTCGAAGGTGCCGCCCTTGCCGTCAGACTCGGGGCCTGAGGTGCCATCGTCGTCAATCCAGGCGCCCACGGTGGAGAGCGCCTGCTTGGCGTAGTTGCCAGCGGGCACGTTGTCATCGCCCACGGCGATCTTATACTTGCCAGACGCGGCCTCCTCAAGCGTCACCTCGTCGATGTCGGAATCGGTGCCGGCCACGATAACCAGGTCGTTGGTGAACATGTCGAAACGCGTACTCTCGTCCACGTAGCCCTCTTCCACGGCATCGTCCATGGTGCCCTTGGAGGCGGTGATCTCGATATCGGCCGTGGCGCCGCCGCCTAGCATCTCGTTCAGCGTGCCGGAAGCCTCGTACTGCGTGTCGGCGAAGGTCACGCCGGTCTGCTCGGTGTAGAGCGCCTGAACCTCGTCGAGCGCCTTCTCAAGCGAATTGGCGGCGAAAATCTGCAGCTGCACCTGCTCCTGAGGCTCGGCAGCCTCCTGGGTGGTCTGCTCCTCGGCAGGCTGAGCCTCCTCGGCGCTATTCGACGAGCAGCCGACGAGGCCGAACGACCCAACCATGATAGCCGTCATCGCGGCCACGCCCGCGAGCTTGAGCTTACGCGTATTAAGCATAAATCCCTCCTTGATCAAACGGCGTTGTGAGTCTACGTTCCCGCTCACATCTTGCTCGGTTAAGTATATTCCGAATCAAGAATAATTCAAGATATTATTTTCTTTTGAGAATAAATAAGGGGGGTGTGGCGACGCATTACTGACACCTTACGTGCTCTGCTCCGTCTCGACCATGCAATCTTGCGCTCGTAACCCGTCCCGCTCACTCGACCTCCATCCTCACGCTCATGTCGATAGGTTTGGCGGTAAATAGCGCCGTGGTCGCGAGACCGTCCACGCCCGTGGCGGCATAGTCGGCGGCGTTGCCCGGATTGATGCCTCCAGCGGCGATGATCGTGATGCGTGGCTCGATAGCACGCAGCTCCTCGACAAGCGACCCCAAGCGAACAGGCTCCACCTTGTCGAGCTGGATGCCGTCCACGCCCGCCCGCGCGAGAACGAGGGCCTGATCCGCATCGGCCTCCACGAACAGCTTCTTCTCGATGCAGCGTCGCCGAATCGCAGGCAGCTGCTCCACGAACGAATCGAAACCTCCCATGAACTTCACATGGTGGTCGAACACGAGCACCGTTTCGGAAAGGCCCAGCCTGTGCGGGTAGGCGCCGCCCGTCATCACGGCCTTGACCAGCAAATCCTTGATGCCCGGATGCGACTTTCGCGTGGCGAGCACCTCGCAGGCGGGATTGGCCGCATGCGCGGCACGCACCATCGCATCGGTCTTGGTGGCGACCGCCGAGTAGTGATCGAACAGATTCAGGCACACCTTCCACGCCATATGCAGCTGAGCCGCCGTGCCGCGCGCCCGCAGAAAGGCCTGCCCCGCTTCAAGCCTCGTGCCGCTCGGGAGCGACCATGTCACCTCAAGCCCGAGCTTGCCCATGATGCGCGCCGCCTCCTCGGTGCAGCAAAGCACGCACGCCTCGCGCGTGAAATATTCGATGGAACCCCGCGCTCCGCCGATGCCTAGCACCTCGCTCGTGAGATCAATATACGGAACGTCTTCGGCGATGAGCTCATCCAGGCGAGCGTCAGAAATGCGGAGCGCAACGGGCATGGGTCCTCCTCGGATAGCAACCGCGCCATCACCCAAAAGAAGCAATTGCGCGATTCGCAGCAGGTCTTTTATACTTGCTCAATTATATTCTTACAGGAGGATATGAACTGCGAGAGATGGAGCCTTCGTCCGAATTGGCTCACAGACCCGCGACGATTCTGTGCGACGCTTTCGTGCACTCGGCAGGCTATTCCCCTCGGTCGCACAACGCGGCTGAAAACATGCGCCCCAAGATGGTATGATTAAAAAGATTCCGCAGAACACGCGCGGGTTTTACACGCCGTGCGATTGAATACACCCAACGAGGAGGAACGTATGGCAACCACGTTCTCAGACATGACGCCTCAGATTAAGCTGAGCCTTGTGAGCGATGCCGCCGAAGACGCGGTGTTCGGGCGCGGCGTGGCGGCGCTCTGCCGCGGCGTGCGCGAGCACGGATCGCTTAACAAAGCCGCGAAGAACATGAATATGGCTTACAGCAAGGCGTGGCGCATCATGAAGACGACGGAGGAGGCCTTCGGCGTGCAGCTGCTCGACCGCGACGGCGCCCACGGCTCCACTCTCACCCCCGAAGGCGATCGC
>CAUWMI010000271.1:0-2601 GCA_963559755.1 uncultured Slackia sp. | reverse complement strand
GTGCCGCCGCGCTCTGGATGAACGCGAACTGTACGACGAGCAAGACAAGGAAAACCACGCATGATACGAGCGGGAAGGCCCGCTTGAACCGCCGCGACCAAGGCTCTTCGGCGGGAATCTCGCCGAGCACCTTCACATGCACGAGCTTGCCGTGAGGCGAGCGGAACGAGCCCGGGCGCACGGTGCGACCGAGGCCCGAGAGCTCGTCGTTTTTCACAATGATCCATCCGAGCACGCCTGCGATAACCACCACGGCCATCAGAATGCCCATGCGCCCCGCCTCCTTTCGAATTTCGAATGCTTCGACACGCCAATCTTACCAGAGGCACACGGGCACCCTTTTCCGCAATCGCTGCGCGGAGGACTTCGTTACGAAATCGCAACCGGCGCGCCACGCAGAGCACATCCCAGACCGCACGCCCCAACTCGTTATTCCTCAACTCTTGCCCGGGGTTTTACGCGAAATCAAGTCAAAACCGCGTAAAATCCCGGGCAAGATGGCCTTCGCGGCAGTAAATCCTCAAACGCTGACGAAGTGCGGAGTTCTTCTGCCGTATGATACGCACATGCAGAATGCGGCGCGGGCCGCGGGCAATCGAGAGAAAGCGGGAAAGCATGTTCACCATCAGCAATTTCCTCGAGAACGATGACGTGAGCGTCGTCGACGAACTCGGAACCTTCAAGGTCATCGAGTGGAAGCGCGACCTGAGCGTCAACGCCGAAACGGCCATGATGGCGTACTACGCAAGCGAGATGAACGTGCGCCGTCGTCAGGTGGTGTGCGACCTCAAGCAGGCCCCCATCACCGTGCAGGCGGGCGCCATGCAGTGGATGGCCGGCGACGTGCGCCTGTCGTCGGGCGTGAAGGGCGTGGGCGACCTGTTCACCAAGGCGCTGCGCGGCGCGGCCACTAAGGAAAGCGCCATCAAGCCCGAATACGAGGGCACCGGCATCATGGTGCTCGAGCCCACGTACCGCTACATCATCCTGATCGATGTGGCCAACTGGGGCAATTCCATCGTACTCGATGACGGCATCTTCCTGGCCTGCTACTCGAGCCTGCAGCATCAGACCATCATGCGCTCCAACATCTCCTCGGCCGTGGCCGGCGGCGAGGGCCTGTTTAACCTGGGACTCACGGGCTACGGCGCGCTGGCCATCGAATCGCCCTGCCCTAAGGAGGAGCTTATCGAGATCACGCTCGACAACGACGAGCTCAAGGTGGACGGCAACATGGCGCTCGCCTGGAGCGGCTCGCTCGAGTTCACGGTGGAGCGCTCCGGCAAGTCGCTCATCGGCTCGGCCGCCTCGGGCGAAGGCCTGGTGAACGTGTACCGCGGCACCGGCAAAGTGCTCATGGCACCCACGGCGTTCTAAGCAATCGCTCACACGCATAAGAGGCGCACCATAAGCGCCCCTTTTCGCACCGCATGCGCTCCTATTCCGCAGAAAGGAAAACCCATGGGACTGTTCGGCAACAAGGAACCCGAGGCTCCGGCGCGTGATACAGCCAAGCTTTCGCTCAAACCACGCGACGGCAAGCTCCACGTGCTCATGATGAACACGTGGAACACCTGGGGCACCACAAAGTTCCGCTGCGACGACAAATACATCGGCGAGGTGGACGACGTGCTTTCCTACATGCAGGACGAAGGCTATGAAATCGTCAAAATCGAGCATACCTCGCTCTCGGAGGGAAACGGCTTCGGCGTGATCAGCTACACCACGCTTGTAACGTACCGATAACACTAGCCACATTCCCTGAACCTCAAATGACAAGCGGCAGCGGGTTTGTGCCCGCTGCCGCTTTTTCTATCCCTCGATCCAGCGCTCGCCCAGATGTTTGGGTTTGCCGAAGACGCCGTGGTAGTCGGAGCCCCCGGTGACGAACAGGCCAAATCGCTCAGCGAGATCCTGAGCATGCGCTTCATCTGCAGCGTCATGGTCATGGTGATACTTTTCGATTCCCGCCAATCCGCACGACACGAGCTCCGGCACAACATCCCAGCTATCCATTTGGCCGGGATGCGCAAGCACCGGCAAACCGCCGTCGGACACGATGGCGCGCACCGCATCGCGCGCGTCCACGTATTCGATGTCGCGATCGGCGATACCGCCGCCCTTGAAGAGCGCGTTGTAGAGCGCCTTATAGGCCGGCGTGCCGTAAGGCTCGTCGATGAGAGCCGCCATGACGTGCTGCTTATAGGCACAGGTGGAGGCGCTTGACAGCCGATTGAAGATGTCCATATCCACATCGTATCCGGCGCGAATGACCTGCTCAAGCTGCCATCGCGTGTTCGCATCGCGCTTCTCGAGCGTAGGCGCGCAGAGCGCGGCGATGGCGGGCGCATCCTCGGAAAGCCCCAGACCCAGCACGTGCACCTTGCGGCTGCGTTCGAAATCGTAGGCGCTTATCTCGATGCCGCCAATGACCCGCACGCCAGACCCTTCCGCCAAACGAGCGGCTTCGGCCAGGCCGTGCGTCGTGTCATGGTTGGTGAACGCAACATGCGAAAGTCCCTGCTCCTGAGCCTGATCGAGCAGCTCCGCAAACGTGAACGACCCATCGGAAACCGTCGAATGCACATGAAAGTCAGCCTT
>CAUWMI010000270.1:0-2636 GCA_963559755.1 uncultured Slackia sp. | reverse complement strand
CTGGACACCGCTGATCTTGACGAGATCAAAGAGGCGGCAAGCTGGGGCGCCCTGGCCGGCGTGACCACCAACCCCACGCTGTACTCGCGCATCGGCGGCAAGCTGGCCGATTTCCACAACCATATCGCGCGTATCTGCGAGATTGTGGACGGCCCGGTGAGCGCCGAGAGCGTTGCCATGACCCGCGATGAGATTGTGCGCGACGGCCGCGAGCTGGCCGCCATCGCCCCCAACGTGGTTGTGAAGATCCCCACGATGGTGGAGGGCCTGGCCGCTTGCCGTCAGCTCGCTGACGAGGGCATTCGCGTGAACATGACGCTGTGCTTCAGCGTGCCGCAGGCCATTCTGGCCGCCCGTGCCGGCGCCCGCTACATCTCTCCGTTCGTGGGCCGCTTCGATGACATCTCCGAGAACGGCCTCGCGCAGCTCGAGGATGTGGTCACCGCCATCAACAATTACGATTACTCCGAGAACACCGTGAACGGCGAGCAGGTTGAGATCATCGCCGCCTCCGTGCGCAGCGCCAACCATGTGACCCAGGCCGCGCTCATGGGTGCCGACATCGCAACCGTGCCCTTCGCCGTGCTGAAGAAGATGGTCCAGCATCCGCTGACCGACCGCGGCCTCGAGGCGTTTCTGAAGGATTGGGAAAAGGTCGCTAACGCATGAGTTCCGACGAAATGAACAATAACTCCGAGATGGGTTCGGCACAGGCTTCTGCCGCATCTGCCCCTGCCGCCCAGGCGGAAGAGGCCCCCAAGAAGCGTACGGTTCGCCGCACGCGCAAGACTGCTTCTGCTGATGCCGCCTCCGAAGCGCCCGCCGCGGCTGCTGTGCCCGAGGCTTCCGCTACCGACGCGCCTGCGGAGGCTAAGCCCAAGCGCCGCCCCGGCCGTCCTCGCAAGGTTCGCACCGACGAGGCACCTGCCGGTGCGCCTGCACAGGCTGATGCTCCTGCCGTCGCGCCCGCCGATGCGGAGGCACCCGCGGAGGCCAAGCCCAAGCGCAAGCCGGGCCGCCCGCGTAAGAACGCAGCAAAGGCCGAGCCTGAGGCTGCAGCTGCTGTTGAGGCTTCCCAGGATGCGCCTACTTCGGCAGACAAGAACGCCTCCGCCGAGGAGCCCCGCAAGCGCCCCGGCCGCTCCACCAGGCTGCGCGCCATGGTGGAGGCATCCGAGGCCGCTGAGGCTGATGCCGCGTCCGGTGATGCTACGCACGAGGATTCCGCTGAGGCACCTGCCGAGGAAAAGCCCAAGCGCCGCCCTGGCCGTCCGCGCAAGTCCGTCGCAGTGCATGCGGCGCGCGAGGAGGCCGCTGAGGGCGCAGAGGCATCCGAAGCATCCGAGCCTGCCACTGCCCACGCCCCGGCTGATGCCGCTCAGGCGGAGGAGGGCGAAGCTGTGGCAAGGCGCCCGCGTCGCCAGCGCGAAGAGCGCGAGTCCAAGGGCGATTCCTACGCCAAATCCGACCGCTACGAGAAGCGCAACCGCGCCGACCGTCAGGATCGCCAGAACCAGCGCGATCGCCGCGCCGCAAACAAGCAGCAGAACGGCAAGCAGCAGAACCATGCCGATCAGCACGCGCAGCGCCGCCAGCGCCGTCAGCACAACGGCCGCGAGCCCATCGCTCCCAAGACCACCATGGAAGATCTCGCCAAGCTCAAGGTGGCGGAGCTCCGTGCGAAGGCCGCCGAGCTGGGCGTGGACGCCACGGGCCTGAAGAAGGCCGAGCTGGTTGACAAGGTCTTCGAGGCATCGGTGCGCGCCGAGGGCTTCATCGAGGTCGAGGGCATCCTCGACATCATGCAGGATGGCTACGGCTTCCTGCGCACCAAGGGCTATCTGCCCAGCGAGAACGACGTGTACGTGGGGCTCGCCACCATCCGCCGCAACAACCTGCGCAAGGGCGACATGGTCGCCGGCCAGACGCGCCCCAAGCGAGACAACGAGAAGTACGCGGCGCTCCAGCAGGTGAGCACCGTTAACAGCATCGCGGTCGACCAGCTCGGTCAGCGCGTGCGTTTTGGCGACCTCACCCCGGTATTCCCCGACGAATGCCTGACCATGGAGCACGGCCGCAGCACCATTACGGCCCGCGTGATTGACCTGGTGTCGCCCATCGGCAAGGGCCAGCGTGGCCTGATCGTAAGCCCGCCCAAGGCCGGTAAGACCACCGTGCTGAAAGACATCGCGGCCGCCATCACAGTCAACAATCCCGAGGTGCACCTGATGTGCCTGCTCGTGGACGAGCGCCCCGAAGAAGTGACCGACATGCAGCGCTCCATCAAGGGCGAGGTTATCGCGTCCACGTTCGACATGCCCACTGAGAACCATATCGCCGTATCCGAGCTGGTCATCGAGCGCGCGAAGCGCCTGGTGGAGCTTGGGCAAGATGTCGTGGTGCTGCTGGATAGCCTCACGCGTCTGGCACGCGCCTACAACCTGGCGCAGCCCGCAAGCGGCCGCATCCTCTCCGGCGGCGTGGATTCTACGGCGCTCTACCCGCCCAAGCGCTTCCTGGGCGCCGCCCGCAACATCGAAGGCGGCGGCAGCCTCACCATTCTGGCATCGGCCCTGATCGAGACCGGCTCCAAGATGGACGAGGTCATCTTCGAGGAGTTCAAGGGCACCGGCAAC
>CAUWMI010000269.1:0-2651 GCA_963559755.1 uncultured Slackia sp. | reverse complement strand
ATGGGCGGCCTCTTTTCATGTGCAAGCTTGCGCCGGCTACAGTGCCGGCGTTTTATTTGATTGGCCATGCGTGGCAAAAAGCGCGAGTGAAGTGCGTCCGTTCTGTATTTCAGGCGAGGGGCGACACCCTTCGCCGTGCATGCACGATGTTCGCGTTATTGCTGGAAGCCGTTCACGGGAACGGCTTCTGTGTATTTGTGAAATCGCATGGGGCACGGATGGGCGTAAGGGTAATCGTGCCCGCCATCGACTACTCGGGGAACCGCATGGGGAGCGCGGATAGACGCTTGCATGTACGATTGTTAGGCCATCTGTAGCGAATTGCGATGGATTTCGTACTATTTGACCCATGAAAGGCGAAGGTCCATGGCTTCGCACCATGATTGAGCGACAACGTACCGTTCAAGCAGTGGAGGTGTGCCATGACTATATATGGGTATGCACGTGTATCAAGCAGGGATCAGAACCTTGATAGACAGTTAGACGCTTTGAGGAACTTCCCTGTTAAGGAACGGCACATTTATGCCGATAAAGCCTCGGGGGCAAACTTCGAAAGGCCGCGGTACAAAACCTTGCAAAACCGCCTTGCCGCAGGAGATGTGCTCGTTGTAATGAGCGTTGACCGACTAGGTCGCAACTACGAAGAGATTCTTGAGCAATGGCGCTATCTGGTGCATCACAAGCGGGTGGACATCGTGGTGATTGATATGCCGCTTCTTGATACGCGGGCAAGTAACGAACTCGTGCAGGGCGTCACGGGCGTATTTATCTCGGACATCATGCTACAGCTTCTTTCCTACGTAGCCCAGGTGGAGCGTGAGAACATCAAACAACGTCAAGCTCAAGGCATAGCCGCGGCGCGTGCGCGGGGCAAACGCTTCGGTCGTCCCCGCATCCCTAGGCCTCAAATCTACGGTGAAGTGGTAGGTCAGTTCAAAAGGGAGGAAATATCTAAAGGCGATGCAGCTCAATTGCTGGGAGTTTCGCGCGGAACGTTCGACAAGTGGCTCAATGAGGACGTCCGCGACCTATAGGATCGAAAAGCCATTAACCGATTAAATGTAAATATTTCTAATAAGACTGCCAAAAAGGTCGGCTTTTGTGGAAGGCATGCAGCCTTTGCCGCAAAAGCCGATTGCAGCTGGCGGTGTACGTCGTCTGCTCACTTCGCTCGATAAACAGCTGAAAGCGTGGTTGTGCTGCGGCCGCGTTGTCAGAGGGTGAGAGCCGATGCTCAACCCAAGGTGTGGCTTTTAGAGAGTTGAGGAGATGAAAGCAGGAATGGAATTCACCAGGAAAAACGCTGTGGTCGCAGCCGGCCTGAGCGCGGTTCTGGCTCTGACTCCTGTCGCGGTGCCTGCACATGGCATTTGCCGATGATCAGGGCGCGGTGCAGGAGCAGAAAGGCGCAGGCCAGGAAGCAGAGGCAGCGAATATTGTAATTTGCAACAAGAAACACTTCACTGTCAACTTCCACGATGCGGATGGCAATCTCATTGATACGGTTAAGGGGGATGCTGCTTTTAGCTTGTCCAACTTTGCCGTTCTTTCTCCCGTTAAGGATTACGTTAATCAGCTCGTTTCGGCGTATCCGGAGTACTCGGATGCATCATGGACGATGTTCGAGCCGGGATCTTCCAACGCGACCCCGATGGATGTCGAGAATGCTAAATTTGGTGGCACCCAGCCTGATTATGTCAATGGTGGTGTCGGATACTACGAAATCAATATCTACGAGTTCGTTTCGACGCCTGAGAAGAGCACCGTTACGGTCTCTTTTGACATGAACTACCCTGAGGGTGCCACGGGAACGAGCGAAAATTACTCCGTGGAATCTTCCGAGTCTGGCTACATTACCGCGCCGAGCGATCCGGCTTGCGAGGGCTATGAGTTCTTAGGCTGGGCGCGCAACGGAAACACGGATATTCCTCTTCTCACTTCTCAGGCAGTCGGCTATCAGAAATATGATCTTGAGGAAGGCGATGTTACCTACGTTGCCCAGTGGAAGCAGATTGAGTCTGAGGATCCCGTTGAGCAGATCAATGTGACCTTTGAGTACGACGGCACCGCGGTTGCTACCGTCGCTGACGAAAACGGCAACGTGGACGCCGCGGGGCTCGGCCTTCCCGAGAACTACACCTGGTCCTGGACCGACGCCCAGGGCACCGTCCACGAGTTCGGCAGCGATCAGCTCGCAGGCTACATCTTCACCGAGAGCTGCACGGTGACCGGCGTTGCTCAGGAGATTGAGGAGCCTGCTCAGCAGCTCGATGTGACCTTCGAGTTCGACAACACCACGCTGGCCACGGTTGCCGGCGAGGACGGAAAGATCTCTTCCGACATCGTGTCTCAGCTTCCTGAGAACTACACCTGGACCTGGACCGACGCCCAGGGCACCGTCCACGAGTTCGGAAGCGAGCTTCTGGCGAACTATATCTTCACCGAGAGCTGCACGGTGACCGGCGTTGCCAACCAGGCCGAAGAGCCGGCAGACCAGATCGATGTGGCCTTCAAGTTCGACAACACCACGCTGGCCACGGTTGCCGGCGAGGACGGCACGATTTCCGCCGATACGCTTAAGCAGCTTCCTGGCGATTACACCTGGACCTGGACCGACGCCCAGGGCACCGTCCACGAGTTCGGAAGCGAGC
>CAUWMI010000268.1:0-2678 GCA_963559755.1 uncultured Slackia sp. | reverse complement strand
AAAGATAAAGGCCCGCCGGAAAGCGGGCCTTCACGGTTCAACCGTATTGTACAGGTTGCAGGTGCATGTCGCACGAATGCGTAGGCGGAACGGCCTACTTGGCCATAACGCTGAAGTCGGCGACGCTTGCGAACACGCCCACAAAGCGGTTGAGCAGGCGCAGGCGGTTGTCGCGCAGCGCGGGGTCATCATCCATGACCTTCACGCGGTCGAAGAACAGGTCGACCGGCTTGCGCAGCGAGGCGAGCTCGGCAATCACGCCGCTGAAATCGCCCTCGAACAGCGCACGCTCCACGCGGCGCTCGGCCTGGTTGACGGCGCAGAAGAGCGCATGCTCCACCTCGTTGATCAGCGACTCTTCGACCTCGCTTCCCAGGGCAGCATCGCGCAGGTTATTGGCGCGCGCGTAAGCGGTGGCCAGGTTGTCGAACGTCTCCGCGTCGTTGGCGCGAGCGTCCTGCAGCGCATGGGCGAGGCTGAAGAAGTCGGTGGGCACCGTGATGCTGCCAGCCGAAACCGACGCAACCGTATCGGCGGCAAGGCCCTCATCGCGAGCCATCTGCTCCATACGGCCGTGGATGAATACGCACACGGCATCGGTCACGGCATCCTCGTCGAAGGCAAGGCCCTGTTCGGCGTAAAGCTTGAGGGCCGCGTGAACGATGGCCTCGTAGCCGCAGCCCAGACGCTCACGCAGGATATTCAGCACGCCGATGGCGCTGCGGCGCAGGGCGAAGGGGTCCTTCGAACCGGTAGGAGGCTCGTCGATAGCGAACATGCCGGCAATGGTGTCCAGCTTGTCGGCCACGGCGACCACGCAGCCGGCATCGCCCTCGGGCAGCTCGTCGCCGGCGAAGCGCGGGCGGTAATGATCGCGAATGGCGGCAGCCACCTGGTCATTCTCACCGGCAGCCTTGGCGTAGTAGCCGCCCATCACGCCCTGCTGGCTCGTGAACTCGATGACCGCGGAGGACACGAGGTCGGCCTTGGCAAGATGCGCCGCACGACGGGCGTCTTCAGCGGTCTGTGCGTCAAGAGCAGCTTCCTCGGCGATGGCCGCAGCAAGCTTCTCGATGCGCTCAGACTTCTGCAGCACGCTGCCGAGCTTCTCCTGGAAGGCGACCTCGACCAGGCGGCTGCGGAACTCCTCCAGCGGCACCTTGAGATCCTCGTCGTAGAAGAACTTGGCGTCGTAGAGGCGGGCGCGCACCACGCGCTCGTTGCCGTCGATAATCGCGGCGGCGCACTCGGGGCGGCCGTTGCCCACGACGACAAACTCGCGCGTCAGATTGCCGTCTTTGTCATAGATGGGGAAATAACGCTGGTTGGACAGCATGGATTCGCAGATGATCTCATGCGGAACGCCCAGGAACACCTCGTCGAAGGTGCCCACCAGAACGCTCGGCCACTCGCAGAGGTTGACCACCTCGTTGAGCACCTTAGCAGGCGTATCCACATGGGCCCCGCCGCGCTCCTCCTCGATGCGCTTGATGCCCTCGGCAATCACCTCACGGCGGCGCTCCTCGGTGAGAACGCCCGAGCCCTCAAGCACCTGGTCGTACACATCAGGGTTGGCAACCACATGATCGCCCGCGCCCAGCACGCGATGGCCGCGCGTGGTGTTGCCCGAGGTCACATCAGCATACTGGACGGGGATGATCTCCTCGCCCAGAAGCGCGCAAATCCACCTGATGGGGCGCACGAAGGTGTCATGCGAGGAGCCCCAGCGCTGGCTGCGATAGTTGGGCCACTCGAGCTTGGCGATCACGTCGTGACAAATGGCGGAGAGCAGAGGCACCGCGGGAGCCGCCGGAATGTCCTTCTCGGCGAACACGTACTCGCGCCCATCGGTGTCTTCGCGGCGGACGAGCTCGGTGGCAGCGAGGCCGCACTTGCGCGCGAAGCCTTCGGCCGCCTTGGTGGGGTTGCCGTCGGCATCGAATGCGATGTTCGCCGCCGGGCCGCGCTTGACCTCGTGCACCGCTTCGGTCTGGGTGGCCACCGTGGAGAGCACGGCAAGGCGGCGCGGGGTGGAAACTACGCGCACATCGCCATGGGCAAGGCCGGCCGCATCGAGGCCAGCGGTCATGAGCTTGGGGAGCTGTTTCACGGCGTTCATAAGGGGCGCCGAGGGCATCTCCTCCGTGCCGATCTCAAAGAGAAAACTACGGGTTTCTGCCATGTTAGGCAACCTCCCCTTCCGAATCGTCTACACCGGCGACCTCCGCGAGATATGCCTCGCAGCACGCCTTAGCGACGGCGCGCACGCGAAGGATGTAGTTAGCGCGCTCGACCGCCGAAAGAGCGCCGCGAGCATCGAGCAGGTTGAACGCATGGCTGCACTTCATCACGCAGTCATAGGCGGGAAGCGGCAGCTTGGCCTCGAGGCAGGAGTGGCACTCGCGCTCGTAGTCGTCGAACTTCTGACGCATCATGGGCACATCGGCAACCTCAAAGTTGTATGCACTGAACTCACGCTCGTTCTCGAGAAACACGTCGCCGTAGGTCATGGGCGTGCCGTCGGGCAGATAGCTCCACACCAGGTCATACACAGAGGTCACGTTCTGCACGTACATGGCCAGACGCTCCAGGCCGTAGGTGATCTCCACGGGAACGGGGTCCACCTCGATGCCGCCCACCTGCTGGAAGTAGGTGTACTGGGTGACCTCCATGCCGTC
>CAUWMI010000267.1:0-2698 GCA_963559755.1 uncultured Slackia sp. | reverse complement strand
TTCCACACGTCGCTTAAGAATGTGTGGAATTACGTGAACGGTTTTGCCGAGTTCAACAACTTCGTGAACTCCCCAATAGCCTACTACAAGGGCGAGGTGTACAACATGCCGTTCAACATGAACACCTTCGCCAAGATGTGGCCCGGCGTGGTGACGCCCGAGCAGGCGCGCGCCAAGATCGCCGAGCAGATTGCCGCCGAGGGCATCGGCGAGCCGAGCAACCTGGAAGAGCAGGCGCTCTCGCTTGTGGGCCGCGATATCTTTGAGAAGCTGGTCAAAGGCTACACCGAAAAGCAGTGGGGCCGCGACTGCAAGGAGCTGCCGGCGTCCATCATCAAGCGCCTGCCGTGCCGCTTCACCTACGACAACAACTACTTCAACGACCGCTACCAGGGCATTCCCGTGGGCGGCTACACTAAGATGGTGGAGCGCATGCTCGAGGGCGTGGAGGTGCGCCTGGGCGTGGAGTACAAGGACCTGGTGGCGGGCGAGCCCGACATCGCGGCGCGCACCATCTACTGCGGGCCCATCGACGCGTTCTACGACTTCAAGCTGGGCGAGCTCGAATGGCGGTCCTTGCGCTTTGAGAGCGAGCTCCTGGACGAGGCCGACCACCAGGGCGTGGCCGTTGTGAACTACAACGAGCGAGAAGTGCCCTGGACACGCATCATCGAGCACAAGCACTTCGAATTCGGTTTGGGCGCTGACGGCCAGCCGCTCCCCAAGACCGTGATTACGCGTGAATATCCCGCCGATTGGAAGCCGGGCGACGAGCCGTATTACCCGCTCAACGACGCCAAGAACGAGGCGCTCTACGCCAAGTACGCCGAGCTTGCCGCCGAGGAAGGCGACGTGGTGTTCGCGGGGCGTCTGGGCGGCTACAAATACTACGACATGGACAAGGCCATTGCCGCCGCATTCGACCTGGTGAAGGCCGAACTGGGCGTGGAACTGTAAGGTTCGCACGGAGGCAGGGCTCTATCAAGGATGCCTGGTCGTTTGAGAGTGCCTGACGGTTCGGGGTTGTCCGACGGTTCGGTGTTGCCGGGCGGTTAGGTCTACAGTACAGTTGCGACCTCGTCGACTAAATGCATTTCTCTCGAGAAAAAAACCTGCGTTCAATCGCAGGTTTTTCTCATTTTCGCTACTATAATAAATACTGTTTTTATTCGCAGGTTTAACGCTGCAACACGTTGTAGCAAAAGGAGGTGGCGTGAATGTTCAACCTCACTGTCGAAGAGGCGATGAAGCTTTTAGGGGTTAGTCGCACCCGAATGTATCAATTGATTCATTCGGGTGTTCTCGCTGCCGAAAAGGTGGGTAGCGTCTGGCTTGTCGACGACGCAAGCGTTCGCGCCCGCATGCAAAGCGCTCCGCGCGCCGGTCGTCCTTCGAAGCAGCGGATGCCGGGGGCTGATATCCAAGAATACATCCTGATGAACCGCAATCATCCGATTCTGTCGTTCAAATACAATGCAGCGCGGAATACCTTCGTCGAGGCGGGTGACATCCAAGACGCATCGCGCGCTCCGCTGGGACTCATCTCGCCGCGGGGCAAGTCTGTATCCAGGAGCGCTTTGGCGTTCTGGTGGGCTCATCGTTCGATTCCCGACTATCGAGACGGCATCGACAAAAAGTTAGGTGAGCTGGGATTCGCTGAGCCGTCGCAGATCCCCTTTAAAAGTCTGGGGCTTTCGCTCTCCGACCAATACTGGATTAAGCCGACGTTCGGTCCTGATATCTCCTGGTCAGACGTGAACTATTTCGAAAACGATTTCGAGGAGTTGCCCGATTCGACCAATTCAACCGACTGGTTGGCAGAGGTGGGTCTTGATTCGCCCGACAACACGTCTGAGGGCATGCTTTCAAAGCGGTGGGTGTGCATTGACGGGGTTCGGACGCTTCTCAAAGGCGGCACCGTGTTGGGGCAGGAGCCTTATAACGAGGCAATCGCAACGGCGTTGCACACAAGGCTTCTCAGCCAGGGAGAGTTTGTTCCGTATCGCCTTGCTCGCATGGGCGGAGAGGTCGTGTGCGCATCGGCGTGCTTTGTGCACTCTGACGAGGAGTTTATCCCTGCGTATTATGTACGCGACGTGATGCGCAAGCCCAACCATCGAAATGACTATCAGCACTATATCGAGTGCTGTGCTGCCTTAGGCGTGGAGGATGCGGAGCTTGCGCTCTCGAAGACGATCGTTTGCGACGATATCATTGCAAACGCCGATAGACATTGGCGCAATTTCGGACTGATTCGCAACGTGGAGACACTTGAATGCCGTCCGGCGCCAATATTCGACTCAGGGAATAGCTTGTGGTGCGAAGCGACAGAAGGCGCTGTGAAAACGAAGAATTTTGCCTTCAGGACGAAACCGTTTTTCGAAGATGCCAATAGGCAGCTGCGACTCGTGAACGACTACTCGTGGTTCAATCTGGCGGCGTTGGACGGGTTTGTCGAAGAGGCGAGGGGAATCCTGTCCCAAAACGCGGCCCTGGAATCGCGCGTTGATTTCATTTGCGAAGGCATTCAGCGTCGTATCGATCATATAGCGAAGTTGCTGTAGGCTCTGAGAAAGCATCGGGGCCTACAGCCGCGTCGGTTTAAGTTTAAGGGCACGAAGGGAGAGAGGCCCGGCCCAATCCGGAAACAAAAAAGAGCGCGGGACAAGGCCTATCCCGCGCTCTCTGGTCTCGTCTC
>CAUWMI010000266.1:0-2707 GCA_963559755.1 uncultured Slackia sp. | reverse complement strand
TGCTTTATTGGGGTCATTTGCGTCGCGCAAGCACGGCCACCGCATATTTCTACGCTGGAAAGTCCGAAATATGCTTTATGCGCTTCGTTCTTGGGAGGATTCCGACTATTCATAGAGTTAATACTTTGCCGATGCCGCGCACAAAATGGAATTCGTGGCGTTTTGGGCTTGAATCCATGCCGAATGCTATCATCAACTGCATAACGTATGAACAAGCTGGAGGGCGGAAAGCCAGGAGGAGCGCGATGGTAGGAGAAACCAGGATCAGGGTCCGCTACGCCGAGACCGACAAGATGGGTGTGGTGTACCACGCGAACTATTTGCTGTATTTCGAGGAGGCGCGTACGGAATTTCTCGAAAAGCTCGGCTTTCCTTACGCCAAGCTCGAGGAGGCGGGGTATATGAGCCCTGTTCTCGACGTGCATCTTTCGTATGGCGAGTCGCTTACGTACGGGGATGTTGCCATCGTGCGCACGAAGGTGGTCAAGGTCACGCCCGTGAAAACGACCTATGCGTACGAAGTGTACAAAGAGGGGCAGACGCCGGGTGAGGATAAGCCCTGCGTGGCCGGTATGTCGGAGCATTGCCTGGTGCGCGCGAGCGATTTCAGGCCGGTAAGCCAGAAGAAAGTGGCGCCCGATCTATACGAGGCGTACAAAAGCGCCTGCGAACCGACGGAATAAGAAAGGCCCGGTAAAGTATGAAAGGCCCGACAACAGTCGGGCCTTTCCTTGCCAATGGCGCTAAGGGGAGGGAGTGCGCCGGGCAAACTGGGATGTTCTGGTGCCTAGCGTGCTATGCGAGCTCAGTCCCCGTGGCGACTGCTTCGCCGATAAGCGCGCCAAGCGTGAGACAGCGACCATGGCTCAGGCCGGGTGCGCAGATGGGATAGTCATTAGCGAAGAAGTTGCCCATGACATTGCCTACGGCATACAAGCCTCCCAACGGCTGGTTGTCGGCATTGAGTACGCGCATCTGGCTGTCGACGTTGAGTCCCGAGGCTACGCATAGAATCTTGGCGGTCAGTTGAGATGCATAGAATGGCGCCTTCTTGATAGGCTGAAGGTCGGCGACGTCCTTGCCGAAGTCCTCGTCGACGCCTAGGTCGACAAGTTCGTTGTAGCGATCAACCGTTGCTACCAGCGCGTCTGCGGGCACTCCAATCGCCTCGGCGAGTTCCTCAATAGAATTTGCCTCGGTGGTGGTTCCTTCTTCCATGCAGAGATTAACGACTTCGGTGGGGCTTCCGGGGTTGGCGGGATCCATCGTTCCGTCGCTGAAGTACTTGGTGAGCGGGCCTGCAGTATTGTTGTTATAGTTGCTGAGCGGCGACATCTTGGGCATCTGCGCCTCATAGTCGGAATCAAAGATGGCCCAGACTTTACCGCCATTGGTCATATACATGTTGGAGATGCCGGGTAACGAGGTGTTTTCGTTGCAGAATCGTTGACCGTCGGCATTGACTTTCATATAGGATGCCGCACTCATGGCGCCTCCGCCAAAGATGGGGTGCACCATTGCTGCGTGATCGCTTAGCTGAACGGTTCCACCTGCCCATAGGGCCATATTAATGCCATCGCCAGTGTTAGCATCGACCTCGGGATAGACGCTTCCCTCAGCGTTTTGGATAAGCGGGCACCATTCGGCCACCATTTCGGGATTGTTATGGTAATCGCCCGTTGCAAGGATGACGCCTTTTGCTGCATTGAACTTGATGTAAGAATCGCCGTTTGAGGCGATAACTCCCACCACTGCTCCAGAATCATCAGTGATGAGCTGTTCCGCCTTCGTGTTATAACGAGATTCTCCTCCCGCTTCCTGACCGGCTTTTTCCATGCGGCCGATTAGGTTCATGGACCCCTCAACGAGTGCGCCGAACATATGGTCGGTGGGGTACGTTCTGGTAGCAAAATCCTCAGCGTCTGCGGATGCGGAAGATCCGCTCCCCAGTGTGACCTCTCCGCCGTCGGCAACAGTCATATCGATTAAGCGGTCAAACACTTCACCGGAATGGTCGGCCCAGAGCTTGATGAGTTTTCCGTTCGCCTTATAGCCGGAAGCTTTCACCAAGTCGTTAACAAGCTGCCCCTTATTGATTTTGATTCCAGCCTCATTTTGGATTTTTGTGCCGATTGCCGCAAAATCAAGACCGCGTCCGTGGTAGGTGTCAAGCTTTTCGATGATGACGGTCTTAGCGCCTGCCTCTGCGGCATGCATGAATGCCGACATGCCTGACATGCCGGCGCCGACGACTACGACATCGACATCGACCGTTTCGGAGATCTGATCGTCAGAGATGGGGTCAGGGACGACTTCCCAGCTGCGTGCTGCTTGAGCGCCGTCGGGAGCGGCTGAATCCGATTGGGCCGATTCGGCGGTAGAGGGCGACGAGCATCCCATGAGCGATATCGTTCCCGCTGCCGCCCCGGTTGCCAATGCGCCTTTGAGGAAGCTGCGCCTATCGATTGTCTTAGCCATAATTCCCTCCTTGTGTCGAGTACAACGACTTATGTCGTCTGGCCGTATGGTGCTTCGAAATCGTGCATGACGCATCGATAGAAGTGCGTAAATCCAGACGGAAGGCATCGATAGAAAGTAATGATTTTTGCAAAACCCCTGATAGCGATTGAAGGAATTTGATTTTAGGCATGCTTGATACGGGTTCAATAAAATCGATTGGGTATTATATGCAGGGGAGGGTAGAAGA
>CAUWMI010000265.1:0-2709 GCA_963559755.1 uncultured Slackia sp. | reverse complement strand
ACGACAGGGACGGAACGCAGGAAGAACTTTCGCTGTATTGCGATGAGGCGGATTTCGTATTCAATCTTGCGGGAGTGAATCGTCCGAAGGATAGCGCGGAATTCATGGAAGGCAACTTTGGCTTCGGGGAAGACCTGCTTGATTTGCTGGAATTCCATAAGAACAATTGCCCTGTTATGTTGGCCTCGAGTGTTCAAGCGACCCTTGAAGGGCGCTATGTCGGGAGCGAATACGGCAAATCAAAGCTTGCCGGCGAGAATTTGTTTTTTGATTATGCCGACCGCACTGGCGCGAAGGCGCTGGTGTACAGATTCCCCAACCTGTATGGAAAATGGTGCCGCCCAAATTACAATTCCGCGGTGGCGACATTCTGCGATGCGATTGCAAATGATAAAGAATTCCATGTGAATGATTCATCGGTGGAGCTCGAACTACTCTATATTGATGATTTAGTTGAGGAGATGTTGGGCGCTCTGCTCGGCAACGAGCATCGCTGCGATTTCGAGGGTTCCGAATGCAGGTCTAATGCTGAAGGCAAATTCTGCTATGTCCCCGGTGCCAATCATGTGACCCTCGGCGAGATTGTGGCGTTGTTGCGGGAATTCAAGGAAAGTCGCACCAATCTGGAAGTTCCTGATTTGGCCGAAGATTCGTTTTCCAAGAAACTACATTCTACGTTTCTTAGCTACTATGATAACGAGTCATTCTCATACGCCCTGCGTGCAAACGTAGATGATCGCGGCAGTTTCACGGAGTTTCTCCGTACGTCTGAGCGTGGCCAAGTATCTATTAATGTATCGAAGCCCGGAATTACGAAGGGCAATCATTGGCATCATTCCAAATGGGAAAAGTTTCTGGTTGTGTCGGGCGAGGCTTCTATCAAGCTGAGAAAGGTCGGCGTGGATGCCGTAGGCAATCAGTATCCCGTTGTTGAATACCGCGTGAGCGGCGATAATCCTGAAGTGGTGGAAATGATTCCCGGTTACACACATTCGATAACCAATTTATCCGATAATCATGATTTGGTTACGGTGATGTGGGCAAACGAAGCTTTTGATCCGGAAAACCCTGATACCTACTATGAGGAGGTCTAGCCATATGGGCAAGGACTATTCCGATATTCAATTTGCGAACGACGGTTGTCTCAAGCTCCTCATCATTGTGGGCACGCGCCCGGAGATTATTCGCCTGTCGGAGGTCATCAAGAAATGCCGCAGGCATTTCGATTGTCTGCTGGCCCATACCGGACAGAACTACGACTACACGCTCAACGGGATCTTCTTCCGCGACCTGTTGCTGGACGATCCGGATGTGTACATGAATGCCGTCGGCGACGACCTGGGCGAGACCATCGGCAACATCATCGCCGCGTCCTACAAGCTCATGGCCCAGGTGAGGCCCGATGCGCTGCTCATCCTGGGCGACACCAACTCGTGCCTATCGGCCATCCCGGCGAAGCGCCTGCACATCCCCATCTTCCACATGGAGGCCGGCAACCGCTGCAAGGACGAGTGCCTGCCCGAGGAGACCAACCGCCGCATTGTGGACATCATCTCCGACGTGAACCTCGCGTACTCCGAGCACGCGCGCCGCTACCTGGCGGAATGCGGCTTGCCGCGCGAGCGCACCTACGTGACGGGCTCACCCATGGCCGAGGTGCTGCGCGCGAACCTCCCGCAGATCGAATCGTCCGGCGTGCTGGGGGAGCTGGAGCTTGCGCCCAAGGGCTACTTCCTGCTCTCCGCCCACCGCGAGGAGAACATCGACACCGACGAGAACTTCCGCTCGCTGTTCGGCGCGATCAACCGCCTCGCCGAGGAATACGGGAAGCCCATCCTGTACAGCTGCCATCCGCGCAGCCGCAAGCGCCTGGAATCGACCGGCTTCGAGCTGCATCCGCTGGTGCGCATGCACGAGCCTATGGGATTCCACGACTACAACTGTCTGCAGATGAACGCGTACTGCGTGGTGAGCGACTCGGGTACGCTTCCCGAGGAGTCGAGCTTCTTCGCGTCCATCGGCCGTCCGTTCCCGGCGGTGTGCATCCGCACCTCCACGGAGCGCCCCGAGGCGCTTGACAAGGCGTGCTTCACGCTGGCGGGCATCTCCGAGAAGGGACTGCTGCAGGCGGTGCGCACGGCGGTGGCTCTCGAGGAGGACGGCGACTGCGGCATCCCCGTGCCCGACTACGCGGATGAGAACGTGTCCACTAAGGTGGTCAAGATCATCCAGTCCTACACGGGCATCGTAGACAAGATAGTGTGGAGGAAGCAATAGCTGCATGAAGTATGTTCTGATAAACAGTGTTCCAAACGGCTCTACCGGTGGCATCATGTTCCAAATCAAGAAGGAACGTGAGGCCATGGGTGACGAATGCTGGGCTATGTGGGGACGTGGCCGCGCTGCCCAGAACGAGCACGAATTCAATTTTGGCAGCCGGATTGGATTCTATCTTGACGTTCTGCGGACGCGCATTGATGGACGAGCGGGCTTTCATTCAAAAGCCGCGACCAAAAGGCTTCTTTCCAAGCTGGATGAGATTAATCCCGATACTGTGCATCTCCACAATCTTCATGGCTACTATGTGAATATCGAAATGCTGTTTGAGTGGCTCGCATCGCATGGCTGCGAGGTGGTGTGGACGCTGCATGATTGTTGGGCGTTCACGGGCCACTGCGCGTATTTTACATATGCGAAGTGCGCGCAGTG
>CAUWMI010000264.1:0-2798 GCA_963559755.1 uncultured Slackia sp. | reverse complement strand
TACATCGAGCATAAGGGCCTTATGAGTTGGGACATGGGCTTCATTCCCGATGTCATGAAGATGATGAAGGATGGCGACCCTTACCAGATTCATATGTGGATCGATCGTTCGGGCAACAAGCATGCCGTACTGGGCAACTCGCTGCAACTCGAAGAGGTAACCAAGCCCGTTGACTACATCGTGCATATCCACATGTACCCCACCGCCTTCTCCCGCATGTACGCCGACCTGCTGCTCCCCTGCACCGAATGGCTGGAAACGAACCTGCCCATTCCGCAGCTCAACACTATCGTCGTGCGCCAGGCCGTCACGCACCTGTTCGAGACGGTTGAGGAGGGCATCATCTGGACCAACATCTTGCAGCGCTGCGTGGAGTTGGGCAACAAGGATGTTGCACGCGCCTTCGATGCCGAGCAGTGCTTCTCCACTCCGTTCTACAAGAACGAATATGAAAAGCAGCTCATGCACATCAACAAACTCGATATGACGTGGGACGAGATGTGCGAGCAGGGCGTCATCCAGTGGGCCACCCCCGAGGAATACCGCACCTACGGCGTATACCTGCAGGAGGACCCCGCCTCTGGTAAGCCCACCGGATTCGGCACGCCCTCCAAGAAGCTCGAGGTGTACGTGGAGTCCAACATTATCCTGGGGCGCACTGGCTTCCCGTGGGCGAAGTGCACCGAGGCGGAGCACTTCGAGGTGCCTCCTGCGAGCGAGGATTATGAGCCCTTGTGCTACTACACCGAGCCCGCCGAGTCGCCCGTCGAGGGAGCCGAGGGCTACGATGCCAACTATCCGCTGGTCATCACCAACGGTCGTCTGCCGATGTATCACCATGGCACGCTGCGCAACATCCCGTGGCTTCGTGAGATCTACCCCGTACCCGAGCTGTGGATTAACCCCGCTGATGCCGAAACCTACGGCATCGAGGATGGCACCTGGACCTGGATCGAGTCGCGCCGTAGCAAGACACGCGGCTTGGCCAAGGTGACCACCGCCATTCCCAAGGGCGTGTTGTACATGGAACGCTTCTGGAACCCTGAGTTCCTCGATGCCGAGGATCCCACTCCTGCGTTCACGGCTATGAACTACAACGTGCTGAGCAAGACCGATGCACCGTTCAACCCCGAATACGGCACCTATACGCTGCGCGGCTTCACCGTCAAGGTGTATCCGTGCCCCGAAGGAGCCCCCGAAGGTACGTGGATGAACCCCGAGGACTTCGCGCCGTGGCTGCCGCAACCCAGCGATCCCACCGAGGAGGTGTTCGAATATGGCGCGTAATTGCATCGTCATCAACCTTGACAAATGCACCGGATGCTACGGCTGCGAGATTTCCTGCAAGATGGAGAATGACATCGCCCTGGGCCAGCATTGGAACAAGGTGGTCGAAGTGGGGCCGTTTGGCGATTACCCTGACATCACCCGCTACAAGCTGCCCTCCATGTGCCAGCAGTGTGAGGACGCTCCCTGCGTGAACGTATGCCCCACCGGCGCGAGCTATCGCGACGAGAACGGCGTGGTGCTCATCGACCGCGAGAAGTGCATCGGATGCAAGTACTGCATGATGGCATGCCCCTACGGCGTGCGCAACTGGAACCCCGACACTAAAACCGTGGAGAAGTGCACCCTGTGCGGCCAGCTGACCTCCCAGGGCCTAGTTCCCGCCTGCGTCAAGAGCTGCGCTGCGGGCGCCCGCTTCTACGGCGACCTCGATGATCCCGAGTCCGATGCGTCCAAGGAACTCGCCCGTTATGACGAATCCGCCATCCACACGCTTGAGGATGTAGGGAACCACCCCCTCACCAAGTACATCTACACCTTGGGAGAATGGAAGGAGCGTATCTAAATGGCAATCCAATGGTCACTCGTTCTATTCACCGTCATCTCCGGTGCCGGAGCATGGCTGTTCGCTTGCGCAGGACTAGCCGAGCTTAAGGCACCCGCTAAGAAAGCAGCGTTCGCCATGGCTATCCTGGCTGTCGTCTTGATGGCAGTAGGCGGCATCTGCTCGGTCACCCACCTGTCTCACCCCGAACGCGTACTAGGGGCCCTCGCCCATCCTGCTCCGGGCATCTTTCTTGAGGCCTTGCTTCTGGGCATCACCGCCGTCGTGGCCATCATCTACGCCGTGCTGGTGAAGCGCGAGGCCGGCGCCGGTGTGCGCAAGGTCCTGGGTATCGTCGGCTTCATCCTGGCGATTGCCTTCACGTTCTCCTGCGGGTCCTCCTACATGATGGCCTCCCATCCGATGTGGAACACCGTTGCCCTGCCGCTTGCCTACATGGGCACCGCTGCGGCTTCAGGCACCGCGTTGTTCCTGTTGATTGCCTCCGCCATGCACGAAGAAGTCGAGACCGTTAAGCTTGCCGGCATCCTCACCATGGCAGGCGGCGCGCTCGCCCTGGTGCTCGGCATCGTCTATGGCTTCGCCGGAGGCGTAGCCATGGGCAGTCAAGTCGCACTGTTCTGGATTGGCGTGGTGGTATGCGGAGGCATCGCGCCGCTCGTCTGCGGCATCGCCGCGACCAAGAAGGCGGATAACGCCCTGGCCTTGGGTGCCGTCGCCTTTGTTGGCGGGCTCATCGGATCGGGCGCCTTACGCTGCCTCATGTGGCTCGTCGGTGCCGCACTCATGTCACTGTTCGGCGTGAGCATCTAACGCTCGTCTTCCCGGAGCTATACGCTCCTCGGCCGAGGCGACGCCATCCCCGCCGCCACGGCCCAGACGGAAGAAGGCCTCCGCGACCCGAAACGCGGAGGCCCAACCGTACGGCCGCACCAAAGCTCCACTA
>CAUWMI010000263.1:0-2799 GCA_963559755.1 uncultured Slackia sp. | reverse complement strand
TTCCACAATCCTTGAATAAAAAGTGGAAAACTCGGAAAACCTACGGTGGATAGCTATGAAAATTTCCACGTTTGGTTGAAAAACTCTTGGAAAACTCGCGCCGCGCCTATAGAATTGAGAAATCCATTCGGGAAAAGATTTTTTCCTTTTTCCGGCAGAAAAAACCATATTGGAAAAACCAGAAATTTTGGGAAAAGCGTTGGAACACACATCAAACACACCACAAGACGCCCCGGATCAAGACGCTACGCTCAGCGCCGACTACACGCGTGCGCTCACATCCGCGCGCATCGCATGCTACGACGACCTCATGAGCGCGCCGCGTATCACTGAGATTCCGCCAAACACCACGGCGGAATTCATCGAAGCCCTCGCGTCGACCATCTACACCCAGGCCCAGCAGGCCGGCGGCACCATTCCGTACACCGCGATCCGCGAGGTGAGCGAGAACTTCATCCATGCCCAGTTCCGCGAGATCATCGTGTCTATCCTGGACCACGGCAACACCATCCGGTTCTCGGACCAGGGCCCCGGCATTCCTCATAAAGAAAAGGCCCAGATGCCGGGCTTCTCTTCGGCGACGGAGCCCATGAAACGCTACATCCGTGGCGTTGGGTCGGGATTGCCCCTGGTCAAAGAATACCTTTCGTTCAAACACGGCCGCATCACCATCGAGGACAACCTGAAAAGTGGCGCCGTGGTGACCATCAGCGTGTCGCCCGAGGAAGAAGACCGCCGTCCCATCTCGCAGAAAAAGCGCGGCGTGATCATCCCCGCGCTCACCGACCGCGAGAAAGACGTGCTGTTCCTCTTCATGCAGGAGCACACACTGCGCCTGACCGACATTAAGGACGAACTGGGGCTTAGCCCCTCGACCGTGCACCGCATCCTCGGCAAGCTGGAGGAGCAGGGCATCATCGAGTCGGCCGGCAAGATGCGCGTGCTAACCGATTTCGGCAGTCAGGTGGCTGACCAGCTGTTCTAGCGGTGAAATCGCAATGGCGCCTGCGCAAAACATTCGCAGGCGCGCGAACGAGGAAACGGCGTAAAAGCGCTGCAGACGAGACGATGGAGCGGGCGGGGAGGCTATAATTGCCCCTGCGGCACCGAGGGAGATTCGAGACGCTTATGGATTCGAGCAATCTTTACGATACATGGCAGCGCGTAACGGCGCAGGTCAAGGGGTATGACAACGTGAACCCCGTACAGGTGGACGCCTTCTTTGGGCGTCTGCAGCCGCAGGCGATATCGGACGGCTTTCTGATCGTGACCGCTGATACCGAGTTCATCAAGATGCAGGTGGAAAAGCGCTTCCTGACCGCCATCCAGCAGGCGCTGCTCGACCTGTTCGGCATCGAGTACCTGGTGGAGATCGAGGTGGACCCCACGGCCGCAGCTGCGCCCGCGCCGGCTCCCGCACCTGCTCCGGCCCCGGCACCCGCCCCTTCAGCGCCGGCCCAAAGCACGCCCGCCGCTGTGGCGCCCGAAGCCGCATCCGCACAGGCGGCCGCTGCCCAAGAGCACGAAATTCCCCAGAGGCCCGCGGTTTCCCAGCAAACGCAGCCAGCCGCGGAGGAACAGCCCCGCGAAGAGCGCGCGAGCAGGGAAGACGAGCGTCCGGCGCGCGAGACCCGTCGCCCCAGCGATGACGCAGGTCTTGCCTCCTCACTCACGTTCGAGAACTTCGTCATCGGCGATTCTAACCGACTGGCCTACTCCATGGCCGTCGCCGTGGCCGAAGCCCCGGGCAAGCCGAACCTGAATCCCCTGTTCATCTACGGAAAGTCAGGCCTGGGAAAAACGCACCTGCTGCGCGCCATCCAAAACTACATCATCGAGACCAACCCGACCATGCATGTGGTGTACATCGACTCGTCGGAGTTCCTCTCCGACTACACCTCGGCCGTAGCGGCGCACGACAAGAACAAAGACAGCTACCAGAACTTCCAAAAGCGCTACCTCGATGCCGACGTTCTGCTCATCGACGACGTGCAGTATTTCCAGGGCAAATCCGCCACGGTGGATATCGTGTTTCAGCTGTTCAACAAGCTGACCGCACAGGGGCGCCAGGTGGTGCTCTCCGCCGACCGCGCGCCCAAGATGATCGACATCGACGAACGCTACAAGAGCCGTTTCAACTCCGGCGGCACCTTCGACATCCAGCCGCCCGAGGTGGAAACCAAGCTGGGCATCATCAAGGGCTTTATCGAGGAGTACAAGCGCGCGGAGGACAGCTACGACTTCTACGTGCCCGAAGATATACAAATGTATATAGCGGAAATCTCGAGCTCCAACGTGCGCGAACTCAAAAGCGCCGTGACCAAAGTGATTTCGCAGATCACGTACTTCAACAACCCCGACATCACGCTGCCCGATGTGAAGCTGCTGCTTGAGAACCACTTCTCATCGGGCATGACGCGTCGCCTCTCGGTGGGTGCCATCCAGAAGGAGGTCGAGCAGTTCTACAAGGTGAGCCACGCTGATTTGGTGGGCTCCAAGCGCTCGCGCAACATCATGTACGCGCGCCAGGTGGCCATCTACCTGTGCCGACAGATGCTCGACATCCCCTACAATGACATCGGCAAGAAGTTCAACCGCGACCATTCCACGGTCATGTACTCGGTCGAGAAGATCGAAGACCGCCTCCGCGAAAGCCGCGAGCTTCAGGAGGAGCTTGAGATCATCATCAAAAACATCCGGGAAAACTGAGGGAAAACCGGTGGATGAGTGTGGAAAGCTGCGGAGGTGCAAAAATCCGGTGGAAACCGGAACAGGTTTTGCCTCAAACCTTAAGCCATG
>CAUWMI010000262.1:0-2803 GCA_963559755.1 uncultured Slackia sp. | reverse complement strand
CGAATCTTCGTGCATACATCGAAGCCGTTCATGCCCGGCATCATCACGTCCAAAAGCAGCAAGTCGGGGTGCTCGCTCGCAAGCATCTTCAGACCGCTCTCGCCATCATAGGCGGCGCAGTATCTATATCCGGCATCCTCGATGATGCGGCGCATGAGCACGTGAACGCCCTTGTCGTCGTCAATCAGCATGACCTTGTACGGTTCCGCCATGCGAAATCACCTCTCTTCTTCGCGAGGCGCCCCTGTCCCAGTCGTCGCCGGCGTTTCACGCGTCGGCGCAGGCACAGAAGCGTCATCGAATTGCGCAGCCGCCAAATCATCGGATGCGCCCGCACCGCTTGTCGGGTCCTCCGGCAAACGTACGGTAAACGTGCTGCCTTGCCCGGGCTTGCTCTGCACGCTAATCGACCCGCCGTGCATCTCGGCATACTCCTTGGCAAGCGCAAGGCCCAGCCCCGTGCCATTGTATTTGCGCGACACGGAAGAATCCACCTGCACGAACTTCTCGAATATGCGCTGTTGGTCCTTCTCGGCGATGCCAATGCCCGTGTCAATCACCTTGAGAACTACCTCGTGAGCAGCGGCATCGCGCTCCACCACCAGATGCACGCCGCCGCCTTCCGGCGTGAATTTCATCGCGTTACCGCAAAGGTTTTCAAGCACGTGGCGAATCTTTTCGAAATCACCCTGGATAAGCGGCACATCAGGATCGATGTCGCAGGTGAACGCCACACCGTTACGACGCGCGAGCGGCCCCACCACCGACTGGACCAGGCCCACCACGTCACCCATATCCACGGTCTCGAGCGCAAGCTGCGTCTTGCCGGCATCCAGACGGCTAATCTCCAGGATGTCGTTAATCATCGCGAGCAGCACGCGGCCGTTCGCCTCGATCTCGCGACTTGCCTCCGCCTCCTTCTCGTCAACCGGGTCGCCCTCGCGATTAAGCAGCTCGGCATACGCCAGAATCGACGTGAGCGGCGTGCGCAGCTCGTGGCTCATCATGGCAAGAAAGTTCGATTTGTATTCGTTGTCGTTGCGCAGAAGCTCATTGGCCTCTTCGAGCTGCACGCGCTGGCGTTCAAGCACCTCATTCGCATGGGCAAGCTGCGCGGTGCGGTCATCCACCTGAGCCTCAAGCCCTTCGTAGAGGTCAGACAGCTCGTGTGCCATGTCGTTGAACTCTGCCGCAAGCGTATTCATCTCGGCAGACGACTCCGCACCATCAAGCCGTACGTCCAAATCGCCTGTCTGAATGCGGGAAACGCCCTGGCGAATTTTGCGAAGAGGCTTGGTGACCAGGTGCGATAGCGTCATATACACAATGAGCAAGCACGCGACCAGAACCGCGATGAAGAAAATCACGTTTTGCAGCACGCTATCCTGCTCAGCGGAAACGTACAAATCCATCGGGATGACGATGCTTATGGCACCGCCCATGTCATCGATCTCCCAGCCCTCTTTGGGGTGTCCCGTGATGTCGATCTCGCCCTTGGGCTCACCGTGACACTCCAGGCACGTGCGCTCGATTTTCATGGGCGCAAGATAACGAAATACCTGCTGGCCGTTATATTCGGTCACGGCGTAATACTCGGTAAGCGACGAATCGGCGTAGAAGGCATCGAGCGCAGCAGCCTCAAACTCATCGGGCGTGTCTTCGATGTTGCGCGGGTCGAAATTGACGAAACGCGTCACATAGCCCGACTCATTGGTGAAAAGCTGCGCGATAGACCGGCCTGCAATAGCGCAATGAAGGCCCTGGTAAGACCCTGTTTCCGAGAACGACGACGCCTCAAACCTATCCTGGTTCGCGCTCATGAAATCCCACACGGCGGTCATTTGCTGCGAAAGCACGAGGCCCTTCTCGCGCAGCTCGTTGATGGTTTGCTGGCGTTGGGAATACGAAGTCCACAGCGAGCTCGCCACCAAAGACACCACGAACAGCGCCACGATAAGCACGCCAAACTTAGTTTTGAGTTTGATCTTGCCCGCGTCCATAGTCCCCCTTGGCTTTCGTCCCCGTGCTCCACGTCGACATCTGAAGCGCCCTCACGCCCGCGCACCCCAGCCGTTCTTGTCGACCGTCGCGCAATGGGCAGTCCCATTATAGGGCGGCAAAAGCAAAGACGTGCCCGCGCTATATTCGCGCAAGCACGTCAACCTTTATTCATGCAAAGCGTTCGCAATCTCGACCAACGCCGCAGAATCCGCGGCGCACAGCTCGCGAGCAAGCGCGGCAAAACGCGGATAGAACTCGCCGTACTTCGGTGCCTCCGTGATCAGCAGACGCTCCACGAACTTGGGAAGCCAGGCGTTCAGATGCTGCGCGAGGAACATCGTCTGCTGCGAGAGCAGAAGCTGCAGCTTTTCGGAATCGCCCGCCTCGTAAGCCGCCTGGGAGTCCTTAGCAAGCGCCTCCATAAACCCAAGCTCGGTGGCAAGATGGTCGTCCGCCTCATGCGGATACCCCGTGGCCTGATAGCCCGCCTTGCGGTATGCGTCGCGCACCTCAAGCGTGCTGGGCTGGAACAGCAAATCCTCGCCCGTCACATACACCGATTCCCACGGCGGCGCGGGGAGCTTGCCGGGGCCGATGAACAGCCTCGTGTAGTCGGACTTCAACGCTTCGAGCGCATCGGGTGCCGATGCCGTGGATGCCAACGCACGCTGCTCTTGCGCTGCGCGGGACTCTTCGCCTGCGAGAATCGCGCACTCCTCAAGCGCCTGATCAGAAGCTACAGCCGTCAGCAACGCCTCGTCGGGATCGGCGGCAAAAGCGCGCCACAGATAGGTATATACAA
>CAUWMI010000261.1:0-2832 GCA_963559755.1 uncultured Slackia sp. | reverse complement strand
CCCCGCTCTGCATCGGGGATGGGCCGGATAGTCGTTCTTCCTGAAATTTCGTCACAAATTTCGTCAAACTGCTGCGGTTTCGCTTTGGTGCGGAACTCAGATGTTCGCCAAGGTCTTCGTGGCGAACGCTTCATGCCTTCTGTTGGTCGACCGTCCAAAAGATCCCGTTCAGCTTTGAGGTTTTGCACCGCCGTCCCTTGAAACGTGATTTTTGAATTCGTTTGAAGCGGTTGTCGAAGTGGCTGCTCCTGGGTGTCGTCTTTGATGCAGGTGCTCTTCGTTATATAATTAATCTCAAAATTGAGATCAATGTGGAAGGCGGAATGAATATGGAGTTCTCGGAACTGGTGCTTCATCCGGTGAGGCTGCGGGCGCTTCAGCAAATTCGCCTTGAGGGGGCGTGCACGGCCAAAGGCATCGCGGAAGCCTTGGACGACGTTCCCCGTGCGACGGTGTATCGGCATATAAAAGCACTCGAGGAGGGCGGTGCTATAGAGGTCAAGGGCGTAAAGCGCGTTCGCGGTGCGCTGGAGAAGACATACATTTTATCAGCACGCCTAACCTCGCCCGATGCTCAGGACGCGCGCTCCCTTTCCGCTGCGATGCACTTCGCCTCGATGGGCACCCTGGACGCGTATTTCGCGTCCGCCGGGGCGGATGCGGTTGCCGATAGGGTGTTTTTCCAGACTGCTGAACTTTGGGTGACGGACGAGGAATATGACGATTTGCTTGATGACGTTGCCCGAGTTCTGAGGCCGTATGTGGGAAACGGCTGCTCCAGAGGAAGGAAGCGGCGCTCTCTTTCCCTCATCTCTGCACCGCCGAGAGTCGAGGAGAGCTTAAGCGAGGATGAGCGATGAGGTTCCACGAATTCGGCGACCAGAGCACTCCCGTCGTGATGCTCATCCACGGCGGAGGCAACTCGTGGTGGAATTATCTGCGTCAGGCCCGCATGCTTTCGAAGAGGTTCCGGGTGGTTCTTCCGACGCTCGACGGGCATGGCGAAGAATTCGCCGAGGAGTACCGCTCCACGGAGATTGAAGCCGAAAAGATTCTCGAATACATCGATGGAAGCTGTGGTGGCAGGTTGTTTCTGTTGGGCGGGGTGTCGCTCGGCGGGCAGATTGTCCTTGAAGTGCTGAGTCGGCGGGCGGACGTGGCGCAACGTGCGATTATTGATGGCGCACTGTGCATCCCTCAGCCCGTCATGGCAAAGGCGTGCAGTTTGGGCGTGGCCGCGTTGGGACCGCTGATGTTCAGTAGAGCGGCGTGCCGTTTCCAGCTGTGGGCTCTCCGTACGCTTTTCCCCAGGGAAATGCGGTTTCCGCCCGAAATGGAAGAACACTATCTTCGAGACATGCCGCGCGTACGCCGCAAAACCCTTCAGGCGATGTACAGGACCTACATGGGCTCATATCGCCTCAAGGACTCCCTTGCACAGTCGAATGCCTCCATCGAATGCTGGTACGGCGAGCGGGAGATGCGCTGCGTGAAGGAATCCGCCCGGGCGATTGCCTCTCTCGCGCCGCACTGTAGGGTGCGCGAGGCGGTGGGGTGCGATCACGGCACGCTTGCCGTGTATCGTCCCAACGAATGGTTGAGATTCGCCGAAGGGATACTATCGGACGATCGCCCCGATTGGTGAGTGCCCTTGAGCTTTGTTCATTCGGTTTCATTTTGTGTGCTGAGGCGCTGTAGCGGGCTGCGAGGTTTGGGCTGCGTTATGATTGCGTTCGAACTATGACGATGTCGGCATGTGGCTGGCGTGCGCGAAAAAGCATGCCAGCTCGCTTGCGCTTGAGGGTTTCCGCTGCTTGGGAATAAAGTGCTGCCGACGTTTACGAAAGAGAGATTCAATGCCTCGATTTATGCCCGACGCTACGTTGGTGTTTTCTGGCCTGGGGTACGATGCCCAGGGGCCGTACATTCAGGTGAACAACCTGCAGAAGAAGGTGCAGATGCGTCTGCCCGTGCTGGGCCGCACGTTCACTATCCGCAAGCTTGAGCAGCGCTATTGCATCGGCGCGTTCGATCTTAAGACCTACGAATCGCGCGCGTGCGACCTCATGGCGGAGCTTCCGCCGTTTTCCGACTACAAGGATGACATGTGTCCCGCATGTCGCGAGGCGACCGGCTTCAACCCCGCGTTCTACAACGCCGAAGCCATTTCTCCCCAGCAGCGCGAGTACAACAAGACGCCGCACTTCGTGTACATGGCGTACTTCTCGCCGGCGCATCTCAAGGTGGGCATTTCGTCGGAGACGCGCGGCATTGAACGCCTGCTTGAGCAGGGCGCTCGTGTGGCGGGCATTCTCAAGCGATACCCCAATGCCGATGAGGCGCGAAGCCTGGAAGCGCATCTGTGCGCCCAGGAGGGCATTCTGGAAACCATGCGCGTTTCAACTAAGAATCGCCTGTTGAGCGAGTCGTTTAACGCGCAGGAGGCGATTGAGTGCGTGATGCGCACGGCGCGCGAGCACGGGGTGGAGCCCGAATGCGGATGCCTCGATCTGACGCCGTACTATTTCGGCGAGGGGGCGAGTGTTCCGCACATGATTCAGCCGCCCGATTCCGCGCCCGCCGATATGTGCGCGGGGCGTTGCGTGGGCATGATTGGCGGTACGCTGGCGCTCGAGCAGGAAGGCAACGTGTTCGTGGTGCCCATTAAAGAGTGGGAGTCGCACGCGCTGGAGATCACCGTGGGCGAGGTATTGTGCGAATACGACTACGAGCCGCAGCAAATGGGGCTGTGGTAGCGTTTTCAAGGGGGAGGGAGGAAGGGAAAGAGTTCCCTTCCTCCCTCCCCCTTACACCCCCGGCGCGCTCTCGCGC
>CAUWMI010000260.1:0-2835 GCA_963559755.1 uncultured Slackia sp. | reverse complement strand
CGAGCCCTCCATTGACTACTGCGTGGTCAAGGTTCCGCGCTTCGCCTTCGAGAAATTCAAGGGCACTGACACCACACTCTCCACGCGCATGAAGGCCGTGGGCGAGATTATGAGCATCGGCCGCACCTTCGAGGAGGCGTTCGGCAAGGCCATGCGTTCGCTCGAGAACGGGCGCGCGGGCTTGGGTGCCGATGGCAAGGACGATTACGATGCTCTGAGCGATGAGGAGTTCGCCCAGGTGGTAGCGCGTCCCACCGAGGACCGCATCTTCGCTGTGGCCGAGGCGTTCCGCCGCGGGTGGAGTGTGGAGCGCGCCCATGAGGCGAGCGGCATCGACCCGTGGTTCCTCGCCCGCATCGCCGACATGGTGGCGGTCGAGGGCGTGATTTGCGGCCATCGCCTGGAGAAGCTCGATGCAGCTGCGATGCGCATTGCCAAGCAGTACGGCCTCTCCGACGCACAGATCGCGCACCTGACCGGCAGCGAAGAGCGCATCGTGCGCGCCTACCGCAAGGGTCTGGGCGTTCTGCCCACATTCAAGACGGTGGACACCTGCGCGGCCGAGTTCCAGGGAATGACCGAGTACCATTACAAGACGTACGAAGAGCCCATGCGTATGGCGCACGACGGCGCGGTGCGTGTGGCTGCCCCGGAGATTCCCGCGGTTGACAAGCCTAAGGCTATGATCCTGGGCGCCGGCCCCAACCGCATCGGCCAGGGCATCGAGTTCGACTACTGCTGCGTGCATGCGTCCTACGCTCTTGCCGAGGCGGGATACGAGACCATCATGGTCAACTGTAACCCCGAGACGGTCTCCACTGACTACGACACCTCTGACCGCCTGTATTTCGAGCCGCTCACCTACGAGGACGTCATGGATATCGTGGACGTCGAGCACCCCGACGGCGTAGTGGTGACACTGGGCGGCCAGACGCCGCTCAAGCTTGCGCACCTGCTCAAGGAGTCCGGCGTGACCATCATGGGCACGAGCCCCGAGGCTATCGACCTAGCCGAGGATCGCGAGCGGTTCTCCGACGTGCTCGACGAGCTTGAAATCACGTACCCTGCATCCGCCACGGCCGAGAGCTTCGAGCAGGCCTGCCGCGTGGCCGACCGCATCGGGTTCCCGCTGCTCGTGCGTCCGAGCTACGTGCTGGGCGGCCGCGGCATGGTGATTGCCTACGATGCGGCGTCGCTCAAGGAATACATGGCCGAGGCTGCGCGCATCTCGCCTGATCATCCGGTGTATTTGGACCGCTTCCTCGAAGGCGCTATCGAGTGCGATGTGGATGCGCTTTGCGACGGCGAGCAGGTGTATGTAGGCGGCGTGCTCGAGCACATCGAGGAGGCCGGCATCCATTCCGGCGACTCTGCCACCTGCATTCCGCCGTTCTCCTTCTCTGAGAGGCTTGTGGGACAGCTGCGCGACACCACGCGCAAGCTCGCGCTGCGCCTGGGCGTGCGCGGCCTGATCAACGTGCAGTATGCCATCAAGGGCGAAACGGTATACGTGATCGAGGCCAATCCGCGTGCGAGCCGCACAGTGCCGTTCGTGTCCAAGGCGACGGGTGTGCCGCTGGCCAAGTGCGCGGCGCTTGTGATGAGCGGGCGCTCCATCGAGAGCCTGGGGCTGCCGTCCGACGAGAGCGAGATGGATTATTTCTGCATGAAGGAAGCCGTCATGCCGTGGGGTCGCTTCCCGGGCGCCAACGTGGTGCTGGGCCCGGAGATGAAGTCGACGGGCGAGGTCATGGGCATCTCGCGCACCTATCCCGAGGCGTACGCGAAGACGCAGCTCGCCATCAGCTACAAACTGCCTTCGTCGGGCACGGTGTTCATCTCGGTGTGCGACCGCGATAAGCGTCATATCCTGCCCATCGGCCGCGCCCTGCAGCGCCTGGGCTTCAAGGTCGTATGCACCGAGGGCACGGCCAAGTGCCTGAGGGGCGGCAACGTCAAGTGCGAGGTCGTGGGCAAGATCGGTGAGCCGGGTCGCAACATCGGCGACATGATTTCTGCGGGCGAGATCGATTACATGATCAACACGCCGTACGGTCAGGAAACGCGCAGCGACGGCTACTACCTGCGCACCGAGGCCGTGAAGCACGGCGTGACGAGCGTGACAGCCCTTTCGGCAGCAAGCGCGTTCGTGGCGGCGCTGGAGGCTTTGGCCGATAACCCCGAGGGGCTTGACGTAATCGCGTTGCAGGATCTTCCGCAGTTCGATGTGAAGTAGCTGCCATAAGCTGCTGAGTGTTGCTCCAATACGAATGAGCGCCGCGTCACCTCAGGTCAACGCCTGATTGGTGACGCGGCGTTTGTGTAGGTGGATGCTCGGTTCGCCATGTGATTCATCCTTGTAGCCGCCATAAATTCTGGGGCGATCTGAGGAAAACGTCCGATTTTGGCACTGCCATTCGCCTGCGCATATGCGCCGCTCGCGGCCCACGTGACGCGGCGTTTGACTCGGATTTAACATTCCCGCAATACCACTTTAGTGCGTTAGAGTATACTGTGGTATCACCGTATTTCGCCGCAGCACATGCACGTCGTTTGCTTCGACGAAATGCGGCTCTGACAGCACAATAGAAAGGCGGGCTATCATGACTAACGATAACGATTATTCGCTATCGCGCATCCCCGAAGGAGCTAAAGAGCCGTTCTGGCAGATTCTTATGGTGCGTATCGGTGCCATCTGCTGCGTGTCCCAGCTGGTTCTGGGCGCTACGCTGGGTTACGGCATGTCGTTCTGGGGCGCATTCTGGGCTACCATGCTCGGTTCGGTCATCCTTCAGGTTCTCAGCTGGGCACTTGGTACCGCGGCTGCGCGTGAGG
>CAUWMI010000259.1:0-2850 GCA_963559755.1 uncultured Slackia sp. | reverse complement strand
CTACGAGCGCTGCATGATCCGCCCGGCACAAGGCTAGAGGATTACGCATGCCGACGGGCGCTAGCGCTCTGCTACAGGCTCTGTCGCGTGCACTGCAAGGGCGTGTTCCTTATTGCGCTCGCTGGCCTTTCTGCGCGACAGGTGCACGCGGGCGATGATACAAATGATGCCGAGCGCGAGGCAGGGGAGCGTGCCCAGCACCGCCCACTGCGAGTCCACCGCATCAATGAACCCCCCGCAGATGGATGTGCCGATGGTGGTGCCCAGGTTAGTGGCGGTGAGGAACAGCCCATTGGCAAAGTCAGGTGCCTCTTCAGCCGCGCGCGACACCATGAACTGGTCGGCGGTGTTGGCTATGCCCACGGCCACGCCCAACACGACCAGCAGCGCCGCCGCGATCAAGGGAGATGCCCCCAGGGCGAAAAGCGCCAGATAGAGTGCTGCCAGTACGAACGGCATGATGATAGCGGTCTTGTTCGCGGCGCGTCCCAATGCGCGTCCCGCGATAGTGTTGCCCACGATGTTCGTGAGCCCGTAGACGAGCAGCACGCCGCTCACAAGCGCCGCGCCCATTCCCGTCGCCGTTCCCAGCCAATCGGCCATGAAGCTGTAGAAGCCAAACATCGCAGCATTTATCGAGGCCGCTGCCACGAGCGAAACCAGCAGAATGGGCTTCTTGAGCACGGCGATCTGGCTGCCGTACGAAAGAGGACGCTCTACGGGCATGGAAGGCACCAAGACCACGGCCATGATTAGGGCGGCGATGGTCACGGCGGCAAAGAAGCCCATGGCTGCCGTGAATGATACGGCGCTCGCCAGCATGCCCGCGATGGGCGCGCCCACCACCATGCCGGCGGAGACGCCTATGAACACCTGGGCCGATGCCTTGGCGCTTTCCTCGGGCGTTTTGCCCGACTGCTGCGCTACCGCCATGGCCATGGAAACATAGAGCGGGTGGAACGCAGCCGGAATTACGCGCGCCGCCAACAGTACCTCGAACGTGGGCGCGAACATCGACACCATATTGCATACCGAGAAAATGCCCAGCGCCAAAAGCATGACGAACTTGCGGTTCATTTTGGAAAACAGCAGGGGCATGGTGGGGCCTGCGAATGCGACGACGAGAGCGAACCCGCTTGCAAGCAGTCCCGCCTGCGAAACGCTCACTCCGAAGCGCTCAGTCACATAGGGAATCACGCCCACAATGCCCATCTCGGTGTTCAGAATGCCGAACACGCCGATGGTGAGGATGAGCACGAGGAGCTTGGCGTCGATGGTCTTTGCGGTCAAGGGTTTTCCTTTTCGTTTCGGGTCATTACTCCACGCTTACGATACTGTGCGGCATTGGAAATATCCAATACGCAAATCCCATCTCCAGATATAACTTGATAGAATAATTAATGCAGCAAGGGCGGAACGTGTGCCACGTGTGGGCCCGCACTGCTAGCCGCATGCGTCGGGGTTGAGCTGCGTCGGGATTGCGTTGACTCGCACACGCTTTTGCATCGTGCGGGTTGATGGAACGGAAGATGGGAGGGCGGAATGGAAATCAGGGTTCTCAGATACTTCGTGGAAGTGGCGCGTGAGTGCAGCCTGACGCGTGCGGCGGCATCGCTTCACGTATCGCAGCCTACGCTGTCAAAGCAGCTTAAAGACCTGGAACGTGACCTGGGATGCACGTTGTTCACGCGCACGAACTACGGAATCGAACTGACCAACGAGGGCATGCTCCTGCGCCGCAGGGCCGAGGACATTCTGGAAATGGTCGATAAGACCGAGGACGAGTTTCGCTCCCTCGACGAGATTGTGGGTGGCGACGTGCGCATCGGATGCGCCGAATCGCAGGGTATCGCGCATATCGCGCGGTGCATCAAGGCAGTTCAGGAGCGCAATTCCCACGTTCGTTTCCATCTGTACAGCGGAAACGCTGAAGATCTTTCTGAGCGCATCGATAGCGGCCTGTTCGATTTCGCCGTGCTGGCCCAAAGTCCCGACCCGGCGCGTTACAACGGCCTGGAGCTTCCTGGGGCCGACACCTGGGGCGTTATCATGCGATCCGATAGTCCGCTTGCGCAGAAGGAATCGGTCAAGCTGGAGGATTTGACGGGGCTGCCGCTCATCTTTTCGCGCGAAGCGGTGAGGGACGAATACCCGCGTTGGTTCGGCGATCGAGTCGATGGGCTCAACGTGGTGGCCACGTACAACCTTATGCTGAACGCGTCTATTCTGGTGCGCGAGGGTGTGGGCTATGCGGTGTCGTTCGACAGGCTTGCCGATACGAGCCCCGAAAGCGGATTAACGTTCAGGCCGTTAGAGCCGCGTCTGACCTCAAGCCTTACGGTGGTGTGGAGGAAACACCAGGCGTTCACCCCGGTAGCGCAGCTTTTGCTCGACGAAATGCGCGCGCGGTTTGCCGTGAAGAGCTGATGCGTTGACGCTTCCTTGCGGTGGAGTTTTGCGCAAAAGAGGCTTTCTGTCGAACGCGGACGAATGTTCGTATATAATGATGAAAACGAACGGACGTACTATGTGACACTATGCTCTGCGGTTGCGGAGCGGTGACCAAGATGCGTTAGTTGAGCAGGGTAAAACGCAGGAAGGGGCCTCCCGTCATGGGAAGGGTGCAGAGAATCATCGAGTGGGCTACGCGGGAGGCGCGCAGCAAACCCGAGTGCGCTCTGTCGGAGAAGGTCTATCGCGATGAGCCCATCCTGATAACCGCATCGCAAATGCGCCAGTTTTTGCCGCGTGAGTATCGTGATATGCGAGCGATTGCCACTTCCTCGGAGGCGCGGTTCAAGCCTTCTACCTGGATTTTCGCACAGCAGGTCAAGCTTATGGAGGGCTTTG
>CAUWMI010000258.1:0-2852 GCA_963559755.1 uncultured Slackia sp. | reverse complement strand
CGCAACATCCTCGAGAACCGCCCTCATACGCGCAAGAATCGGGTTGCCCGCGATATCCTGCGGATTGGCAAACGAGAATTCGAGGACGGGCAAGCCGCCTTCGCCTGGCGAGCCGCCTTTGCCCTCCCGCCCCTCAGAGTTTGGCACAAGCGCAACGTTGCGCACAGGAAGACGGCCTTGAGGCGTTTTGATTTGATCGAGAATATCCATCTTGCGCCCCGCTCCAATCCTTCTTTGAGCAGCCCAACAGGCATCCTGCTCATTCGAAACCAGTGCCTCACCTGCTCATTCCGGCACGGCATTGCCTTGCCCGGATTCCATTCGCCCGAGGGTGCCCCCCCCTTTGGCCTGCGACGTCCTCCATCTTTTGGCGATTGTAACAATATATATTTACCCGGTCAAAATACCTTTTATTGAGATGTGCCAATGACTATTATCGCAGTGTGAAACAGCAGCAAGGAGGTTGCCATGCAGTGCCCGACATGCGGACAGGCATTGCCCGAAGAAGCCCAGTTCTGCTCGAATTGCGGGACAAACCTACACCAAGTCGCAGACGACGGAGCCCCCTATGAGCCCGGCCAGAAAATCGCCGAAGCCCTGGCGGCTCACGTTGCCTCTATCGGCGCATCACAGCAGCTCGCTGCCCCGGCCGCCCCTTCCGCCCCAATAAGCTCCTCCGCCAACGCTCCGCTGCCATACCCTCTTCCCCAAAACGCTCCCGCCGGCATGCCGGTTTCGCCATATGATCAGCCAACATCGCAGCATGCCCAGCTCGCTAGCGCCATCGTTGCCGCGCAGCAGGCAAGCGACATCGCCAACTTCGCAAAGGCCAAATATCAGCGCCTGTTGCACACACGACGCACGTGCTTCATCTGGGCAATCGTCATCGCCGTGCTCGGATTCCAGGCTTTGCTGGGCATGTTCATCAGCGCGCACCAGTCAAACCCCGACACTTTCACGGATATGGGACAGATTATTGGGGTCTGCATCTTTCTGACCTGCTGCTTCTTCTTTGTCCCTTTCGGGTTTGCGCCGCTTAAGCACTTCATAGACAACCACGGCTTTTTTATCGTGTTCAACCTAGTGTTCCTTTGCATGGCGGCAATGATCGCCCTCATGTTCTCAATTATCGTAGGGCCGATCTACCTCATTTATCTGATGGCCAAAATTCCCCAGGCACGCGAAGACACCCTTCTTGCACGCCAGCACGCCCAAAGCCTTGGCGTATAGTGAAGGGTAAAAGCCAGAGACACGAGAAACTTCTCAATCGTAGTGCCTGGACTCTCCAACGTGCGCCAGGCACACAACCGCCCGCTGACGCGTCACAACATCGCCGTGGCGCACATCGTGAGCTTCAACCCGAAAGAGAGAATTGCTATGTATTGCATGTATTGCGGAACCAAATTGGCGGACGATGCCAACTTCTGCACGAAATGCGGCAAGCCCGTTGTGCGGGAAGCAAAGGAGCCGCTTCCCGAAGCGCCCGACGAGACTGCCGCTTTGGACAATCGCGAGGCGCTCTCATCCGACAACCCGTCAACGGCATCCTCCACAATGGCCCAATCGAATCAGGCGGGCAAAACAGTCCCCTTGGTGCAGCCTGAGCAGACAAGCCAGCTAGACCAAACGAATTGGCAGAACCAAGCAGACCCTCAAGGTGACCAAAGCAATCAAGCCCATCAGCATCCCTTTGGAACATCCCTCAAAAACGCGATGGAGCAAACCAAGCAACGCAGCCGGCGCCGCATGCCGCTTGTAGTCATCGTGGCCCTGGCGCTTGCGCTAGCAGCGGGAACGGCGTTTGCTGCGCATTACGTGTACACGACCTTCGTTGCGCCGCACAATCAGCCGGCGCAGGAGCAACCGACGCAAGACGCTCAGCCCGAAAACGGCGCATTCGAGCAGGAGCAGCCGTCCGAGCAGGAGCAGGAAGCACCTTCCGAGGAGGACACGTTGGCCGCTGCCCAAGCGGAAGCCGCGCAGGCATATGAGAACGTCTTGGATTCCTACCGCACGTACATCAAAGACGTCCAGTCCGCTCCAGACGATGAAGCCATGCTCATGCTGAGCGGCGATATAGACAACATGGAATACCCCAATGTATATGTAGGCGACTTTCTCTTTGGGATCGACCCCAGCTCGATCGCGCTCGAATACGCCTACCAGGATATCGACGGCGATTCCATCGACGAGCTTTTCATTCGCCAATCAATCGACGACCCTTCGTATGACACGCCTATCATCTGCGCCTTCGATTTTAACGACGAGGGCTACATGAAGCGATTTGGAGAGTCCATCGTGCGAGGTGGCTACTACATCACCGAAGACGGCCAGCTTATCAACCGCGGGTCGGGCGGGTTTGACACCAACACCTCAACGCTTTGCTCCTGGAACGGCGACAAGCTGATTAAGGAGGCGAGCGTGGGCTACACCTATGTTTCCGATGCGGACCGTGGCAATCCGGACAGCCCCTACGAGTTGACCACTCTTAAGGACGGCCACGAGCTCGAAGAAACCGTCACCTACAGCGAAGCCACCGAGGCCCTGCAAACGTTCAACGAGGAGCACCCCATCGCGGATGACATCTCCTGGAAGAAGCTTTAGGCTTCGCCCGACACGCCCGACATTTTGATAGAGGAATCCCGTCTTTTTGACATGAAACCCCCCGCTCCAGCGATTTTTAGCGTCAAAAAGACGGGATTTGTTGGATGGATCTGCAAGGCAATGCGGCGAAAGCCACCGAGCAGCGCGTTTCAAGCATCCGCCGTTAAGCAACCTGACGATTTATTGACGGCGGCGTGACGGGCTGCCAACGATTGACGGATGCGGGCCTATTGCGCCGCGCCGTATGG
>CAUWMI010000257.1:0-2872 GCA_963559755.1 uncultured Slackia sp. | reverse complement strand
AAATCGAGCAGGGCTAAAGCGTTGCCGCCCGCGCCGCCCGAGGTTTGCGGAGACTAATGTCGCGCGGTTCCTCCCGCCGAGAGCGCCGCCGCCAGCCGGCGAATGCGTTCGTCACAGCGCACGCGTGCCGGACTCGCGAAGAAGCGCGCGGTGCAGGCCATCACCTCATCGACTACTGCCAGGTTGTTCTCGCGCAGCGTGGTGCCCGTGGCGGTGATGTCCACGATGCGGTCCGACATGCCCACCATGGGGCCCAGTTCGATGTTGCCATGCAGCGTGACGATGTCCACCTGCTGGCCGATGCGGTCGTAATACATCTGGGTGATACGCGGGTACTTGGTACTCACGCGGATGCTGCCGCGACGGGCCAGCGCCGCCTCCGCACGACCGGCGGCATCGGCGGGTTCGGCCACCACGAAACGGCATGCGCCAAAGCCCAGATCGAGCATCTGCACCAGATCGAAGCCGGCCTCCACGAGCGAATCGCGCCCGCAGATGCCACAATCAGCCCCGCCCGATGCCACGAATGCCGGCGCATCGGTGGGACGCACGATCACGTACTCAACGCCCTCGGCCCGAACAATCAGATGGCGGCCCAAATCACGCAGAGGTTCCACGTCCAAGCCAGCCGCTTCGAGCGCGGCGACCGAATCCTCGAAAAGCGAACCCTTGGGAACCGCGATGCGCAGAGGTCGGCTGGCAAGCGCCGCAGCGGACCCCGCACCCCCGTTCGCCTCAAGAGCCTCCTCGATCGCCTCGAGCGTGAGCGCGAAGCCGGCCGCCGGCATAGATGCGCCGCCAAAACGACCCAGCGCCTCATCGTAGCGGCCACCAGACGCGATGGGAGAAGCCGAGCCGTCCACATAGGCCGCGAACACCAGGCCCGTGTAATAGTCGAACGAGTTGAGTACCGAGAAATCAACCGACAGGCGGTCGGCGAACCCCGCCTCGCGAGCGGCCTCGAACAGCGCCCGCAGCTCATCGATGCCGCCATCGCCCACCACATAGGGCTCAAGCAGCGCCGCCGCCTGGTCGAGCGCTTCCGCGCCGCCCCAGATGCGCGGCAGCGTGCGGATGGCCTCGCGCGCCTGACGCGGGATGGAGAGCCCGGCCACGCATTCGTCCAGGCCCACGAAATCAGACGCATGCACGAGGCTCAGCACTGCACGACGATCGGATGCGTCGGCCACGCAGGCATCGAGCAGCTCCTTCAGGGGCTTGACGCTTCCGCACACCATGCGCCACTCGGTCACGCCCACCGCATCGAGCGCCTCTGCGGTAAGGGACACCACCTCGGCATCGGCCGCGCAGCCCGCGTCACCGATGAGCTCGATACCGAGCTGGGTGAACTGACGCGAGCGGCCCGTGAACTCCGCCTGCTCCCGCACAACGGGAGCCACATAGCGCAGGCGGAAGGGGCCGGACGCGGGGTCGAGTCGCGTGGACGCCATGCGCGCGATGGGCATGGTGAGGTCGGAGCGCATCATGAGTAGACGGCCGCCGCCGTCGAGCAGCTGGAACGCCGCGTCATCCACGCGCGCGCCGCGCGAGAGCGATGCGCGGTCTTCAAGCAGAGGCGTTTCCACAGGCACATACCCGTGAGCCGCGAACCCGTCGCTTACGGTGCGGCAGATGCGTTCGCGCGCAACCGCCTCCTCGGGCATGATGTCCCTGAATCCTCGCGGCGTAATCGGTCTCACGTTCCACCCGTTCCTTTCGCTCTCTTATCGATGCGTGGTTGGCATCTCGATGGGCCGCCCACGATCCGGATCGTTTGCCTTCCCTGCTCGCCCTTGCGCAGGGCGCACGACGTCCAAAGCTTCGTTTGTCAGCATGCATACTTTAGCACAGTAGATTGCTAAAGCAGTGCGCTAATTCTCCACTTTTACCCGTATTTGGCAAGATATTGACTATACCCGGCAAACGTTACCGATCGATAAACGCGAAAAGCGGCAGCCCCGCTTCGTGGACTGCCGCCTTCTGTGAAAACATCTGAATTGCACGCGCCTTGAGCTAGACGCTTATAGGCTCCCCAAATCGTAGGGCGTGGTCTGGTACACGTAGTAGTTCAGCCAGTTGGTGTAAATGAGTTGGCCCTCCGCGCGCCACGACACGATGGGCGTCTGTGTGGGGTCGTCGTTGGGATAGTAGTTCACGGGAACCTTAATGGGCTTGCCCTTGGCCACGTCGCGGTCATACTCCAGCTTGAGCGTGTCGCGATCGTACTCGGGGTGGCCGAACACGAAGAAATGCTTGGAATCGGTGCTCTTCGCGATGGACACGCCGCACTCGTCAGAATACGCGATGACCTCGAGCTTCAGGTTGGCAACGATGTCCTCGTAGCGCGTCTCGGAATGGCGCGAATGAGGCATCATGGACACGTCGTTGAAGCCACGCACGAGCGGCGAGGAGGGTTTAAGCAGGCGACTTTCGAACACGCCAAAGCACTTCTCCTCCAGGTTGTGCTTGGGCACACCGTAGTGATGGTAGAGCGCGGCCTGGGCACCCCAACATACGTGGAACACGCTATGCACGTTGGTGAGCGACCAATCCATAATCTCCACCAGCTCGGGCCAGTAATCCACCTGCTCGAACTCGAGCGTCTCGACCGGTGCGCCCGTGATGATCATGCCGTCGTAGCGCTGATCGCGCACCTCGTCGAACGTGCGATAGAACGTTTCCAGGTGATCGGCCGACACGTTTTTGGACTGATGGCTCGCGATGCGCAGCAGCTCCACCTCGATTTGCAGCGGCGTGTTGGACAGCTTGCGCATGATCTGCGTCTCGGTGACGATCTTGGTGGGCATGAGGTTAAGCAGCAGCACGCGCAGCGGACGAATGTCCTGGTGCATGGCGCGGTGCTCGGTCATCA
>CAUWMI010000256.1:0-2903 GCA_963559755.1 uncultured Slackia sp. | reverse complement strand
AGGGGGGAGGGCGTCAGCGACACTCGGCTTTCTCAAATACTCATTATAAAGACCGGAAAGCCTAGTCCGACGCATAGCGAGCAAAGCGAGCGGTAGGAGGACGGGTGTCGCAGACGCCCTCTCCCTACGCAGGCCCGATGGGATCGATTACGGTTGCAGCGAGTGGATTGTAGGCATCATGGCGTCGTCGCGGATGACGCGGATGGCAGCGGAAGCGAGCACCGTTCCCAGGGCATCGTTGTTGGAATCGACGGCCTCCTCGGCGATCTTCAAAAGATACTCCGCGTTGTCATGCAGCGCGTCGTACGGGATACCCGCCTCGATCATGATCTCGCGCTCCCTTGCCGCGGTATGACGCTGCAGCCCCTTCACGCTGTCGATGAGCTCGGCGCATTCCTCCTCGGCCTGCGCCGCCATCTGCGAGCCCAGCGCGATGCAGCGGCGGTAGCACGCCACGGCGAGCTCGAAGCGGTCCATCTTCCAGTACGCGAAGGCGAGCCAGTAGTACGCAAGCCCCGCATCCTCAGGGTTCCATGCCACCTCGAGCGCCTTGATGCACATGGCGGCCTCGGACGCGAAATCGGTCTTGACGAAATGTGCGCGGGCGGCACGCAGGTAGGCGGTGGCGTACGCAGGCGCGAGCTCGATGCAGCGCTTAGCGTGGGCAAGCGCCTCGTCCTGCCCCGTAATGGAACCGGCAAGCACCTGGGCATAAAGATCGTGCACGAGATAGGGCTCGTTGGCCAGAGGAAGCACGCGGCGGCCTCCCCTATCATCGGCGCAATGCTTCTCATAGAGCACGCGCGTCGCATAGGAATCGAAGTAGCGGTAACAGACAAGCGAGGTGTCGGTGAATGCCTTGCACGATTCCACCGCCTGCTGAAGCCCGTCCAGCACATTGGCCGCCCCCACGTCGTCACCTTCGCGCGACAACGCGTAAGCCCTGGTCATAGGTGCCTTGAACCCGTATGCGTCGAGAAACGCCTCGCGCACCTCGAGCTCGCTTTGCGCATCGAGCTTGCCCTGATCGAAATCGTTGAGCAGGCCCTGGCACACGCGGCGCACCGTCAGGTTCTCGCTGCGGTCGTGGATGGCCTTGATGGCCTCGACTGCGGCATCGTTGCCCTGTGCCATGGCACCGATGGTCTCCTCAGCAAGCTTGCGCCTGTCACGCTCCTCGAAGATGTTCAAGTCGCACCCGCGCTCGACGCCCAGCTCGCGCTGAGCCGCATCGTTCAGAGGCGCCGGGTCGTCGTACACCAAGGGCTCGCGTCCCAGCGCGAATTCGCCCTCGTCAAGGTCGAACAGAGCCTCCACCTGCCCGAGCTCGAAGCCTTCGCGCAGGTCATAACGGGCATGTGCGGCGTTCAAAATCTCGAACGGGTCAGCAAAAGCACGGCTTTCATCGCGCGCAAAGGCGTCCTCGATGAGCGCACGGCTCAGTTCCACCGACAAAACGGGCGCAAAGTCATCTTCGGGCCGCTGGCAGGTGACGAGCACGCGCGCCACGCGCGACGACACGTGCGTCGCGCACGCGGCCAGAAGGATGCAAATATGGGCGGCATAACGCGCGTACGCCGCGTTAGATTCTGCGGGCGTGGTGCGCCTGAAATCCTGCGCCTGGGCATCCCAGGTGCTTTTCGGAAACGCTGCAACCGGGGGCATGGCAACGTCCACGGCAAGCGCGTCGCCCGCCTCGTTGGTGCGGAAATCGTAGCCGATGCGGTACGGGAGCCGCAGCGATTCGACCGCACGGGAGAATTTCAGATGGCGGCCCCAACGCCCCTTCACGCCTTCAGGCCTGCGCGGGTCTGGCGCCTGCGTGCAGATGCGATCGATGAGCCACGCGTCATATTGCGAGCACAACGCTTCGTCCTCATCGAGATTGCCCGCGCCAAGATCCTGGAGGTATTCAGTCAGAAGCAGGAATCGGTTGAGCGCGCCTTCCGCCCCGATGAGGGTGGCGCGCTGGCTGGCCGAAGCCGGGTGGGCACGGAACAGGCCGTTCTCCACCACCTCGAAGCCGTATTCGTACGAGAAATCGATGTAGTAGGTATTGGCGTACGATGCCGTGCGAATCAGATGAAGCGAAGGCTCAACCAGGTCGTCGCCCTCTTTGAACCTCACCGCGAAGTTGGAGGTCGTCTTGCCCACCACGCCCTCCTCGCGCAGCATGCGCACAAGATAGCGCTCCACGCCGCGGGCGGAATCGGGATGCTCCTGCCAGGAGTTCTCCGCCTCGAGCACTTCGCGATCGACGCCCGAGAAGAAATCGCCCGATCCGAGGCGCATGAATACATCGGCCAGGTCAAACGCGCTCGGCGTTGAGGACGAAGCCTGCACGGGCGTCGAATGCGCGATGGCAGGCGGCATGTGCTTATACAGCGAGAGGAAGCAGATGGACATGAACTCCCCGTACGGGAGATCGTGCGGCATGAGCAGGAAGCTCACGCCGGCGGCTTCGGCGCGCTTGAGCGATGCCCCGAACGTCAGGCGCATCTCGGCCACTGCCTCGCCCGTTTTGAAGAATTCCATCACGGGCTCGGGCGCCGCCTGTCCGCCGCCCGTCTTGACCTGGATGCATCCCTGCTTGCCCTGGGTGTTGGGATAGGTCTGGATGATTACATCGGGCGTCTGCGCGGGCGGCACGTCAAGGGGCTCGTCGCACGCGAACGCGCGCCCGTACATATCCACATACGCCATGATGCGCACGCGATTCGAATGCGCGGGGTCGAATTCCGCGATGTAGAACGAGCCGCCGAGCGGCATCTTGATGCCCGACGACACCATGCCGTATACATGCCCCGCGGGCGCGTGCGGAACCTGCGCGAGCTTGGTCGATTTAGCGAAGAGTCCGAGTTTGACGGGATACGTAGAGTCCATGATCCACCCCTGCGAAACGC
>CAUWMI010000255.1:0-2913 GCA_963559755.1 uncultured Slackia sp. | reverse complement strand
GAAGGCTGCATCCCCGTGCTGGAAGGTGCAATCGGAAGTTATTTCTTGTTGGCCTTGCGGCGGTCGGTCGCGCTCAGCAGGCGCTTGCGCAGGCGGATGCTCTGCGGAGTGACCTCCACCAGCTCGTCGTCCTCGATGTACTCGAGTGCCTCCTCCAACGTGAAGGTGATGGGCGGCGTGAGCTGGATGGCCTTGTCGGCGGTGGAGGAGCGCTGGTTGCCCAGGTTCTTGGTCTTCTCCACGTTGACCACCATGTCGCCTTCCTTGGCGGACTCGCCCACGATCATGCCCTCGTAGCATTCGTCGCCCGGCTTCACGAACAGGCGGCCGCGCTCCTGCAGCGTATCCAGCGCGTAGGCAACTGCCTTGCCGGTGGACATGGCAATCATGGAACCGTTCTTGCGGCCGGGCATCTCGCCGGAATACGGGCCATACTCGCGGAAGCGATGGAACAGCACCGCCTCGCCGTGGGTTGCGTTGAGAATGCGCGTCTTAAGACCCATGGTGCCGCGCGAAGGGATCTTGAAGGTGAGGTGCGTCACGCTATCGTCGGACGCCATGTCCTCCATGATGCCGCCGGCGTTGCCCATAACCTCGATGGCCTTGCCCGCGTAATCATTGGGCACGTCGACGGTGGCCTCCTCGATGGGCTCGAGCTTGTTGCCGTTCTCGTCGATCTTGTACACCACCTGGGGGCGGCCCACCTGGAACTCAAAGCCCTCGCGGCGCATGCTCTCCATCAGCACGGACAGGTGCAGAACGCCGCGGCCAGCCACCTCGACGCCGGATTTATCCTCGGTCTCGTTGATGCGCATGGAGATATTGGCCTCCTTCTCGCGCATCAGACGCTCCTTGAGCTGGCGGGCGCCCACGATGTCGCCCTCGCGACCCACGATGGGGCTGGTGGAAGCCTCGAACACGACCGACATGGTGGGCTCTTCCACGGCGATGGGCGGCATGGAAACGGGATTCTCGGGGTCGGTAATCACGTCGCCGATGTCAGCGTCCTCGATGCCGATGACCGCGATGATGTCACCGGCGTGGGCCTCAGGAACCTCGGCCTTACCCAGGTTCTCGAACGTATACACCTTGCGCACCTGCGCGCTGCGCTGCGTGCCGTCGGGGCGCACCACCAGCACTTGCTCCTTCTCGTGCATGGTGCCACTGTGCAGGCGGCCAACGCCGATGCGGCCCTCGTAGCTGCTGTGGTCGATGGTGCACACCTGCAGCGCCACCGGGCCGTCGGGGTCAACGTCGGGCGCGGGGATCTCCTTAAGGATGGTATCCAGCAGCGGGATCATATCCATATTGCCGTCGTTGTAGTCGTAGCGCGCGTAGCCGTTCACGGCCGAGGCGTACACTACGGGGAAGTCCAGCTGCTCGTCGGAAGCGCCCAGCTCGACCATCAGGTCAAACACCTTGTCGATGGCGCCCTCGGGGTCGGCGTTGGGGCGGTCGATCTTGTTCACCACCACCACGATGCGCAGGCCGCACGCCAACGCGTGTGACAGTACGAAACGAGTCTGGGGCTTGGGGCCCTCGTACGCGTCAACGATAAGCAGGGCGCCGTCGGCCATGTTCAGCACGCGCTCCACCTCGCCGCCGAAATCGGCATGGCCCGGCGTATCGATGATGTTAATCTTGGTGTCCTTGTAGGTGATAGAGCAGTTCTTGGACAGAATGGTGATGCCGCGCTCGCGCTCCTGATCGTTGCTGTCCATGACGCGCTCCTCAACCTGCTGGTTGGCGCGGAACACGTGCGTGGACCACAGCAGGCGGTCGACCAGCGTGGTTTTGCCGTGGTCGACGTGCGCGATGATGGCCACATTGCGAAGGTTCTCTTGCTTCATGCTTTCCTTGCTTCCTCTAAATGCGTGTGGATTGAGGCCAGCTCGCGAGCACGCGGCGGCCTTCCTGAGTGCAACCAGCAGATTTTAGCAGTTCAGGGTTAAATCTCGGCGGAATATGGGGTTACTTTGCGCGTTCCACATAAAGGAGATGGGGGGGGCGCGGTTGCAGAGACGCTACTCTTCGCCGTCAGCTTCCTCATCCTCGTCATCGTTCTCGAGCGCGCGACGTTGGACATCAATCTCTTTAATGTGGTCTTTGATGGTGCCCAAGCTTTGAATGGCGCTGATCATTTTCACGATGCCAAAGACGAGCAGGGCGCCCGCGATGCCCGCCATCCATACGACGCGCCTCATGAGGATGGCGAGGAACAGACCGAACACCGCCATAGCCATAGCCTTGCGGCGCTCATCGATGAGGTAGTCGCGCTGGGCGACCAGCTGGGTGCGGGCGGCGGTGAGGCCGGCGAGCTTGGCCTCCTTCGATGTCCATGTAGCGCCGTTCGAACGCGCATGCGAGCGCGAACCTTCGCCTTTGCTGCCCTTTCCGCTGGTTAGGAATTCATACGCATCTTGCAGACGCTTGAATTGCTCGGTCGCGCGATCGGCAAGCTTTTTGTTGTTGGCAAAGCGGTCGGGGTGCAGAATTTGCACGCATTCCTTGTACGCCACCTTGATGTCTTTCATCGTGGCATCTTCGTCCAGACCCAGTATGTTGAGCGCCTCCGTGCGATTCACGCGAACCTCCATGAGCGAAACGTAACAATTGATGCCGAGATTATAGCAAGGAGGGCAAACAAAAAGCCTGCCGTTACCGACAGGCTCGTGTTGATGGTGGAGCATAGGGGGATCGACAATCCGCTCCCTGCGGTCGCGCCTTGGTACGTCGGGCTTCGCCCTCCTCATTCGACAGCCCACTGGGCTGTCGAACCCTCGCGGGGTTCGATCCACCTCTCAAATAAAAAAATTGCAGGTCCATTCCTGAACCTGCAACATCATTCGTGGTGGAGCATAGGGGGATCGAACCCCTGACCTCAGGCTTGCAAAGCCCGCGCTCTCCCAGCTG
>CAUWMI010000254.1:0-2997 GCA_963559755.1 uncultured Slackia sp. | reverse complement strand
GGCGGTCTATTGTGGCGCACAGCTGCCCCCAACCTCTTGTTTTGCGTACGAAGTACGCGGCGCTCCTCTTTCGGGGCAATATGACTCGCCAGATTCGACCTCGCTGACTTTTCAGCGACCTACATTGTTAACGAGATTGGAGAATCGTGGCTGATAAGACAACCATTGAAGCGGCGGAGACCGGTGCTGCCGGCATTCAGGCCGCTGAACTGGGCCGCGAGATGCGCACGTCGTTCCTCGAGTACTCGATGAGCGTCATCATGTCGCGCGCGTTGCCCGATGTGCGCGACGGTTTGAAGCCCGTGCATCGCCGCATTCTGTACGCGATGTACGACAGCGGCATCACGCCCAACCGCCCGCATAGCAAATCCGCCCGTACCGTGGGCGACGTGATTGGCAAGTACCACCCGCACGGCGACTCCGCGGTGTACGACACCATGGTGCGCCTCGCGCAGGACTTCTCCATGCGCGTGCCTCTGGTGGATGGCCACGGCAACTTTGGCAGCATCGACGGCGATAGCGCCGCCGCTATGCGTTACACCGAGGCCCGCCTGGCCAAGCCCGCCATGGAGCTGCTGCGTGACCTGGAAAAAGAGACAGTCGACTGGCGACCCAACTACGACGAAAGCCTGCAGGAGCCCGAGGTTCTGCCCGCGCGCTTCCCCAACCTGCTGGTGAACGGCTCCAACGGCATCGCCGTGGGCATGGCCACCAATATTCCGCCGCACAACCTGGGCGAGACCATCGATGCCGTCTGCATGATGCTCGACAATCCCGATGCGACCACCGAGGAGCTCATGACCGTGCTCCCCGGCCCGGATTTTCCCACCGGCGGCATCATCATGGGCCGCAAGGGCATCATCGACGCCTACGAGACCGGCCGCGGCAGCCTGACCATTCGCGCCAAGTGCAAGATCGAAGAGGGCAAGAACGGCAAGAGCTCCATCGTGGTGACCGAGATTCCCTACCAGGTCAACCGCACCAACCTGATGACCAAGCTGGGCGAGCTCATCCGCGAGAAGAAGCTGCCCGAGATTTCCAACGTGCATGACGGCGCCGACCGCAACTCGCCTGTGGACATCATCATCGAGCTCAAGCAGAACGCCATCCCGCAGGTGGTGCTCAACAAGCTCTACAAGCACACGCAGCTCCAGGTGGGCTGGGGCGTGAACATGCTGGCCCTGGTGGACGGCGTGCCGCACACGCTCTCGCTCAAGGAAATGCTGTTCCACTACATCAAGCACCAGGAAGATGTGGTGACCCGCCGCACGCGCTTCGACCTGCGCAAGGCCGAGGAGCGCGCCCATATCCTGGAGGGTCTGCTCATCGCGCTCGACCACATCGACGAGGTCATCGCCATCATCCGCGGCTCGCAGACCGATAAAGAGGCGGCCGCCAAGTTGATGGAGCGCTTCGGTCTGTCCGAAGCCCAGACCTCCGCCATCCTCGAGATGCGCCTGCGCCGTTTGACCGGCTTGGAGCGCCACAAGATCGAGGAAGAGCTGGCCGAGCTCAAGGAGAAGATCGACTACTACAAGCGCATCCTTGCCGACCCGGAGCTTCTGCGCCAAGTCATCAAGGAAGAGCTGCAGGAGATCAAGCAGAAGTACAACACCCCGCGCCGCACCCGCATCTCCGGCCAGGCGAAGGATCTCGATGTCGAGGACCTCATCGCCGAGGAGGACATGGTGGTCACGGTGACCAAGGCCGGCTACGTCAAGCGCCTGCCCGTGGACACCTATCGCCAGCAGAAGCGCGGCGGCAAGGGTATGCAGGGCGTGAACCTGAAGGACAACGACTTCGTTGAGCACCTGTTCGTGGCATCCACGCATAGCTACATGCTGTTCTTCAGCACGCGCGGCAAGGTGTATCGCCTGAAGGTGTACGAGCTGCCCGAGGCCAGCCGCCATGCGCGCGGCACCGCCATCGTGAACCTGCTGCCGCTCGAAAAGGACGAGACCATCAGCGCCATCATCGCCACGAAGGACTTCCCCGAGGACGAGTACCTGATGTTTGGCACCGAGCAGGGCATGGTGAAGAAGACGTCCATGAGCCTGTACGACCGCTCGCGCCGCGACGGACTGATTGCTATCAACCTCAAAGAGGGCGACAGTCTGATTGCCGTGCGCCGCGTGAAGCCCGGCGAGAAGGTCGTGATGGTGTCCAGCGCCGGCAAGGCCATCATGTGGGATGAGTCCGAGACTCGCGCGATGGGCCGCGACACCATGGGCGTGCGCGGCATGACCGTGCCCGCCGGCGTGAGCGTTCTGGGCATGGAGATTGCGCGCCCCGGAACCGAGCTCTTCGTAATCACCGAGAAGGGCTACGGCAAGCGCACCCCGATGAGTGAGTACCCCACGCATCACCGCGGCGGCCAGGGCGTGTTCACCATCACGATGACCCAGAAGAAGGGCCTGCTCACCGGCATGAAGGTGGTCGACTCCGATGACGAGCTGATGATTATCTCCGAGGAGGGCGTGGTCATTCGCACCCCCGTCGAGGACATCAGCCAGCTGGGTCGTTCCACGCAGGGCGTGCATGTGATGAATGTTGCCGAAGGTGATAAGGTGTGTGCCGTGGCCATTTCCACCGAAAGCGCCAAGGGCAATGGCGACGAATCCGCCGACGAGGACGATACGCTCGTGCCCGAAGGCGATGCGGATGATGCCATGGGTGCGGATGAAGCCACCGATATGGACGTTCCCGCCGCCGACGATGAAGAAGACGAGCTGGAAGACGAGGACGACGAGTAGGCACGAATCCTCTACTAGCGAATAGTGCCAAGATAAGCGAGAGGCGCGACCCCAGGGCCGCGCCTCTCGTCTTTTACTCACCTGCGCCATCCCGGGTCTCATAGTGCGCTCGTCCAACATATCCCGTCATTCTGACGCTAAAATCACCCAATTCCGCTAAATTTAACGTCAAAATGACGGGATACCTCCGGGCTGTTGCCTCGGACTCTTGACGCTTCCGGGTCGAGAAAAATTTCTCAAAAAT
>CAUWMI010000253.1:0-3012 GCA_963559755.1 uncultured Slackia sp. | reverse complement strand
AACGACTTTGCGTAGCCGTCGAAAACCCTGTTTTCAGGGTAGCCTAGTGTCCGCCGCCGGCCATCATGGACACGGCGTGGGGGAGTACGTCGGCCACGCCTGCCCAGTTCTCACGGGCGGCTTTCTCGCTGCCGGGCAGGTTGATGACGATGGTGCTGCCGCGCTGCATGCAGATGGCGCGGGAGAGCATGGCGCGGGGCGTGATGGACATGCTGTAAGCGCGCATGCCTTCGGCGATGCCGGGCACTTCGCGCTCGCATACGTCGCGTGTCGCCTCAGGCGTCACGTCGCGGGGCGAAAGGCCGCTTCCGCCACAGGTCAGAACCACGTCAACCTCGGGCCTGTCGGCCAGGCGCGCGATGTTCTCGGCGATGGTCGCGCGGTCGTCTTTCACCACCACGCGCTCGACGCAGGTCCAGCCGCGTTCGGCGATGAGCGTCTCGAGCGCGGCACCGGCGGTGTCTTCCTTTTCGGAGCGCGTATCTGAGCAGGTAATTATCGCGAAGGTAGGCTTGGGGTCTTCGTGCTTGTGAGCATGGCCCTCTGCGCCGCCTTCGTGCGCATGATCATGATTGTGCGCCATTACAGCACCACCCCTTCATCGACATCCAGAAGGATGCATTCAACCTCGTCGCCGGCGTGCACTTGCGTAACGCCTTCGGGGATGACCGCCACGCAGTTGCTGCGCTGGATTACGCCGAACAGCCCCGAGCTCTGGTTGGCGGCGGGCGTCACTTCGAGCGTGCCATCCTCGCCGCGGGTGATGGTGGCGCGCATGAGCAGGCGACGCGGGTCTTTCTTCTTCTTGTCGGCGGTGAGGCGTGCATACACGTGCGGGCGCTCGAGCTGGGTATGCCCCTGCATGGCGAGCAGCGCGGGGCGGATGATGAGCTCGAAGCCCATATAGGCGGCGGCGGGGTTGCCGGGCAGACCGAACACGGGTGTGCCGTCCACTACGCCGAAGGTCTGCGCCTTGCCGGGGCGCATGTTCACGGTGGTCATATGTAGCTCGCCGAGCGCCTCCACCACGGGCTTGATGAAGTCGAAATCGCCGTTGGATGCGCCGCCCGACGTGACCACGAAATCGAACTGCGAGCAGGCGTCTTTCACCGCGCGCGTGAGTTCGTCCAGGTCATCGGGCACGATAGGGAGCATCGTGGGCACGGCTCCCGCCTCGCGCGCGCACGCCGCGAGAGCGTATCCGTTGGAGTTGCGGATGTGGCCCACGCCGGGGCGCTCGGTGGGCGGCACGAGCTCGCTGCCGATGGGGATGATGGCCACGCGCGGGGCGCGGTAGGTGGGCACCTCCGTCACGCCGCATCCCGCGAGAAAGCCCACACCGGCCGATTTGATGACCTCGCCGGCGCGCACGACCACCTCGCCCTGTTTGGCCTCTTCACCGGCCTCGCGGATATTGGACCGCAGCTTGGCGGGAGCGGTGAAGCGCACGCGGCTCTGGGGCATGCCGTCGCCGCCGAGATAGTCCACGATCTCGTACTTGACCACGGCGTCGGCGTCGGCGGGCAGCGCGGCACCGGTCATGATGCGAACGCACTGGCCGGGCTCGATCGCTCCTTCGTAGGCGCCGCCCGCGGGAACCTCGGCGATGACGTCCAGGTCGACGGGTGATTCGGGGGATGCCTGCGCGATGTCGTCGGCGTGCAGGGCGAAGCCGTCCATGGCCGCGTGCGCGAACGGGCTCACATCCATGTCGCTTGCGAGGTCGGCGGCGGCAACGCGGCCGGCGGCATCGAGCAGCGGCACGGTTTCGATGTCAAGAAGGCGCACGTGGGAGCGCACGAGCTTCTGGGCCTCCTCGAGCAAGATCATAGAGGGAGTGGTTTCTGCCATATCGATCCTTTCGACGGGCGAATTATTTCTCGTTAAGTATATATCTCATCGAGGGAGATATACAGTGCGCAATTGGAGATGCGTGCAAGATGCTTGCGCGTTCTTGGGGCGCTGACCGGGGCGACGCGGGTGATTGCTCGTGCGTCGTCTGCGCTGCTTCGGTCGTCCGTTTCTTTCGAGGGGCGAGGGGGGCGGCTGGTCGGGGGATTGCATCAGTAGGGCGAATCGACCTGCGTGTCCCAGGCGATGAACGCCCACGATACCACGCGTAACACATCCAGGCACAAAAGCCCCTCGGGAATGCCTTTCTTGTCGGGCTTTCCCGCATCGGGGTTCTCCACGATGTGCTCGGCAAGCCATGCGTCGAGGCGCGCCACGGCGGCTTCGCGTTCGAGGGAGGACATCGAGGGGTTCGAGGCGTCGATCATCCGCGTGAAATCCTCGAGCGCCTCCGCCTGCGTGTCGAACGTGTCCTTGCGCGTGGAGTGGATGTAGTCGACCGTGGCATCGAAGCCTTGCTGGGCCAGGATGCCGAACGCGTAGAGGTAATCGCGCGTGGGGGACACGGGCACGTCGATCGCCCGCAGGAGGCGCGGGTCCACATTGGGCGAGGTGCCGGTGGTGAGCGTGATACAGCAGCGGCGGCGAGCGACGCGGGTGAGCTTTCCGAGCGCGCCTTCGAGGTCGGCGACGGCAATCGATCGGGAGGCGATGGCGACATCCACCATGCCGTCTTCGATGCCGTGCGTGCTCCAATCGTCTTCCCAGCTCATCTTGATGGGGGTGATGGAGTCCACGCCGTTTTGCTCCATGTTTTCGGCGAGCTTCGCGAGCATGCCGTCGCTGAAATCGGCCGCGTATACCTCGTGGCCAGCTTTTGCGAGCGGGACGGCCAGGGCACCGGTGCCGCAACCCATGTCGAACACGGTTTCGCCGGGCTGCACGTTCGCGAGCTTGAGAAACGCCTCGGCGTAGAGGTTGCGCTTGTCTTTGCTGTCGTAGCGGGCGGATTTCTTCGTCCAATGCGCAGAATCCTTGAGCGGCGCGCGCGTGAGATGGAGTAGCCGCCACTCCTCATTGAAGTCGATCATAATGCCTCCCGTGCCGAAGCCAAAAATTGTCTATATGCGGGAATGATACTGCAAAAGGGCAGGTGCCGAG
>CAUWMI010000252.1:0-3014 GCA_963559755.1 uncultured Slackia sp. | reverse complement strand
CGACATGAAGGAGAAATGAAATGATGAGCCACATCTTTGACATTGTCTGGACAATCCTCGATGGAATCATTGCCATGCTCACCGGAAAGCGCCGCAAGGCTTAAGTAGAAACGTACCTTGAAAGGAATGATCATGAAACAAGAAAAGCTTGCAACGTTCGTGAACGAACTCGGATTCACCATGAAAGACCACGGCGCCATTATCGTGAAGCGCACGCCCGAGGGCATTCCGCAGGAGGTCATCGAGTTCCTCACCAAAACCGATCGATACAGTTCCCTGTGCCTCTGCGAGAACGAGATGGTTCTGGTGCGTTTGAGCGAAGTGTTTGGCATCAAGCGCGACAGCTACCGCGTGATTGCCTATGACGATATTCGCAAAGTTCAGGCCGAAACCGCCGATGGTGGCATGACGCGCCACATCAAGATCTTCCTGGACGACGAGCTCATCTCGCTCAACGCCCAGCACGAAACCACAAGCGGTCTCCGCACCAGCGGCCTTTGGGGCGCATGGCACGCCGAAAACCTACCTTACGTGGTTGAGCGGCTGCAAGAAATCAACAACACGACCAGCGCATAGCCGCCACCGCACGAAACCACCGTCAAAACCATCACGAGGAAAATCACTATGGATGCCACAACGATAGCAGCGCTTGCCGCAATATTCCTACTTCTCGGAAGTCCCGCACTCATCAAGCGGCATAACAACCAATTGCGCGCAGGGCGAACGCAGCAAAATCCTCAACCTACCCGTCGTCCAAGTAATCACAAGGAGGGTCAACATGCCTAACACGATCCTCTCAATGGAAGGCGTGTGCCTTTCATTCAAGGACAAGCGCGTGCTGGACAACCTCACGTTCAGTGTGCGACGCGGCGAGACGTTCGGATTCCTCGGACCCTCCGGTGCCGGAAAAACCACCACGATTAAGCTGCTCACCAGACAGCTCACCAAAGACGCAGGACGCATCACGCTTTTCGGCCGCCCCATCGAAAACGCCTCCGACGCCGATTACGAGCGCATAGGCATCCTTTCCGACACGAGCGCCCTATATGAACGCATGAGCATCGAAGAGAATCTACGATTCTACGCGCGCATCCGCGGCAAGGGCGAGGGCGACATCGACCGCCTGCTCGAGCGCATGAACCTGAGCGCCGACCGCAAGACGCTCATCAAGAACTGCTCCAAAGGCATGCGGCAGCGCGCGGCGCTCCTCGCGGCCCTCATCCATAGCCCCGAGCTGCTGTTTTTGGACGAACCCACCTCGGGCCTCGACCCGGCGGCGCGCGCCGAGGTGCACAAGATGCTCGCGGAGCTCAAATCATCGGGCACCACAATCTTCCTCACCACGCACGACATGGCCGAAGCCGAAACCGTATGCAAACGCATCGCGATCCTGAACGAAGGCAAAATCGTCGCCTGTGATGCCCCCGAAACACTTAAACTGAGGTTCGCCCGCAACCGCCTGACCATCACCACACGCTCGCGGGGCGTGATCGAAGCCACCAAAGACGGCCGCTCGGCTGAACTGGTGCGCGAGCTTTTGGACTCGGGCGAATGCCTGGCCATCCACTCCGACGAGCCCAACCTTGAGGAAGTGTTCCTCGAGCTGACCGGAAGGGAGTTCTAAATGAACGCATCCACGCGCAAGATCGGCGCGCTGTTGCATAAGGACTTCGCCGATTTCTTCAAAAACCCCACCATGCTGGTGGTGAGCCTGATGCCCATTGCATTCATGCTGCTATATCGCTTCATCATCGGCGACATGAGCGGCGATCAGGGGCTTTCGCCCGAGCAAGTGGCGGCCGCCGACCACGAGATTCTGAAATTCCTGCTCGGTACCGCATTGTGCCTGACCATCGGCATGGCGGGATCGATGACTGTCATCTACGGTATCGCCGAGGAAAAGGAGAAGCACACGCTGCGCACGCTCACGCTGGCGAATGTGAGCGCAGGCCAAATCGTGGTTGCGAAGAGCGTGCTGGCGCTGGCCGTCATCGCCGTTGTGGGGGCCGCAAGTTTCTTCGCGGCCGGCGGGCAGATGGAGCACTTCGGCATCTATATGCTCTTGGGCGTTGTGGGCGCGCTGCCCGTGGTGCTTGTGGCACTCGTGCTGGGACTAGCCAGCCGCGACCAGGCGACGGCCGGCGTATACGGCGTGCCCGTGCTGCTGCTGACGATGGTGCCCATGATGGGGATGAGCAGCCCCGAAATCGAGCGCATCGCCCAGTTCACCCCGTGCGGCGGCATCTATGACCTCATGGGCATGGCCATGGACAGCTCGCTCAACGGGTCGGACGTAGCGATGCCAGTCGCCGTGACGCTTGCGTGGATCGCCGTGGGCGCAGTGCTGTTCGCAATGATGTTCAAGCGCCTCACGCGCGACAACTAATACGCGATTTCGCGCTCCCTCCCCTTCTCGCCGAGACAATGCGTTATGGAGTCGCCGGGCAAATCTGTCCGGCGATTTTTTATTCGCAATATACCTGTTGACACATGATGCCTTGTGTTGCATAGTATGTATTACATAGTATACGTCACATAGTATATGATGTTGTCGAATATGCTAATGGACGAACAGCGCACGCTGATAGGCTTCGGTCAGAAACGACAAAATCGCAACATGCCCACAGCGTTACGCACCTCAACACCCAAGGAGAAAGGAGGCTCGAATGGACGCTCAAATGAAGCGCGGCTTTCTGGAGGCCTGCGTGCTTGCCACGATTGACCGGCGTGAATCCTACGGGTACCAGATTGTCAAAGACGTCCCGCTTACGCTGGGCCTCACCGAATCGACCCTCTATCCCCTGCTCAAACGACTCGAAGCCGCCCAGTGCATCGCAGTGCGCACGGCGGAGCACAACGGGCGCCTGCGCAAGTACTACCGCATCACCGAAGCGGGCAGACAGCGCATCGCCGAGTTCGTGGCCGAGCGGCCCGAGGTCCTGGCGATTTACGACTATATCGAGGCCGCCACGGGACGTGACTCAACGGCGCAGCAGGTAGACGCCGAAGCCGCG
>CAUWMI010000251.1:0-3019 GCA_963559755.1 uncultured Slackia sp. | reverse complement strand
TGAAGAAGCGTCAAGCATCCAGGAAATGCTCGATTTCGTACTGCAAACGCAGTCCGAAATCGAGCATTCGACCGCATAGTGTAGAACGAGAGGCTTCGAACAAAAGGCGAAACCCCTCGTTGCATGCGGCTTATTCTATGAAATTCTATTTGCACTCGGCGCAGCCGCTGCCGAAGAGGAGCTGACGCTCGCCTTCGGGAAGCGCGGCGCGCGCCTGGTCGCGCAGGTTGTTCACGCCGATGAAGAACTGGCGCATCATCACCACCATCAGGTAGCGGCCCTTGGGCGTGAGCGTGATGCACTCGTCATCGTCACGATCGAATGCTCCCGACATCTTCATGAACGCATACTCAACCGGAAGCCCGCCGGCAACGCTGCAGCCAAAGTCGCGCTCCCACTGCTTCTTATCCAAACGCAGGCCGAACAGCTGCATCATGAAACGATAGCGCATGCGATTGTGCTTAGAAAACGTCGCCTTGCCCATCACCGACATGCGGCCGCTTTCGATGGCAGCGTTGTAATCACGGATGCTGAACGTGTTCACGTACTGCGTGTCGCCCAAATACGTCATGCCGCCGCTTCCGATGGCCGGATACTCCTCGTAATCGACGATGTATTCATCGATCATCGCGTCTTCCGGCGCCACGCTGTCCTCACGCTTGTTAAACGTCCATGCGCTGCCGTGCTCGAAGGGCGCATTGGCCCCGCCGGCGAGCGTTTCGCTGATGATTTCGTAGAAGTGCTGCTCACGATCGTAATCCACCTTGCCCACCGTACGCGCCAGCGATTTCTCCACCGAAGGCGAAGCCATAAGCGGATAGAACGTGGTTTGGCTGGTGCCGCTCTCAATCACCATCTCCAGGTCACGGCGCAACACCTCTTCGGTCTGCGCGGGGAAGTTGAAAATCATATCCACGTTGAGCGATTTGAAATACGGCGCCGCCACCTTGATGGACTCAAGGATGGTCTTGCCGTCTCCGTACTTCTCATAGCGATCCATCTGCTTGAGCAAATCGTCGTCGAAGCTCTGCACGCCAACACTCATGCGATCGACGCGGCCCTGAAGCTTCTCCAGATACGGCAGCGTAAGATGGTTGGGGTTGGTCTCGCACGAGACCTCTTTGATGGAAAACTCGCGTTTTGCCAGGTCGATGAAGTCGCACAGCTCATCCAGCATGATAGTGGGCGTGCCGCCGCCAATGTAGAGCGAATCGAAATCGTAGCCGAGCTCTTTGACCATCATGAGCTCGCGGCGCAGGTTCTTGAAATACGGTACCGCACGCTTCTCGGAAAACGGGAAGCGGTTGAACGAGCAATACGGGCACAGGCGCTCGCAGAACGGGATGTGCGCATACAGCATATAGGGCTGCCCGGGCTTGGGGCCGGGAATGCGCTCCACTCGGCAGGGCTCGATCTTCATGAAGCTATCGGCGCAGTACCGTACCGCGCGCGTAAGGAGTCGTTCGCTCAACATTCGCTCTTGTACCTCTATCTTATTCTCAATCCGCCAGCGCTGCGTAGGCGGGCGTTAACGACAACGACCCTGCATCATAGCGCACCAGCGCCTCCCACGCAGTGGCGTCACGACAAAACTACGGAGTCTCAGACAGCAAAACGCCCCGACTATTGAAAGCCAGGGCGTTGATGCTGCTTGGTCGATCGAATGCTAGCCTTCTATGGCGCGCATGGCAATGTCGCGACGGTACTGCTTGCCTTCGAAGTTGATCTTGTCGCACGCCTCGTAGGCACGCTCACGCGCCTCTTCGAACGTATCGGCGAGAGCGACCACATTGAGAACACGACCGCCGTTGGTCACGAGCTCGTCATCGGCGTTGAAGGCAGTGCCGGCATGGAACACGATCACGTCGTCGAGCGCCTCCGCCTCTTCGATGCCGAGGATGACCTTGCCCTTTTCGTACTTGCCGGGATAGCCCTCGCTGGCAAGCACCACCGAAACGGCGCACTCGGAACGCCAGGAAAGCTCGACACCCTCCAGGCTGCCGCGGGCGACGGCCTCGAACACGTCGAGCGCATCGCTCGCGAGGCGCGGCATGAGCACCTGCGTTTCGGGATCGCCGAAACGGGCGTTGAACTCGAGAAGCTTGGGGCCTTCCGCGGTCAGCATGAAGCCGCCATAGAGCACCCCGCGATACGGCTCGTCGAAATCCTTAGCGGTGGCTGCGGCAGCCGCCTCCATAATGGAGCGCATCTGCTCTTCGAGCTCGGGGGTCACGCACGGCACGGGGGAATACACGCCCATGCCGCCGGTGTTGGGGCCACGGTCTCCATCATAGGCGCGCTTGTGATCCTGGGCGCAGGGCATGCACAATGCCTTGCCGCCCGCCAAAAACGCCAGCATGCTGCACTCGGGTCCCTCGAGCATCTCCTCGATGACCACGGTGGAGCCGGCCTCGCCGAAATCGCCTGCGAAGCAATCGCGTACGGCCTCCTCGGCGTCCTCCATCGTTTCAGCCACGACCACGCCCTTGCCGGCGGCCAGGCCATCGGCTTTGACCACGATAGGTGCGCCCACCTCGTGCAGATAGGCCATCGCTTCGTCCTGGGACGTGCACTTCTTATAGCGCGCGGTGGGAAGGCCGTGCGCCAACATGAATTCCTTGGAGAAGCTCTTGGAGCCCTCAAGACGCGCGCCTTGCGCATCGGGGCCAAACACCAAAAGACCCGCCTTGCGAAGCTCGTCCGCCACGCCGGCAACCAGCGGGGCCTCAGGCCCCACAACCACCAGGTCGATGGCGTGGTCGCGGGCGAAGCCGATAATGGCCTCGGCATCCTCGATGTTCACGGGCACGTTGGTGGCAATGGCCGCCGTACCGCCGTTGCCAGGAGCCACAAACAGCTCACCGCAGCGCTCGGAGCGAGAGATTGCCCAGGTAAGCGCATGTTCGCGCCCGCCCGAGCCAAGTACTAAAACATTCACAGCTTATCCTTTCAGCAAGCTTGGAAGTCACCTTGCAGGTTCCTTCGATGACAGCGAGAAGCGGCCGCACGTCGAAACAAA
>CAUWMI010000250.1:0-3026 GCA_963559755.1 uncultured Slackia sp. | reverse complement strand
GTAGCCTATTCGATAGGATGCCACGCCCACAATCGACCACATCGACGAAAGCGGTAGAAGGAGAAAACCAAGCGCCATGAAAGGCAGCGCTATTTGATACGTGAGCCTGCCAAACGCCTGCTTCGTCACCATAGAGACAAAGTATGCGAGCACGCACGCAACCATCACAAAAGCCATGCTGACTGCATCGGTGGGGCCTCGCAGTCCAGCCTGTTCGAGTAGGAGGCTAAACCCTCGCATCACCCCGAATGAAAACCCGAAAAACGCACCCAGGATTAGCACCGTGGAAGGAAGCCCCCGAGGATTGTCGGATTGTCTATTCCCCCTTGACATCGCAAGTCGATTATCAGAAATGTAAGAACGATAAAGAACAAGCTCGAAAAGGGGCGCAGCCGACACCACGCCCTGAATTAGGACCTCCGGTAGTTGGCTCAACAAAATATGAGCAAATGCGGCGATGAAGCTCGATGCCGCAAAATAGACCAGACAGCCACGCGTCCCAAAAGAAACGAGCACCTCTCCCCACACCATGAGGAATGTACCCGTTCCGAGACCGGTAACGACCCCCGCGAACACCTCAACCCAAACCGTTGGGCTGCCAAACAGCAGCAGCACAAGATCCGACGCGAAAAACGTTCCCACGCTCATACAGATAGCGGCAGCGACGGCCACCCACTCCCGCCGAAAGAGCGGGCCGGCAAATCTCCCCAATAAAGCAAATAGAGCCAACGTAAGCGCATTGGCACCAAGGGAAAGCATGTAGAGGGGATCCGACAGAAGAGGGGAATCTATCAAATCTCCCCCAGGGGCCGCAAACAACGACCCCGTGAACATAAGCCATCCCCAGCTGACGTGAATCGCGTGGCCAATCAGCACGCGCCACTCAACCGATGAAAACGACTTCAGATTAACGCCTATATCCATCCGACCCTCCCACGATGCACGCATCTTCGGCGACAACAAATCGCTCCGTATGGCCATTGTACGAGCGAATCGCTTCTCCACCCCTCCCCCATTACGGGGGAACATCCCACAAGAAGTGATTTCCGCCCTTTTAAGGGGAAGCGGCTCTGGACCGAAAACCATACCTTGAACCCATCGGCGTGCAAACGGCACCCGAAGGGGAACCAAGGAGGGATTCACCATGACGTACACAAGCCATGAAACCGCCCACCACACAACGCTGAGCCGTCGCAATTTCCTTAAGGGAGCAGCAGTCGGAAGCGCCGGCATAGCGGCAGCAGGAATGCTTGCTGCCTGCTCGTCCGAAGCCCCAGCCTCGAGCGAAGAGCCGACAGAAAGCACCCCACAGACCGACAGCGCATATAACCCTGAGGCGCGCGAAGTGGCCAATGTTGAGTATGAGCAAGACGTTGCCCAGAAGGCAACCGAAACCGAAGAGTGCGATATCGTTGTCCTCGGATCGGGCGCCGGCGGTCTCGGAGCCGCAGTCAGAGCAGCCGAACAAGGAGCGCACGTTATTCTCTTGGAGAAGGCTGGTGAACTCGGCGGATCGACGAGCGGAACCGAAGGGATGTTTGGATGGGGTAGCTCCCTCCAGGAGGAGAGCAAAGTCGAACTTCCCCTCGTCGCCGAGCTCATTGAAGAGGAGCTTATTTATTCGAATTACCGAATTGACGCAGCTCTATGGAAGCGCTTCATTGAGGCATCCGGCAAGTCTGTCGACTGGCTGCGCGAACAGGGCTACGTATTCGATCGCGTCGACGTATACAAAGGGCAAATCAGCGCGTTCAAATGCTATCACTGGTGGGCGGACGAAAAAGGCGCCACGATGATTTCCTGCCTTGAAGAAAAAGCGAAGGAGCTCGGCGTTGACATCAGGACGTTGACGCTTGGCGTGTCGCTCATGACCGAGAACGGGAACGTAGTAGGCGTGTACGCTCGCGATGATTCGAATGACAGTTATTACGGAATCAAAGCCAAGGCGGTTATCGTGGGCACGGGCGGATTCGGCCTCAACAACGCGCTCATCGAACAGCTGACCACATGGGACATGACCTATGGGACCACGCGCTCCACGGGCACGGGCGATGGCGTGATTATGTCGGAGGACGTTGGTGCCGGCACGTATATGACATCCATCCTGCCCAGAACCGCTGTTGAGGGCTATACGGTTTACGACGAGATAGCCATCGGATGCTGCGACAACCCGCTGCTGTTCCTCAACGAAAACGGTGACCGCTTCATGAATGAAGGCACCTACGTCACGAGCTATATGGCCCTTTATGTCAATTCCATCATCAGCCAGAAAAAAGCGTACACAATTCTCGATCAAGCAACAGTCGACCGCTTCGTCAGCGGCGAAGGAATCTTCAGCGGCTGGCGCACGTACAAGACGGGAATGAACCTTCCCGAGCTCCAGACCCAGCTCGATGAGTGTATTTCGTCTAATCGTGGCAATGTGTTCAAAGGCGAAACGATTGAAGAGCTCGCCGAGGCCATGGGCGTTGATCCCACGAATATGAAAGCGAACGTCGACCGTTACAACGAGATGTGCGCAAACGGCTTCGATGAGGATTTCCTCAAAGGAAAAGAATATCTCACCCCTGTTGAGACGGGCCCGTTCTACGCAGTTCGACAGGACCCCTCCGTCACGAATACGATTGGCGGACTCGACGTCAACTACAACAACGAGGTGGTCAACAAGGATGGCGAGATTATTCCTGGCCTGTACTGCGTAGGCGTTGACGCATGCAAACTGTACAAGGAGACGTACAACTACGCGATGTCAGGCGGATTGGTTAGCTACTGCTTGTACTCCGGGCTCAATGCCGCAGACCATGCTGTTGCCACCTACTGTGCATAAACACATCCATCTCCCTCCCCGAAGGAGCCCGGCAACCGCTGGGCTCCTTCACTTGCAACACGAGACGATCTACAGCATGACGAGCAAACTAAGCGGTAAGCAACCGGGCTATCTCTTCTAATTGACCCGATAGTTCATTGAAATCCACATCTAGATCGAGTGTATAGCAGTAGAAATCATGCTGCAAATCTACCCAATG
>CAUWMI010000249.1:0-3074 GCA_963559755.1 uncultured Slackia sp. | reverse complement strand
GCGTGAGGGATTTTGGATGGTGGGAGATGTTTGAAGTTTTGTAATATTCATGCTGTGGGTCGCGAAGGAATTTTCATCTTTTGCAACATCTTTTGGTCTTATTTCAGAATTCATATGGTGAACGTTATCTGCAGTGAGGGAATCATGCGCTGATGGTGCCGCATGCCGTGGGCGCTTCACATTATTGTCGATTACTACGTCCGATATACCTTTTATACAGGTGGGGTAGTTCTGCAGTTTTTTCCAACAGTCATATTTTTTTGCCCATTCGGTAATGTTTTGTATTGGCCTTGTTTCATCGTTAAGAACTTCGCTGGCTTGTCTGCCAGCTTCATCAATTGTCGCTAGGAACGATCCTGGTACTGATTGTTTTGCCCAGATGAGATCGAAATCGAGAGTTTTGCCAGCTTTAAAACAGTCATCCGCGATTTTTGATATCGCATATGTTGTGATGTTGGCAAGATAAGCTTTCCTGTACCAAATGGATTTTGTCATGAAATATTGACGTGCTGAGTCGAATAGAATCTTTTTTGCTACAAGGTGACGATAGTAGTCGGTATTAATACGTTCGAGTTCATTCTCTGCTATGCCGCTCATTTGCTTGGCAAATACAGCAAAACATTTTTGTCCACCAAGGCTTACGATATTGGGTTGACGGTTCCACGATAATAGATATTTTGCTCCATCAATCATTTTGATAATTTGTGTTTTAGGGTTCTGCTTGCAGAATCTGGTCTTCTCTGCTCCTGAAAAGCGATTTTTTTCGCTCTCGTATTGTCCTCTCGTCCGCTCGTAGTACCAGTGAGTTTGATAGAGGGAACCAGGTCGCGAAGGAGCAAGTACCTGTTGGGAAAGTTTTTCCAGTTGTCGTTGAAAATCGCTATTGGAGGATAAGTCAGCTTCAGCAACCTTGTTCTGGCTATTAGTGAAACGGGAGATATCAGGGATAAGCTCACTTGCAATTCTGATGTCTTTAACTAATACTACTTTGGCAGGTACTACTACATTCTTAAGATTAACTTTGTCTTTTTTATCGGCGTAAAAGATTGATGCAGTGGTTTGTCCTCCGTTTACTATCTGCAGGTTATCGATTTGCTGGACATAACAAAAACTGTTTTCATTATGTTCGTTTGAGGATAGTCTCAGTCCTGTTGTTGTGGCGGTGATACCGTTATTAAATGCGACGAAATGGTCAGGATTATTCCGAAGAGTGTTTCGAATTCCTTTGTTGACCTTACTGCGAGCACTCAGGAAGGAACGAACATTTGCTTCCATAAGTTTAGCGCCGTATTTCTCGTATAGGTCCGCGAGCACATCTCCTGTAAAGAACATAAGATATGTGGTGAAGTCCTCGGTTTGTCTTGATGAGCGAATTGCTTGGATTCCTTGGGGTTCGTATTGTGTGAGATCGATAGATAGTTGTTCTTGCGGCGCAAAAGCGAGTGTAGCATCGTGGAATCGCCTTAGATCCCATACGTGAGCTTCGACGTTGCTGTTCTTGCCGTATACGTCACTTGTGACGGTCTTTACGCCAGCGAGGCTGGCTTCTCTGCCTGTGTACAGTCGATCGGTAAGGAAGTAGAGTCGATACCGGGCAATACTGCTCCGGTTTTCGTGAATGAAGGCAGCGAGACCATATTCGGGTCGGCTTTCTTCATGATTGGACAAGAAACTTCCATTAAGGGCACTTTTGACAAAGTTTTCCATTCCTGTGATGTAATGGTTGCACTCTTTTGCGATAATCGTAGGTGCGACTGATGGTTCATTACCTAGACGATTCGTGATTCCGTCATCGCAAGTGATGATAACAATGGACTCGTCTTGGTCAAAAGCTGCTTGATCATATCCGTCAAGGGCTATGAAGGCTTTGGTTCCCTCACGCTCACGCAGATATGATGGCTCAAAATCGACGATGGCATTGCAATCTTTAAGCATTTCGCATGCAGTCGCGAGAAAAGCTAACTGATCAAATTTCCATGTACTTCTTGCCTCGCGGATATCTGCGAGCAACTCGTGGTAATAGGAATTGTAGTCCATTGTCTATTCGTTGTCCTGTGCCAAAGGGTTGTTGATGGTTTGTACGCAAAAGGGCTGAATATCGGCTATACGCAGCTCATATGAAAGATTTGTAATGTTGTCGGGAATTTGATTCGCCATGATGCGTGGGAATTTTTTATCAACAACATAGATTTGTGCTCTTTCGACATGGAAATATGATTCGGATACGAAGTTGGAATAGGGACTGATCCCTATCGCATCCAAGCGCGCTTCAATGCATTTTGTTAATGTGGATGGCATATTGCTACACTCCCTGAGTAAGTCAATTACTGTGAGGAGATTATTTGCTGCAGGGTGTGTTTTTGGAGTTGATTCGAGGGTGATATTGATTAGCTCGAGATGTGTCAAATGCGAATCTCCGAGTTGTTCTGCAGAAGAAATGACAAGTTTTCGCGTCGAAGGATAGGATGATTTCACTTCATATGCAGTTTGAACATCTGTAAAAATGAAGTCCTGAGGTGCTTGGTATGGTCCTGTCCAATTATTACAGACATCTTCAATAGGCCTGCTAGTGAGAGTAGAGATTATTCTCGCCGCCGTCAGCTCTGCTATTGTTGCACGTAGCATTCTTAATTGATCATTGCCACGTGCAACTCTAAGAAGACGTTGCCACTGGTCTACGGTGATGTACACCTGTTTGAGCGCTTCCTGTGCCGTTGTAGTACGTCCTACTCGTTCAATTAGTGCTGAGCTAAGTTCTGCGAATGCGTGTAAAAGCCCCCAATCTAATAATGTGAACGTTAATGACCATCGTTCACTGGTAATGCTATGTCGTGCACCTATTGTTATGGCGATTGCTTCGAACCCTTTTGGGTGATTAGGGCGTATAGAAGAAAGTAGCATGAGATATGGTTTCATCTCAGTGTTACAGCCGACCACTAAGGGGAGTGGCAGTGAGGTGTCTATCTCTTGGTTACTTGGGCGCAAAGTTGTTGCTAAGCCCTGCCAATAAGTCATAAGCCATTCTGCTCTGGTGGATGTTTCGGATTGAGAAAAAGCGTCTGTCATGGTTATTG
>CAUWMI010000248.1:0-3114 GCA_963559755.1 uncultured Slackia sp. | reverse complement strand
AGGCGCCCGCCCAGGACAAGCGCCTTAGCGGAAAACAGTCCACTCTTCCTCGCGTGGCAATACTTTGCGGATCGGGGAACAACGGCGGCGACGGATGGGTTGCCGCCGAATACCTCGCTCAGCAGGGATGCGTCGTAAGCGTTATCACGCCCTGCACGCCCGAAGAAATCAAGGCCGAGCCTGCGCATGACGCGGCGGCGCAGGCAGCGCATGTGCTCTCCCCCGACGACATCTTGGTGAACCCCGCGCGCGACGCCCTTGTGCAGACGCTGGCCGCAGCGGATATCGTCATCGATGCGATTCTGGGCACCGGTTTCTCAGGCGATGAGGTGCGCGAACCCTATGCTGCATGGATTAAGGCAGCCAACGAGCGCAAGACGGAGGGCGCCATCACGGTCGCCGCCGACGCGCCCAGCGGACTTTCGGCGCAAACGGGCAAGGCAGCTAGCCCGTGCATCAAAGCGGATCTCACCGTGACCATGATGACGCTTAAACCCGGCCTGACCACGCCTTTTGCTTTCGCGTTCTGCGGCGACGTCCGCGTGGCGCCCATCGCCTACATCGACCCCCACCTCCCGCACGTTCTTGGGGAAGATAGCAAAAGCGGAGGACGCGGCGAAAAGGAGGGGCGCCGCGTCCCTGTGAGTGCATCACACGGCGGGAAGAAGCCCCTTGGAGCTCCGACCGAGCACGCGTCGGCGCAGGCCCGAAGTCCTGCGGCCAGAACGGCGAACTCCGAGTTCCTGCGCGCCGAGGCGGAGGACGACGACGGCTATGACCCGTATTCCGACCGCCGGCCCGAACCCGAGCCGCTGTTCGAGCGCGACCCATGGGCCTAACTTCGCATACAAAAAAGCGAGGCGCCTCTTGACGCCTCGCTATCGAGCCAATCTGTCGCGAACGTATTACTTCGCTTCCAGCGTCACGGCGGTGCCGCTGGCGGTTACCATAAGCATGCTGCCGTCGGCGCCCAACGTCTCGTAGTCAAGATCGACGCCCACGATGGCGTGCGCGCCCATCTCGCCCGCGCGTTTCTCCATTTCCTGCAAGGCTTCGCTGCGCGCGGCAAGCAACTCGTTCTCGTAGCCCGCCGAGCGACCGCCGATGAAGTTGCGGATGCCCGCACCGATATCGCGCAGGAAATTCACGCCGGTGATGACCTCGCCGAACACGATGCCGTAATAACCCGTGATGCGATAGCCCTCGACTTCCTGAGTGGTGGTAACGATCATGGCTCTTCCTTTCGTCCGATTGCCGTTGATACCGCCATGATACGGGTGAAACGACAAGAAAGCGTCAAGAAAGTCACGGCATTGCCGAAAAACGCACTGGGACATGAGCGTCATACGCTTCGCGACACGCAGCTCGCTTGCAGCGAAAAACGTCGTTGAAGCCATTGTGCGCCATGCCGTCGCGTCGCTCACAGAAACCCGACACGTATACGCGGAGAATTTCTACAGCGTGTCGGTGTCCATCCATACCGTGAAGGGGCCGTCGTTCACGAGCGCCACCTCCATCATCGCGCCGAACGAGCCCGTTTCCACGTGGCCCAGGTCGCGGCGCACCAGGCCGGCGAAATACTCGTACAGGCGGCTCGCCTCGTCGGGCGCGCCTGCGTCGGTGAACGAGGGGCGATTGCCCTTCTTGCAGTTGGCGTAGAGCGTGAACTGGCTTACCACCAGCACCTCGCCCTCCACGTCGGCCAGGCTCAGGTTGGTTTTGCCGTTCTCGTCCTCGAAGATGCGCATCTTGGAAATCTTGGACCACAGCTTGTCGGCCTGCGCTTCGGCATCGCCATGCCCCACGCCCAGAAGGATGAGGTAGCCCTTCCCTATGCTGCCGACAACTTCGCCCTCCACCGTAACGCTCGCCTGGGTCACGCGTTGAATCAATGCCCTCATGGCATCCTCCTTGCCGTTTTCGTGCGGCTTGAAATGAATATGCTCGCCGCATCGTCCATGTCGTAAAATTCGAGAGGCAATCTTACGACACGACAAAGCGCCGCGGAGCGAAGAATGTTGCATTTCGCGGAGAGTCCCACAGAAGAAAGGACGTCCATGACCACCTTACGCGCCATTCTCTTCGACAACGACGGCACGCTCGTCGACACCCACGACCTGCTGCTGGCATCGTTTCGCCACGCCACGCAGGAAGTGTTGGGGCACACGTTGCCGGATGAAGTTCTGATGGCGAAGGTCGGCCAGCCGCTGGCGGTGCAGATGCGCGATTTCTCCGACGATCCCGAGGTGCAGGACGCGCTGCTGCGGGCGTATCGCGCATACAACCACGACAAACATGACAGCGCCGTGAGGCTCTTCCCCGGCGTGCGCGAGGGTCTTGAGCGGCTGCAGGATGCAGGGTTCGCCATGGGCGTGGTCACATCGAAGATGAGTCCGCTTGCGCGACATGGCCTTGAGATTTTGGGCGTTGCCGAATACTTCAGCTGCCTGGTGGGCGCCGATTCGTGCGAACATCATAAGCCGCACCCCGAACCCGTAGAACTGGGCGCAAAGCTACTGGGAATCGATCCTTCGAAATGCGCGTTCGTGGGCGATAGCCCCTTCGACATGCATGCGGGCCGCGAAGCGGGATGCGTCACAGCCGCAGTCCTTTGGGGCATGTTCCCCGAAACTCGCCTGCGTTCCGAGAGCCCCGCTTACGTCTGCGCCACGTTTGATGAGCTAGTTGATGCGCTGGTGACGCATCGATAGGCACAACGGCTCATCGACTCTGCGCCTTTTATAATTTAAGAACATTTGTTTGTATTATTGTTGACATACTGCATTGCAGATGCGATAGTCACCCCATAAAGAGCGCTCACATACAGTATCCGTCTCCGTTCTAAGGATGGATTCCATGAGTTCGCAGCATGAAGTAGTCTTGTTTCAGTCGTCAGACCAGGAGGTCAGCCTTTCTGTTGACTTCGATGGGGAAACCGCCTGGCTGACCCAAGCGCAAATGGCGGAGTTGTTCGACAAAGACCAATCGGTCGTCTCCCGTCATATAAACAACGCGTTTTCTGAAGGAGAGGTCGATAAAGAAAGCAATATGCAATTTATGCATATTAGCAGCTCAGATAGGCCGATTGCCCTTTACAGCCTTGATGTAATCATC
>CAUWMI010000247.1:0-3135 GCA_963559755.1 uncultured Slackia sp. | reverse complement strand
ACGTTGATGCCCTCAACCTCTTGGGTGTAAATATTGCCGGCGATGTGGTCGCGGCGGTCAATGACCAGGCACTTTTTGCCAATCTTGGTAGCCTCGTGCGCAAAGACGGCACCCGTAAGGCCGGCACCGACGATCAGATAATCATACTGGGGCATGGTTTCCTCCATATCCAAAAACCCGCGTTCGTCCGTTGCGCGTCTGGCAAACGTTCAAAATTGACACGTTTGATGAGCGCCCGAACGCAGCACAACAGATATATCTTAGCGAATTTCGCAGGGCGCTTCCCACGCGAACGCTAAAGCATGACGCACATTTGGAGGAAACTTTACATGAATTCAGCAGCTGGGACAGAACGCCCTGGTTGAGACGTAGTCAAGATTTCAAGTCGAAAGCCGCTAGGGCCCCAAGACGAAAACTTCCTGCCCCCCCAAAAAAAAACGAAAACTCCCTGCTTTTTAGCATACCGCGCCGCAAAAGACGACGCCTAGCCTCGCACGAATGTCCACCTGCTTTCCCTGTAAACGTCTTGAAATGCACACGAACGCGCCCGCCCAAACGCGGTAGAATCTTCTGACGCATTTTTCGCTTGCCTTGCATGCGCCGCGTTCGACCGGCTTCGTTCAACTGGCCCCGGTCGACTTGCGCGCCCCTTGATTGCCTGCCGGCGCGCAGCCTCGACAGCTCGACGCCGTGCATCCGCTTTGCGCATGGCAAGGTAGCCAGAAGCCGCCCGAAAGATTGGAGCAGCATCGTGACGAATGATTCCCGAATCAACGATTCCGCACATACCAACGCGCTGCATGACTCAAGCGTGCCCTGCGAGGCCAACGCGTCCCAAAGCGCCGAGCACGACCCCGTGTTCGACCAGGAGCAGGCACATCTTGACGAAACCTATGCGGCCCTCGAGGAGCTTGAGCGCACGCTGCTGGCAAAAATAGCCAAAACCCATACAGCCGTAGCCGCTGACAAAGAGGCCATGGCCGATGAGTTCGGCGTCAACCTTGAAACCGACGACGACGCTTCGGAAACCTACGCCGACATCGCCGCGGCCAATCGCATCATCGACATGTACAACATGTCCGAAAACATCAATTTCCAGCGCCTGAACGACGCACGCCTCCTGCTGCGCCAGCCGTATTTCGCCAAAGTGGTGCTGCAGTTCAAGGAGGGCCAGCCGCCCAAGGAGCTCTACATCGGTGCCGCCGGCGCGTCCGACGAATCGTACAAGCGCCTGGTGGTAGACTGGCGCAGCCCCGTGGCCGAGGTGTATTACAACCAGGAGATGGGGCCCACCAGCTACCGCGCCAACGGCCGCGACATCCATGTGGATATGCAGCTGCGCCGCCAGTTCGACATCGATCACGCCACGCTGAACGCCTATTTCGACACCGACGTGGCCATTCAGGACTCGCTGCTTCTGGCGTCGCTGTCGCGCCAGCGCGACGGGCGCATGCAGGCCATCACCGCCACCATCCAGAAAGAGCAGAACCTGGTGGTGCGCCACGAGGACGTGCCCGTGCTGCTGGTGAGCGGCATCGCGGGCAGCGGCAAGACCAGCGTGCTGCTGCAGCGCATCGCGTACCTGTTCTACCAGCGCCGCGGCGAGCTTGACCCCAGCCAGGTGTTCCTGATCACGCCCAATCCTGTGTTCCGCCGCTACATCGACAACGTGCTGCCCGACATGGGCGAGAAGAATCCCGAGTGCATCACCTGGGACGAATTCGCGGCGACCCTCATGCCCAAGGGACGCGCCGGCGGCGAGCTCAATGTGCCCATCGAGGAGCTGCTGCGCATCGACGAGCTCGTGGACGGCGTGGAGTTCGAGCAGCACGACTTCAAGGACATCGAAAGCCGCGGCGTGCGCCTGATCCCTGCGGCGCAGATCGCGCAGATTGCCGCGAAGTACAGCCGCATTCCCGCAGGCCCGCGCCTTGTCGCACTCATGCGCGAAGAGCTTGAGGTTCGCCTGGAGGCGCGCCTGAAGCAGATGGCCGCCACCGACGCCGTGCAAATGGAAATCGAGGAGCTGACCATTCCTGAGCAGGTGGAAATTTTCCACGAAACCATTGCACCGCAGACCGACGCCGAGGTACGCGCCTATGCGCTCGCCTATCTGCATCAGAAGCACGCGGATGCCTACGACATGGTGGCACGCGACGAATGGCTGCGCGTGGACCGCATCGGCATGCGCCTGACCGGCCAAAAGAGCATCGAGACCGTCACGTGGCTGTACCTGAAGATGGCGCTCACCGGCATGGGCAACGCCGACGCCAAGTACGTGATGATCGACGAGGTCCAGGACTACACCTGCGCCCAGCTTGCCGTGCTGGCGCGCTTCTTCCGCCGTGCCCATTTCCTGCTGTTGGGCGACGAGAACCAGGCCATCAAGCCCAACACGGCATCGTTCGCCGAGGTGCGCGCCGCCTTTGAGGCGATGCGCGGACCCGTGGAGGAATGCCGCCTCATGACCAGCTACCGATCGGCGCCTGGCATCACGGCGCTGTTCACGCGCCTCATGCCGCCCGACGACCGCGTGCGCGTGCACTCCATCCAGCGCGCCGAAGAGGAGCCGGAGCTCATTGAATGCCCCGATGAGCAGGCGCTTCTGGACGCGCTGCGCAGCGCGATAGAACGCGCACGCCACGACGAGGGGCTCACCGCGGTCATCGTGCCGTGGAAACACGAGGCCCGCAAGCTGATCGCCGCCCTGGGCGACGACGCGCCGATGTTCGTGGACGGCAGGCGTTCGATGCCCGATGAGGGCGTGTTCGTGATCACGCTCCCGCTTGCCAAGGGCTTGGAGTTCGACCACGTAATCATCCCCGACGCCAGCGCGAAGGTGTTCGGCGACGGCGACCTGGCAAGGCGCCGCCTGTACACCACCATCTCGCGCGCCACGCAGAAGATCACTATCCTCGCCCAAGGCCAGATAACGCCCCTGATCAAGGGGTAGCCAGGACCACGCACGACCTCCGTTGCATATTACCGACCCAAGAGAACGGGGGTCGTGCGTCTGGTTGCCCGCAATTCGATATCTTTCCCAAGCATTCAAGGCCCTATACGGCAAAACTCATCTTCATGCTGCAGTTTTGTGGTCATGCCCCAAATAGAGGCATGACCACAACATCATTTCCC
>CAUWMI010000246.1:0-3139 GCA_963559755.1 uncultured Slackia sp. | reverse complement strand
GTTGGTCGCGTTTGGTGCCCGGGGTTTTAAGCGGAATTTAGAGAAAACCGCGTAAAACCCCGGGCATCATCGTGTCGGAAGTGTCGTGCACATAATATGTGGCCATTCCCTTACTATTCTTGTGCTAGGATAATCCAGTCACGCGAACAGAGTAGAAAGGGTGACAATGAAACCGTATCCTTCCATCGACGCCTGGCTGGCAGAGGCAAAGCAAGACCCACAGGCCAACCAGGTGGGCATGTATCTGACCCATAACGGAATCGTGCGCTCGACGCCTAAGGCGCAGGTGCGCGCGCAAAGCGACGAGGAGCGTGCCGCGGGCGAGGCGCTGGGGCGCGTTGTGGCGGTGGACTTCTCCTATGATGCCGAAGGTCTGGATGCCGCCGTCGCCGAGGCGCTGACCTGGCCCGGCGTGTATTACGTGCGCGTGTGGCTCAACGAGGGCGAGGTGCCCGTGGGCGAATCACTCATGTACGTGCTCATCGGCGCCGACATTCGCCCCCATGCGATCGACGCGCTGCAGCGTCTGGTGGGTCACATCAAGAACGACCTCGTGGTCGAGCGCGAGATATACGCGTAAGACGGCTAGCGCGCGGCGGGCGGAGCGCGTACTATATGCAAAGCAACTGACGAGATGGCGGGCCGCGATGAGCGGCTCGCCTTGCATGCGGAAGAACAAGGGGGAGACCCGCATGGCGTACACCTACAACAGGCCGAGCCCTGCCGTCGCATTCGTGGGGCGGCACAATTCGGGCAAGACCACGCTGATAGAGAAGGTCATCGCGTATCTTGCCGCTCAGGGCGTCGACGTGGGCAGCATCAAGCATCACGGGCATCGCGGGTTCGACATCGATTACCCCGGCAAGGATTCCTATCGTCATCGCCGCGCCGGCTCGCGCGATGTGGTGATCGTGGCGCCCGATCTGATGGCGCGCGTGACCGAGCTCGACCGCGAGCCCGAGTGCGACGAGGTGGTCGCCTCCATGCCGGGGCATGACATCGTGATTGTGGAAGGGTATCGGCAAAGCGGGCTGGACACCATCGAGGTCATGCGTGCGGCCAATGAGCGCGATGCCGAGGCAATCGAGGAGTTCGTGCGCCGCGGCACGGTGCGCGGTGGCGTTCCCGTGGTGGTTGCCACCGATGACGAGCGCGCTGCGGCCGCAGCGGCATCCCGTGGTATCGCGGCGTTTGGGCTTGACGACGTGGAGGGCATCGCGGCCTACCTCCAGGAGCGCTACGTGCGCCCCAAGGTGACCGTAGCCATCCAGGCGGGTGGGGAATCGCGCCGTATGGGCAGGTCGAAGGCCACCGTGCCCTTCTTGGGCCGCCCCCTGCTTGAGCGCATAGCCACGCGTCTCGCCCCGGTGGCAGACGAGCTTCTCATCACCACCAACGAGCCGCAGAATCTCGCCTTTCTGGATGAGCTTGATCTGGGCTGCCCCGTGCGCCTGGTCACCGACGTCTATGACGTGCGCGGCGCTCTGCGCGGCATCTACACGGCGCTTTCGTCCGCGACGTATCCGCAGGTGGCGCTTGTGGCGTGCGATATGGTGTTCGCTTCGCCCGCGATCGTCTACAGTCAGGCGCTCATCGCTCAGCGCGAGGGGGCCGATGCGGTAATTCCGTGCAACGCCAACGGCTACGAGCCGTTCCATGCGCTCTACCGGGTGGATGCTTGCCTGCCCGCCGTTGAGGCGGCGCTTGCGCGCGGCGATTCGCGCGCCAAGGATTTCTTCGACGACATACGGATGCGCGCGTTCACGCGCGACGAGGTGAAAGATGCCGCGCCCTTCGGCGGATCGTTCGTGAATGTGAACACCCCCGAGGAGCTGGCGCACGCCGAAGAGAGGATTCTGGAGAACGGAGATCGATAGCCTATGCCGTCTATCGTTGACATGGTGGATATTCTGGAGCGGCTGGAGAGCAAGGCGCTCCATATCGAGCCCACGCGTTGCGTGAAGGTGCGCAACCGCAACGCCTCCTGCACGCGCTGCGCCGATGCTTGCACGTCGGGTGCCATCACGGTTGCGGGCAACGCCATCGACATCGACGGAGAGAAGTGCACGGGCTGCGGCACGTGCACGGCGGCGTGCCCCACGCAGGCTATCGTGTGCGACAAGCCTTCCGATGCCCAGCTGGCGAGCGATTTGGCGCGCTCCCTCGATGCGAACGGCGGCATGGCGGCCGTGATCTGCGGGCGTGTGGCAGCGCACAAGACGGCCGACGTGGATCGCGTGGCGGAGGTTCTGTGCCTGGGTCGCGTGGATGTGCCCACGCTTATCGGGGCTGTCGCGAGCGGGGCGCACACCGTCGCGTTCATCGATGGCGGGTGCTCGACCTGCAAGTTCCGCGCTGCGGTGCCGCATATCGATGCCGCGGTGGAGGAGGCCAATGCGCTGCTTGAGGCATGGGGCAGCGATGCGCGTGTCCAGCGGCTGGATGCCGTGCCGGCCAACCTTGCGGCGCACGACCGCGAGCAGGCAACGGGCGGCGTGTCGCGCCGCGGCTTTTTCACGGGCGTGAAATCGCAGGCCAAGAACCTCGCCGCCGAGGCCGCGACCTACGGCATCGAAAAGGAGCTGGGCATTTCCAAAGAGCATCCCACGCTGCGCGACACGCTCAAGGTGGGGGAGGACGGCTGCCTGCCGCACGGGCCCATCCCGCGTCATGAAGAGCTTCTTGAGAGCCTGTTCGAGATGGGGGAGCCTGCGGAGGTGACGGTGTCCACGCGCCTGTGGGGCGACGTGACCATGGAGCCCGAGAAGTGCGACAACTGCGGCGTGTGCGCGACGTTCTGCCCCACGGGGGCGCTCTCCAAGGTGATGCGCGATGCGCCGAAGAAGCCGGGCAGGCCCGCGCACAAGGGCGCGAAGGAGCTCGAGTGCCTGGAGTTTCGTCTGTCGGACTGCGTGGGGTGCGGCACGTGCGCCGATGTGTGCATGGGGCATGCCCTCACGGTGTCCCACGATATCGAGGTGCCGCGGGTGTTTGAGCTCGAGCCGGTGCCTATGCGCGGCACCAAACAGAAGCGCGGCATCGGTGGCGCTTGGAGACGCTAACGCCCTTGCGGGATGGCCGAAAGGGCTGGAAACTTGAAACGGCTCGCCGGGGCATGCGCTGCCCTCGGCGAGCCGTT
>CAUWMI010000245.1:0-3144 GCA_963559755.1 uncultured Slackia sp. | reverse complement strand
GGCCGCTTCAGTCTTTACGCCTTCTTCTCCATGATGTAGTCGTCCATGATGAACCCTTCGCCGATGTCGGTTTCCACCGAGTCGATCACCTCGAACCCTTTGGCGAAGTAGGCGCGCGTGCCCAGCTCGTTGTGCTTGTTCACGGTCAGGTACATCGCGCGCAGGTCCTCGTCACGGCACAGCGCGTCGTAATGCTCGATGGTGCGAGAGCAATAGCCGTGTCCGCGTGCGCCGGAAAGCAGGTAGATCTTGGAAATGAAGAAGCGGTTCGTCTCGGGCTCGGTGCGGCCGCCCGTGTATCCTGCGATGCCGCGTGCGAACCACGGCGCGCATGCCCCGTCGGCACCCTCGGCAGTCAGTTCGTCATCCACCACGAACCAGTAGCGATAATCGTGCTCGGCCATGTCGCGCTTGATGGCGGCGAGCGACTGGAAATTCTCGATCATATACTCGGTCTGCGCCTCGCCGATCAGTGCGGGCCAGTACTCGCGCCAGATCTGCCCGGCGAGCTGCGCCAGCTCTTCGACCTCTTCCGGCGTGGTTACGGGATGGAACGTCACTGCCATGGTGCCTCCTCGATTTCAGACTTTCATGCGTCGTCTGTGCAACGCTATCGCGCTTTAGTGCAGTATAGCGCTTTATGGCGTGGTGCGACGCGGCGAGACGCACTCTGCGAATATCGCAACAATGAGACGTAGCCTGTGGCACGTCGTAATACGGCTAGGTCCTTCCCGGCACCACGACGCGCACATGCATCAACGCCGCAGCGTACGTCGCGATCCGTCGGTGCGCGGATATGAGAAACACGCGATGATGAGCGAAAGCACGATGCAGCACATCACGCAGATGATGCTCGTGGAAAATCCTGCGACCTCGTTGACCACGCCCCAGATCGCCGATGCGCAGCCGATTCCGATATCGCTCGCAAGCAGGTAGATGGCGTTCGCCGCGCCCCAGCGCTCGGGCGGGGTGTTCTTGACGGCGACGGACTGATTGAGCGGCAGGGCGACGCCCAGGCACACGCCGTACGGCAGGCCTGCCAAACAGAACAACAACTCGCTGTGGGTAGCGTTATACGCCATGAAGAACGCGATGAGGCCGCATACCACGGCAGCCGCCATGATCTTGATGGGCGCCACGCGATCCATGAACGCGCGCGAGGTAAGGCGTACGGCAATCATGCTGATGGCGGAAACCGTGTAGAACAACCCAGCGTTCTGATAGCCCAGCGAGGTTCCGTACAGACCCATGAAGAAGATGCCGAATCCGAAAGCCGCGCTCAAGGCAAGCATGGGCAGCATGCCGGGGAGCGCGCGGGGCTCGAATACGCGGCGGAAGAGGCTTTCTTTCTTCGCCGCCTGCGCGACGGCGCCCTGCTCGCGCAAGGCGAACGTGCGCCGATAGGTGGCGGTTTCCGGAAGCCGTTCGGGATTGCGCTCGTAGCGGCAGGCGAACGTGAATGCCAAGGCGAGGGCGGCGGTGGCGGAAAGTCCCACGTACAGGTTTTCAGGAGGGTTCGTGCTCACGAGGAACAGCGCGAGCGCCGGGCCGATGGACATGGCCAGCGCCTGGCCCAGTCCGTAATAGCCGATGCCTTCACCCAGGCGCGAGGCGGGCAGCACGTCGGATGCGGCCGTTGCCGAAGCGGTGGTCGCCGCGGCGAAGCCGACGCCCTGCAGCACACGGCACAGCGTGAAAACGACGGTGTTCGACACGATCGCGGGAACGACGGTGCCCGCCAGAAGCAGCGCACAGCCGCCGAGCATCACTGCCACGCGTCCCCGTCCATCGATAAGAGGACCCGCTGCCAAGCGCGCCACGGCGGCCGAGGCGGAAAACACGAAAGCGAGCATGCCAGCGAACGAGGCGCCGGCCCCTTTCTCATCCAGATACACCGATGTGCCCGAATTGAGTCCTTGGCCCACAACGAACGTGCATAGCGTCATGACGACGATGAGCACGAACAAGGGCGACCAGAGTCGCTCCGGCTTGTCGGCCGGCTCCGGCCTTTTGGCTTCGTTCACGTTTCGCGGGCCGTTTTGGGGCGTGCGCTTCTCCGCTTCTGACATGGTAATCACTTCGCTTTCTTATCAGATCATATCGTAGCAGCACCAGCGCACGTGTGAACAGGCAAAATTTCAGCGGGCATTGCCTGCCCCGCTGTTTTCCTGCTCTTCTAGATAGCCCAAACGGGAAACGCCCAGGTGGTATCGCTCAGGGGAAACGTGTCCGTTGCCAGGCATACGACGCTTCCGCATCCGATTTCACGTTTGAACGCGGCTAGTTCCGCAGGGGCTTCGGGGTTCTCGACGGGCTTGAGCGCGTTGAAGTTTTTAGCGTCATGCGGCTTCGGGAGAGAGCTCTTCTTCACCTCTATGGGGAACACTTTCCCGTTCTGCTCCAGAAGAAGGTCGATTTCCTTCTTGTCATTCGTACGGAAGAAGAACAGGGGAGGGGTGCGGCCCTCGTTCACATAGCTCTTGCTGATTTCGTTGAACACGAATGTCTCGAAAATCTGCCCGCTCATGGCTCCGCGTTCCAGCGTAGTTGGCCCGTCCCATCCCGCGAGGTATGCGGCAAGACCCGTGTCGGTGAAATGCATGACGGGTTGCTTGCCCAGGCGTTTGATCAGGTTGTTCGAATAGGGCTGCACGATTTTCACCAGATAGGTGCTTACCAGAAGCGAAAGCCAGGTTTTAGCTGTTTTCTCATCGATGTCTGCGATGCGGGCCAGCTCGGCGTATACGACGGGCTTCGAGGTGAGGGCGGCGCATGCCGACATGAAGCGGCGAAACTTGAGTTCATCTCCAACCTGGGCAAGATCGCGTATGTCTCGCATGATGAAGGTATCTATATATGACTCGTAGCCGCCGCCGCGCAAATCATCCGGTAGGTTGCGTATGCCGGGGAACTGTCCTGCCGCAATGCGTCTGAAGGATTCTGTCACATCGTAAGGCTCCATGGCGGACGCGCGGTTCATGAAGTATTCGGGGCCCGGAGAGAACGGCTCTGACGGTTTGCCGGCAAGCTCGGCATTGGAAAGCCCCAACATCTCTATGATCCCTGCTCTTCCCGCCAGCGATTCCGAGACTTCTTTCATGAGATGAAGGGGTTGGGAGCCGGTAAGCCAGAACAGGCCGGGTT
>CAUWMI010000244.1:0-3167 GCA_963559755.1 uncultured Slackia sp. | reverse complement strand
AGCAGCGCGCATGCGATGCATCCGAGCCATACCGGCCTAAACGTCAGGCACGCGTCGAACACGATGCCCGACACCACGGTGCCGATTTTTTTGTTGCGAGCGAGGCTAAAGCGTCATACGCCAAGCTTGGGGCGACACACCGTAGGTGCGCTGGAATGCTACGGTGAAGCTCGATGGCCGATTGTATCCTACAGAGCGCGCAACTTCGGCGATAGGGATGGCTCGTATGCAAAGAAGGTCGCGAGCTCGTTCCATTTTGCGAAGATGGATGTAGGCACCCAGGCTGGTTCCCGTTTCCTGTTTGAATGCGGCGCACAGACGTGTGCGGCTGACGAAGAGCTCGTGCGCAAGGTCGTCAAGCGATATGGGCCGATTGAGATTCAACCCTACAAAGCGCTCGGCGGCACGCACGAGGCTTGCTTGTTCGTGGCAGCCCGCGGCGCGTTCGGCGCGCTCGCGTTGGTCATACCAGTCTATGGCCGAAAGCGCCGCCTGCGTGATGCGCGCATTAAGCGTCGCGTCGTCTGTTTTCGTCGCTCCGAATAGGGGGCTGAGGGCGGTCGAGAGCGACCCGATGACACGGGCGTGGCCGTCTTCGCACGTCGATCCCGGCTCGTCAATCAATGCGTTTCCGACTTCGCGATTCTTCCCATCCAGCCGATCGAACCACGAAGGAAGCAGCATGATGGATACCGCATCATGGCGGCTTCCTGCCCTAAGCCAGCAGTTATTGGCACGATTCGTCTGCCCAAGCCGACGAAAGCAAACGGCGGCAAGGAAAAAGGAAGGGTGCCGTAGCGCAATTACTCGACTTCGCCGGGCCGCGCAAGGCACTCACGTATCTAGGCTGCGTGCTCTCGGCGGTGTCGATGCTGGTAGGCTTCGGCCCATATATTTGCATCTGGCTCGTGGCGCGCGACCTCATCGCGGTCGCGCCTGACTGGAGTGCAGCAACGGGCATCGCCATGTACGGATGGTGGGCGCTCGGTTTTTCGGCGGCGTCCATCCTGCTGTACTTCGCGGGGCTCATGTGCACGCACCTGGCGGCGTTTCGCTGTGCGTCCAATATGCGCAAGCAAACGACCGAGCACCTGATGCGCACGTCGCTCGGGTATTTCGACACGCACGCCTCGGGCGCGCTGCGACGTGTGGTGGACGGATGCGCGGCCGAGACGGAAGGCCTGCTCGCGCACAAGCTGCCCGATACTGCTGGTTCGATTGCCATGATTGCCGGCATGCTGGTGCTGTTCTTCGTGTTCGACTGGCGGCTGGGGCTCGCGTGCTTGGTGCCCGTGATCCTCTCGCTCGCCTGTATGTTCTATATGATGGGCGGGCGCGGGATGGACTTCATGACGAAGTACATGGAGTCGCTCGTGAAGATGAACAAGACGGGCACCGAGTACGTGCGCGCCATCCCCGTGGTGAAGGTGTTCCAGCAGACGGTTTACTCGTTCAAGGCATTCCACGATGCTATCGAAGAGTTCACCCGTCTCGCGCAGGACTATGCCGTCAAATGGTGCCAGACGCCACAGTCGCTTTCGCTCACCGCATGCGTACCGTAATGGCGGCTGACAATGTGGTGGTGCTCGATGGGGACCGGGTGGCCGAGCAGGGGAGCCCTGCCGAACTCATGGAGCGTGACGGCCTGTTCGCTCGCATGGTGCGCCTGCAAACCGAGAGCGCGGAGTGGGCAATCTAGGAGTCGGGCGTTCGGGGCTGACCATGGATTGAGATGGCGGGAAAGGCGATCGTCCTCTTTCTCTATGATGGACGAAGGCGTGGCCATTTCATGACGGCCGCCAAGCTGTCCGATGGTGAAATCCTCGGCCAGCATCGCCTCTTGCGCAAATGCATATGTATTGTAATTTCTCTTTACTGACGAGAAATTCTGTATCTAACTTCTCCTGATTAAGAAGAAAATGGTATAGACTACATGTAAGTTAGGTCGAAAAAGACAAGGAGGATGTCATGGCCCCAACGGCACAAGAATACACGGCTTTGGTTCAAGAGGCGCTCTCCTTCTCTTTTCCCACGGTCATCGAGAGGCGTGATGTTGTCGGCGAGCTCTCTGCTCCGGCCCCGTTCAACCTTGTACACATCATTACGGGCATGAGGAGATGCGGTAAGACGTTTTATGCGTTTCAGCTGGTTCGTCGGCTTCTTGATGCCGGCGTACCGAAAAGCCGCATCTTCTATTTTAATTTTGCTGACGATCGCCTCGATCCTGCTCCGCCGACACTGCTCAATGATGTGGTGGAGGAGTACTGGCGCCAGGTGCCCGAAGCTCGCTCCGAAGGGTCGTATCTTTTTCTTGACGAGGTGCAGGAGGCTGAGGGCTGGCAGGGATTCTGCCAGCGTATTGCTGAGCGCGAACGTGTCACCTTGGTCATTACGGGTTCGTCTTCCAAGCTTTCGGCGGATGAGATAGCTACGACGTTTCGCGGGCGCTCCATGGAGCACCGTATGTTTCCGCTGTCGTTTCGCGAGTATTGCGCCTTCCACGGCATCGACGCCCCGCAAGCGGACCATCTTTGCTCTGTCGGCGATGTAGCGCCACAGAAAAGGACTGAGCTCGAGGCGGCGTTCGATCGATATCTCATCGAAGGGGGATTTCCCGGAGTTCAGACGCTCGCTCCGGGCCAGCGTATTCTGATGCTTCAGTCGTATATGCGCGACGTGGTGGCTCGTGACGTCGTGGAACGCTATCGCCGCATCGATATCGACCTTGCAAACCAGGTGGCGCTTTTCGGCTTGCGGAATACCGGGTGCGACCTTTCCGTGAATAACTTAGTCGAAAGTCTCCGCGCTGTGGGATATCGCACATCATGGGAGACGATTAACGGCGCAATCAGGCTCTTTTGTCAGGCGCATCTTTTTGATTTGCTTCCGGAATATGCGGTTTCGCTGTCTCCTGCCAGCACTGCGACCCATAAGGTGTATGCGGCGGACCCCGGCATTGCCCATGCGGTTTCTCGTGCGAACCAGCAGGATATTGGGAAAAGGTTGGAAACGGCGGTGTACGAGGAGCTTTCGCGTCAACTCACATGCAGTAGGATTGATGCGGTGACCTCCTATACCGAGCCGCATACAAAAAAGAAAGTCGATTTCCTGATGGGCGATGCCCTTGGCACCGATCCGTATAGGCTCATTCAAGTGACGGTCGATAT
>CAUWMI010000243.1:0-3178 GCA_963559755.1 uncultured Slackia sp. | reverse complement strand
GAAGCGGCCGCCTCGTGAGGCGGCCGCAAACCCGTTAGTCCTCCAAGTCGAAGAGGCTTTTCATGTCGGTTTCCTTCATGGGGGCGCCGGATGACGGAAGCCTTTCCGCGCGGAACTTCTCGATCTGCGCCTTGCCCCCGACGAATTCCTCCGCCTTGCCGACCATGGTCACCGTGCGGCCGCCCTTGGGGGTGAGCGCCTGCACGCCCTGGGTGTTGTTGGTGGTCTTCGTCCTCAGAAGAGACGTGTTGAAATTGACCAGACGGTAGTCGCTCGACACCAGAGCCACGTCGCGCTCTTCTTTCAGCACGGTGGCGAACAGGAGCTTGCTGCCGCCGTAAATCGCGTTCTTCAGCTTCTTGCGGTTGGTTTTCGTGGCGTAGCCCGACAGCGCGACGCGTGCGACGCGCCCGTTCTCGAACACGAACAGCACGTCGGCCTTGTAATCCTCCGGGTCAATGACCCAGATCACGCTCTCGTCGGGCGCCATCTCCAAGTCGGTGGCAAGGAACGACCCCAGCTGGGCCGACTTGGTGTCTTCGAACTGCGCCACCTTGCACTTATACACCTGGCACTGGTTCGTGAACACGAGCAGCTCGTGCGTGTTCGAAGACGAGAACTCGATGAACGGCTCGTCGCCATCCTTGTACTTCAGCGAAGTTGCCGCACGCAGCACGCGGTCGGTCAGCTTCTTCAGATAGCCTTCGCGCGACACCATGATGGTCACAGGGTACTCTTCGACCTCGGGCTCGAGGTTCACCTCAACGACCTCGCTCGGCGAAACCAGGCCGGTCTTGCGCGGCGTGACGTACTTCTTGTTCACGGCGGCGAGCTCGTCGCGAATGACCTTCTTGATCTTTTTCTCGCTGCCCAGAATACCCTTGAGCTCGGCGATGTCAGCCTCGAGCTTGGCGATATCCTTCGTGCGATTCAGGATGTATTCCTCGTTGATGTTGCGCAGCTTGATCTCGGCCACGAACTCGGCCTGCACCTCGTCGATGTCGAAGCCCTTCATGAGGTTGGGCACAACCTCTACCTCGAGCTTGGTGTTGCGGATGATCTCGATCGCTTTGTCGATGTCGAGCAGGATTGCCTCAAGGCCGTGCAGAAGGTGCAGCCTGTCGCTCTTCTTGCCCAGATCGAAGTTGATGCGGCGGCGCGTCGAGTCAACACGCCAGTTGACCCACTCGTGCAGAATCTGGCGCACGCCCATCACGCGCGGATAGCCGTCAACGAGCACGTTGAAGTTGCACGAGAACGAATCCTGCAGCGTGGTACTGCGGAACAGCTTCGCCATAAGCTGCTCGGGATCGGTGCCCCTCTTCACGTCAATGGCGATGCGGAGGCCGGAAAGGTCGGTCTCGTCGCGAATATCGGCGATTTCGGGCAGCTTCTTCTCTTTGGAGAGCTTCACAATGCGGTCGATGATGATGTCGGTCTTCGTGGTGTAGGGAATCTCGTACACCTCGATGATGCGCTCGTCGGGCAGGTAGCGCCAGCGCGAGCGAATCTGGAAGCTGCCGGTGCCCGTTTCGTAAATGCGCTCCATCTCCTCGCGGCGGTAGATGATCTCGCCGCCCGTGGAAAAGTCGGGCGCAGGCATGTATTCATGCAGGTCGCATTCAGGGTCGTCGAGGAAATGCATCGTGGCCTCGCACACCTCGTTGAGGTTGAAGCCGCAGATGTCCGACGCCATGGCCACGCCGATACCCTTGTTTGCCGACACCAGGATGTTGGGGAACGTGGTGGGCAGAAGGCGCGGCTCCTTCATGGTGCCGTCGTAGCTATCCATGAAATCGACCGGATCTTTATCGATGTCCTTGAAGATCTCGGCGCAGATGGGTGAAAGCTTCGCCTCGGTGTAGCGCGACGCCGCATAGCTCAGATCGCCCGAATAATACTTGCCGAAGTTGCCCTTCGATTCAACGAACGGCATGAGCAGCGCCTCGTTGCCCGTTGCCAGGCGCACCATAGTCTCATAGATGGCGGAATCGCCGTGCGGGTTGAGCTTCATCGTCTGACCCACGATGTTCGCGCTCTTCTGGCGCGCACCGTTGAGCAGACCCATCTTGTACATGGTGTAGAGCAGCTTGCGGTGCGACGGCTTGAATCCGTCGATCTCGGGGAACGCACGCGAGACGTTGGTGCTCATCGCGTACGGCATGTAGTTCGATTCGAGCGTTTCGGTGATGGGCTGCTCCACCACCTCGGAGTGCAGGCCAATAACGTTCGGGTTGTCTACATGCTTCTTTTTCGGTTCGGTTTTCTTTTTCTTGGCCACGATTCGTCCTTGGTACGTTTTGCGAGTTTATATGGTGAGCGGATTAGGGTAGCGCGAGGTGCGTTGCCGCAGGTCAAACATGCGGTGTCGCAAGTTGGGCGCATTGCTGCAGGTCAAACATGTGCTGCCGCAGCTAAGATGCGCTACTGCAAGTCGAGCTGGTCGAGGTACTCCTTGCCGTGCTCGGCGATGTGGCGCTTGCGGCCCTCGTCGTCGTTGCCCAGCAGCAGGTTGAACATCGACTCCATCTTGGCGACCTCCTCGGGCTTGACCTTGATCAGCCGGCGCGTTTCGGGGTTCATGGTGGTGAGCCACATCATGTCAGGGTCGTTCTCACCCAAACCTTTGGAGCGGTTGATCGAGCACTTCTGCCCGTCGATCTCTTTCAGGATGTTGTTCTTCTCAAGCTCGGTGTAGGCGAAATACGTCTTCTCTTTGCAGTTGATCTCGTACAGCGGCGATTCGGCGATGTAAACGTAGCCCTCGTTGATGAGCGTGGGCACGAGCCGGTACAGCATCGTCAGAATCAGCGTGCGAATATGGTAGCCGTCCACGTCGGCGTCGGTGCAGATGATGACCTTGCTCCAGTTCAGGCTGTCCAAATCGAACGTGCCGAGGTTCTTCATGCGGCGGTCGTTGACCTCCACGCCGCAGCCGAGCACACGCAGAAGGTCCATGATGATGTCCGACTTGAAGATGCGCGCGTAATCCTCCTTCAAGCAATTGAGAATCTTGCCGCGCACCGGCATCACGCCTTGGAACTCGGCGTCGCGCGACGTGCGGATGGCGCCTGCCGCCGAATCGCCCTCGACGATGTAGACTTCGCGGCGCGTTTTATCCTTCGAGCGGCAGTCGATGAACTTCTGCACGCGGTTGGCCATGTCGGTCTTCTGCTGC
>CAUWMI010000242.1:0-3183 GCA_963559755.1 uncultured Slackia sp. | reverse complement strand
AGAGGGAGCGTACCTGCTAGGCAGGTACGGTAGCCGAACGCGTGTTCCGCGCGGCTCCTCCCGTCCGCTCGTGAGACCCTATCCATCATGTCCAGAATTGGAACACCTCCAGCAACGCCTGATATGCCCATGGGTACGCCTGGCTCCACCATCCGGCCTCGTCGACCAGACACAACAGGCATGAATACACCACGCCCACGGCAACCACCAGCGGCAGCACGCGCACGAACAGCCGCTGCGCCGTAGACCCCGGCTTCAGGTTCTCGTTAAGGATGAACGCCAAGAGCACCGCCGCCATCAGGAACATAATACTGAAATCGGCGAAGTAGCGCTGCAGGATGCCCGCCACCTCGGCGTCGGCTATACCGATGATCACGCCCGAGGCAATGAGCACGCCTATGACGCCTGCCACCGTACGCGTCTTGCGCTGGGCCGTGCGCATCTTGAGGATGCGGCCCGCAAACAGCAGAATCCAGAGGATCGGGAAGCATGCGAAGATGCCGCCGAACGTAGGCTCCTTGACCGTCTGCCCCAAATACGTGGTGTCAAACGGCACCGCCTGCAGATACGGGAACACGCCGTTCGTCGAAGGCGACTGGAAGAAATACGCGAACAGCGCCGGAGCAATGCGCCCCACCGCCATGCCGCGCTTGGTCATGTCGTTCACCGTAAGGTTGTAATTGGCGCCGAAATCGAGCGGACTGCCGAAGCGCGCCTTGTTGTACCACATAATGAACGCGAGCACGAGCACATACGGCGCTATCAGGCATGCAAACTGACGCGCGCCCGCGGCGGTTTTGATGTGCCCCTCGGTGATAAACAAGCGCCAGAACAGCGGAAACGCCAGAAAGCTCAGCATGACGATCTGCGGGCGGCATCCCACCACGAGCGCCATGCACAGCGACCCTGCGAAATACCAGCCTTCAGGCCTCGCGCTTGAGCGACCCACCATCCAAAAGTACAGGCCCCATACCGAAAACGCCAAGGCCAGCATGATGGGCAACGAGTAGAACGTGGGGAATTTCAGCAGGTACAGCACGCCGCAGCATGTGACGAGTGCAATCTGGAGCAGCAAATACACGCCTACGCTTACACGCTTGAAGTGGTAGCGCGCAAAACGGTCGAGCAGCGCCGACACGCCCGCCACGAACGCTGCCATGCCAATAATCACGCCGATGGCCGTGGGGAAATTCGCCCCGGTAAGCAGATAGAACGGCAGATAGAACACCTGCACCGGCACCACGCCGAAGTACACATAGTAGTGGCCTTCGTAATACGCAACATCCCACAGATAGTTCTCGCCCGTTTCCTTGACGGCCTGGTCACGCGCACCGCGGTCGTAGGGGTCCTCCATGTTCTGGAGCCAGTTGGGCGGCTCTTCCTCCAGATACAGCTTGCCGTTGGCCATGCTCTTTGCCAGCTCGGCGTACTGCTGCGCGTTGTCGCCGCCCGCCGGGAACGTGTTCACGATGCTCACGCCGTCCCACGACCCGGTGTTGTAGGTGGCGGTTGCCACTCCTACCAGGTTCGAGCCCATGAGGGTAAACGTCGCAGCGAGCCATATCTCCACCACCGCCGTACCGATGACGGCAATCTTGGAGCGGTGCGGATGCTCTTTGATGTAGGTGCGATACAGGCTGCTCTTGGGCCGAAATGCATAGGCAAGCACCAGAATGAACGCCGCGATCCCAAAGCGCATCATATTGAACGAGAACGGCTCCGGCGCGTTGACCTGGATGCTGTTCAGATAGACCGGATACACCGTATCGTCATCGCCAATCTGAATGCGCAGCATGCCCATCTCGCCCGAGGCGTTCAGGTTGAGGAACTCGCTTTCGTCGTTGTTAGTGGCCACATAGGTCACGGGGACGCCGGATGTGTATTCGGTATCGTCGAAATACGTGGAGTGGGCGTCGTCAGTGAACCAGATTTTCACGGGCACGTTCTGGGCCGACTGCCCACCGTCGAAATCGAGCCTCACATTGTGGACCTCGACACCGAGGTAGTCGAATTCAACCGTGTTGTCGGATGCCGCCACGCGAAAGCGCCCGTCGGAGGTCTGCGCAAGATCGATTTTGGCATCCAGCGTGACCGTTTCCCAGGAAAGGCTGCGCCAGTGATTGAAGTTGAACACGAACGCCTCGCACAACGCGGCGCATGCCAAGATGACGCAGATGACCTTGGCAAAATGCCGCATCTGCGGATGATGGGTGGCGATGAACTCGCGCAGCAATGTGAAGAAGGCACGCATGAGGGATATTATACCGTCGTTCTACCGAACGACGGTAATTCTCAATGCTCACCTCATACAAAAAAACGCCGCTCCGAAGAGCGGCGCAATCATTAAAGCTTCAACAGGCTCTTGACGTCGGCGTATACCTCGTCGACGGGACGATCGCCATCGACCTCCACGAGAACGCCCTGCTCCTTGTAGTAGCCGATGAGCGGAGCGGTGCTCTTCTCGTACACGGCGAGGCGATTGCGCACCGTGGCCTCGTTGTCGTCGTCGCGCTGATACATCTCGCCGCCGCACTTGGGGCAGGAGGCATCGGCCGTGGTGCCAATGTAACCGCACTCCTTGCAGCAACGGCGCTCGGTCAGACGCTTCACGATGACCTCGAAGTCGACATCAACCAGCAGCGCGGCATCCAGCGGACGCTCGATCTTCTTGAGCAGCTCGTCCAGCGCCTCCGCCTGGGCGGTGGTGCGGGGGAAGCCGTCCAGGATGAAGCCCTCGGCGGCATCGGGCTGCTGCAGACGCTCGTTCATCAGGTCGATGATCAGGCTATCGGGCACGAGGTCGCCCGCATCCATGAACGCCTTGGCCTTCATGCCCAGCTCGGTCTGATTCTTCACCGCGGCGCGCAGGATGTCGCCCGTGGAGATGTGCGGAGTGCCGTACTCCTCGACGAGCTTGGAGGCCTGGGTGCCCTTGCCGGCGCCAGGGGCGCCCAACAACACGATGTTCATAAACCGGTTCCTTTCGTTTTGTTCACAATGATTCTATTGTACGCCGCAAACAGCAAAAATGACAGCCTCGCCAGGCAAGCGGCACAGAAGCCATGTGCCAGCTATTCCTTGGAGCCCCTCATTCGTACAAAAGTCAGCGAGGGCAAATCTGGCGAGTCATATTGCCTTGAAAGAGGAGTGCCGCGTACTACGTACGCAAACGACGATTGAAAG
>CAUWMI010000241.1:0-3208 GCA_963559755.1 uncultured Slackia sp. | reverse complement strand
CTTCTGCCTGTTCAATTACTGCCTGTTCATGTTCGTGTTTGGCGTGCTGACCACGTTCACCGAGTGGGACAACATCCACTCCACCACGGGCAAGAAGATCAAGTACATGTTCACGTTCCCGTTCTTCATGCTCACGTACATCCCCATCGCGCTGGTGGCGCTGGTGAAGAAGGCCAAGTGGAAGCCCATCAGCCACACCATATCGGTGGATGTGGAAGAGATGAGCAAGGCCTCGCAAAAGACGAAATAGCACGACCGGTATCACCGGGCACTCCACTGAGTCTCCGGGCTCCCTGACGAGTTATCCCGTCATGATTTCCGACAAGGTATCCCGTCATTTTGACGCTAAAAGTCCCCTGAAGCGCGGAAAATAGCGTCAAAATGACGGGATATGTTTATGGCGATTCCATCCTCGCGCAATGTCGCGTCTTATCGACGGCTTATTTCGCGTTTCTGCCCTTTTAAACCGTCGATAAGACGCGATATGTCGGAGAAGCCAGCCCTGATGTGCGCTGCGGCGACATTGGACGGCGGCATCGGACGCAAGCGGCCCACACCGCCGCAGAGGCAACGAAGGCTGAAGTTAGAGGTTGGCATCCATCGTGTAGGAAAGCGGCGAAGCCTCGGCCAGCACTTTGACGAGCTTGCCGAGCTGCGCCCGAGCATCCGTCATGGCCTGCTCCGCTACGTGCTCGTTGGCGCGGGCGAGCAGCATCTTTCGCTCGTCGGCAAGGCTCAAGCCCCATTCTGCCGCGCGCGACTTTGCAAAATGGGCATGCATCGCGCGACGCTGCGCAGAGGCAAACTGCTGCACGAGCCTCTCGGTCACGCCGTAGCGCGCATCGGAAAGCGCTTGAAGCGCTCGATAGAGCCAGTAGGCACCCTCGCCGGGCTCGCTCCACGAAGCGCCATCGAGCACCTGCGGCCACGCATCCACATCGGTGAACAGCGGGATATACGGCGAAATGCCCGGCGTGCCTATGGCAGTCCAGCACACGGGAGAGAGCGCCTCGGGCCGCACCACGGAATCGCCCTCCTCCGTCGCGGGCGCGGCGGGAACCTGGATGATGTGCGACTCCTGCGTACGCGACAGCGCGATGGCGCGATAGCGCGTGCGGGTCTTCGCATCGCCGCGACGGCCGATGGGGTCGAATTCGGTGAGCTCGAAATGACTCGACAGCACGCGCGCCACGTCCTCCACGCCAATCTTGAAATCAGCGCGGCGGATGAACGGCAGGTCGAAGCTCTCGGGGTCCTGCTCAACGCTCGGCGTGAGCAGCTTTTGCCCATACCACACGCGCGGCGTGTTGTAATGAACGTCCTGCTCGGTAGCAGTGCCGAAAATCTCGCGGAAGTTGAACGTACCTGGATGCGGATTCAGGTGGTGGGCCTCAACGAATTCGCGGATTCCTTCCGACCACAAGAAATCGTCGCTTGCGAAATCGACTTCCTGAATGGCGAGCTGGTTGGCGACCACCGCATAGCAGTCGTCGGGAATGCGCTGCGCCACCCAGTGGTGCCCCGTGGCGATCTCCATATACCACGCCTCGCTTGCGTCGGCGAAAAGCACGCCGTTCGCCTCGGCCGAACCCCGCTCCTCGACGATGCGACCCAGGCGCCTCACGCCCTCGCGCGCCGTGCGCACATACGGCAGCACCACGGTGAGCATGGCATCTTCCGCAAGGCCGGCATCTACATAGGGATCATGTGCCAGAACCAAATCGTTCGCATAGGCGCTTTCCGTGGCAGACATGGCAACGTGCGCCGAATTCACACCCGCCTCCTCATAGAGGCCGCCCGACGTATCGGCGTCGGGCATGGCGGTATAGCGCAGGCCGCCCTGGGGCATCGCGAGCTCGAACCCCGTCTCAGGCGAACGGAGCACCTCCCCATCGCGCTCGCACGCCGCAACCACGCGGAAGTTCTTGGCCAAGTTGGGCGTTGTGTTGTCCTCGTTGCGCGCGATGATGACCGACCCGTCACGCGTGGCGGCGCGCCCCACCAGAACCGACGTGCACGACCGCTTGCCCTCAATGCCCATGTAAACCGCCTTTCTGCGCCGTATGCGCAAACGTGGAGAATCGCGAAAAGGATGCCCGGACGCACCGCGCGCTCGACCCCACTTCCGATGAACCAGAGCGAACCTCTAGCCTCCGGCCTCCACCCGCCAACATCGTCTTGATTGGGGAAGATTATATCGCGCGGCCCACAGCGCCTCCTGCAAACCCGCCTTTCGCGCAAAATGCGCGCGTGAGGCGAGGCTAAGGCATCGACAATCGACGCACTGCGTTCATGTCCGGGGTTGTACGCGCTTTTTCGCATAGACCGCGCAAAACCCCGGGCATGAACGCAAAAATGGAGCAGTCGCACTTATCCCCATCCACGAAGCCCTCTTGCGCTATGATGGAGAAAAGCACGAACCGGTCGGAAGGATTCCCTATGCCGGCATTCATCATCGCACGCCTCTACCGCGCACTGCCCCTGCTGGTGATTCTCGCCATCATCGCCGTGGCCATCTACGTTATCGTTTCGTGGCGCTATACGCCCGCAAAGGCCAAGGAAGTGCTCATCAAGTGCTTCATCGTGTTGAACGGAGCGCTCTCGGCGCTCTTTCTGCTTGCCACACTGTACGCCTGGCTTGAGGGCAATTCATTCGTGGCCGATTTCTTCATCACGCTGCTTGTGACCACGCTGATTTGCCTTGGCATCACGTTCATATGCCGCCAGCGTTTCCTCAAGCACAACCCCAACTACCGTTGGAAGCTCACCGGCCACGCGACCAAAGGCCCGCGTAAAAAGTAACGTGCGCATTGGGGCGCACAAGAGATAGCGAACTCGCACCCGGAGCGAATCGCTCCCCGCACACAGGAATCGTTCTCTATGGAAAGCGGTGACTTTACAGTGTATAAATATTCGTTAACCAGCACATACGCATCTCAGCAATAAAATGTTGAGAGCGTACTTAGATACGCCAAAAACTCCTCATCCCAGGGACTGAGCTCTCTATCGCGGCGATATGCGACGGAGAATCCTCGCGTAAGGTCTTTAATCGGAACACCGACGTATCCGATGTCGAGGAATGCCAACACGTGAGACCGAGGCACGATTCCATACACCCCACGACGCATAGAAATCTCAATTACTTCAATCATCTCATCGACGAAATACAGATTGCACGAATAAGGAGGCTCCCTGAGTTTGTCTGCGT
>CAUWMI010000240.1:0-3213 GCA_963559755.1 uncultured Slackia sp. | reverse complement strand
CGGGAACGCCGCAGCGGCAAAAGCCGCACAAGCTTTCTTCGCGGGACGCGCAAGCGAACGCATACGCATCAATAGTCTGAATCCATTAAGGAAGGAAGACCCGTGGCCCAAGCAACTAGCCTTTATAGGGAGCGTCGCAGCTTCGCGAAGATTCCCGACGTCATGGATGTGCCTAACCTGATCGCCATCCAGACCGACAGCTTCAAGTGGTTCATGAACGAGGGTATCACCGATGCCTTCAACGACGTGTGCCCGATTGAGAACGCCACCAAGGATATGTGCGTCGAGTTCGGCGACCATTACTTCGGTGACCCCAAGTACACCGTGGACGAGTGCAAGGAGAAGGACGTTTCGTATCAGGCGTCGCTCTACGCCCAGGTGCGCTTCATCAACCGCGAAACCGGCGAGATGGGCGAGCAGGAGGTGTTCATGGGCGACTTCCCGCTCATGACCCCGCGCGGCACCTTCATCATCAACGGCACCGAGCGCGTCGTGGTGTCCCAGCTGGTTCGTTCGCCCGGCGTGTACTTCAGCGCCGAGCGCGACAAGACCTCCGACAAGATCATCTACGGCGCAAAGGTCATTCCTTCCCGTGGCGCTTGGCTCGAGTTCGAGACCGACAAGCGCGACATCCTTTCCGTGCGCATCGACCGCAAGCGCAAGCAGCCGGCCACGCTGCTCCTGCGCGCGCTGGGTATCGCTGAAACCCGCGAGGACATCATCGAGATCCTGGGCAACTCCGAGATGGTGCTGCGCACGCTCGACCGCGACCCCGCCACCACCAAGGACGAGGCCTTGATCGAGCTGTACAAGCGCTTCCGTCCCGGCGAGCCGCCCACGATCGATTCCGCCCGCACGCTGCTCGACGGCCTGTTCTTCAACCCGCAGCGCTATGACCTGGCCAAGGTGGGCCGCTACAAGGCCAACAAGAAGCTGGGCTTCGGCGAGGAGAGCGATTCTTCCACGCTCACGCAGGAAGACATCATCGCCACCATGCGCTACATCGTGAACCTGCACGAGGGCATCGACGGCTTCGTGGTGGACGACATCGACCACTTCGGCAACCGCCGCATCCGCACCGTGGGCGAGCTGATTCAGAACCAGTTCCGCATCGGCCTCTCCCGTATGGAGCGCGTGGTGCGCGAGCGCATGAGCATGCAGGAGCCCGACGAGATCAGCCCCTCCAGCCTCATCAACATCCGCCCGATCACGGCGGCCATCAAGGAATTCTTCGGCTCTTCGCAGCTGTCGCAGTTCATGGACCAGGCCAACCCCGCTGCCGGCATCACGCACAAGCGTCGTCTGTCGGCTCTGGGCCCGGGCGGTCTGTCCCGCGAGCGCGCCGGCTTCGAGGTGCGCGACGTTCACAATTCGCACTACGGCCGCATGTGCCCCATCGAGACGCCTGAAGGTCCCAACATCGGTCTGATCGGCTCGCTGGCAACCTATGCCCGCGTGAACAGCTACGGCTTCATCGAGACCCCGTACCGCCGCGTGGTGGACGGCAAGGTGACCGATGACGTGGACTACCTGACCGCCGATGAGGAAGAGAACTACGCAATCGCGCAGGCCAACGAGCTCTTCGACCCCGAGACCCGCGTGTTCGGCCACACGGTGGACGGCGAGTTCGTGCCCTCCGAGCGCATCCTGTGCCGCACCCGTGACGCTGACGGCGTGTTTGGCGAGCCCGACGAGGTTGCGCCTTCTAAGGTTGACTACATGGACGTGTCGCCGCGCCAGATGACATCGGTGGCTACCTCCCTCATCCCGTTCCTCGAGCACGACGACGCGAACCGCGCTCTGATGGGCTCCAACATGCAGCGTCAGGCAGTGCCGCTGCTGCAGCCCCACGCGCCCTACGTCGGCACCGGCATCGAGCACCGCATCGCGGTTGACTCGGGCGAGGTGCTGGTGGCGCAGAACCCCGGCGTGGTCGACTACGTTGACGGCTCCACCATCATCATCCGCAACGATGAGGGCGAATTCGACGAGTACCTGGTGCCCAAGTTCCAGCGCTCCAACCAGTCCGGCTGCATCAACCACAAGCCCCTGGTGCGCAAGGGCGACGAGGTCCACGCCGGCGACGTGCTGGCCGACGGCCCCAGCTGCGACCATGCCGAGCTGGCTCTGGGCCAGAACCTCATGGTTGCCTACATGACCTGGGAAGGTTACAACTACGAGGACGCTATCATCATCAGTGAGCGCGTGGTGGCCGAGGACCTGCTGACCTCCATCCACATCTCCGAGTACGAGATCGACGCGCGCGACACCAAGCTGGGCCCCGAGGAGATCACCCGCGAGATTCCCAATATCTCCGACGACATGATCTCTGACCTGGACGCCGACGGCATCATCCGCATCGGCGCCGAGGTGTTCCCGGGCGACGTGCTGGTGGGCAAGGTCACCCCCAAGGGCGAGACCGAGCTCACGGCCGAGGAGCGCCTGCTGCGCGCCATCTTCGGCGAGAAGGCCCGCGAGGTGCGCGACACCTCCCTCAAGGTGCCCCATGGCGCCGGCGGCCGCGTGGTGGGCATCCACCGCTTCAGCCGCGAGGCCGGCGACGATCTGGCCCCCGGCGTGAACGAGCTGGTGCGCGTGTTCATTGCCCAGAAGCGTAAGGTGCAGCAGGGCGACAAGCTGTCCGGCCGCCACGGTAACAAGGGTGTTATCTCGCGCGTTCTGCCCGTTGAGGATATGCCTTACCTGGCCGACGGCACTCCGATCGATGTCATGCTGAACCCCCTGGGCGTGCCTTCGCGTATGAACGTGGGCCAGCTGCTCGAGTGCCATCTGGGCTGGGCCGCCAAGTGGGGCTGGTCCGATGATCCCGATTCCACCGAGCCCGTCGAGGGCCCGACCTACGTGGCAACCCCCGTCTTCGACGGTGCCACCGAGGAAGAGATCGTCGACGCCATCCAGAAGGCCAACCAGAACCTGATCAACCTCAACCATGCCAAGTACGGCGATCTGGCGCGCGACGAGTTCGTGCCCCAGCTCTCCAACACCGGCAAGGTCACGCTCTACGACGGCCGCACCGGCGAGCCGTTCCGCGAGCCTATCACGGTGGGCTTCCCCTACATCCTGAAACTGGGCCACATGGTGGACGACAAGATCCACGCGCGTTCGACCGGCCCTTACAGCCTGATCACGCAGCAGCCTCTGGGCGGCAAGGCCCAGTTCGGCGGCCAGCGCTTCGGCGAGATGGAGGTGTGG
>CAUWMI010000239.1:0-3223 GCA_963559755.1 uncultured Slackia sp. | reverse complement strand
AGGGCAAAAGAATCAGCACTCCGTTTGTTACTGTGCTAGCCATGAAGCGGAGCGATCGACACGACCATGAGCGCAATCATGGTCGTGTTGCTTTTATTGCGGGGAAAAAGCTTGGATGTGCGGTGTGGCGCAATAGCGCCAAAAGACGCATGCGTGCCATCGCGTGCGATCTTGGAGGGCCTTGGGATGGCTATGATATTGCCTTCATAGCGCGTTCTCCCATTCTCAAGGCATCGTATGGCAAAGTGCGATCTGCGTGTGCAAAGGCACTGGCTAAGGCAGAAATCGTCGATTCCGCTTCGCGATAATGCTCCGGGCGGAACGAATCGAGGGAATGTGACATGAATTCGGTGGTTTCCTCATTGCGTGCGCTGCCCGCGCGCGCGGCTCTGGCGGCCATCCGGTTCTATCGGCGCTCCATATCGCCGATGTTTCCTCCGGCGTGCAGGTATATCCCCACGTGTTCCGAGTATGGGCTCATCGCTATTCAGCGATTTGGGCTCGTCAAGGGCGGGTGGCTTACCTTGCGTCGTATCAGTCGATGCCATCCTTTCCGCAAAGGTGGGTACGACCCCGTACCTGTTGACCAGAAGCGGCGCTAACGTTAATTTTCCAGCGCCCGTGGTCGTGCCGTAGTGGAACGCTCTGAAATATGCCGCGTATGCGGTTGGCAGTCCCATACAAGAGAGGAAAGTCTATGTGGGAAGCAATCAAAGACTGGATATTTAGCTGTATCCAGTTCTTCCAGGGTATCGTGGGCGACTGGGGTCTCGCGATCATCATCATCACGATTATCTTCCGCTTGATCTTGGCGCCTATCATGCATAAGCAGATCAAGTCGAGTTTCCAGATGCAGAAGGTTCAGCCTCTGATGAAGGAAATTCAGACCAAGTATGCCAACGATCCTATGCGCCAGCAGGAGGAGATGCAGAAGCTCTACGCTGAGACCAAGTTCAACCCCTTGGCCGGCTGCCTGCCCATGCTGCTCCAGATGCCTATCTTCATCGCAATGTTCCAGACGCTGCGTGAGATTGGCGCGTCGCATCCGGATATCAAGTATACGTTCTACGGCCTGGTGGGTGACCTCACCAAGACCCCGGGCGACATGTTCTCCCAGGGCTTCTTGGCCTTCCTGCCGTATCTGGTTTTGATGCTGGTCTTTGCGTTCGCCACGTTCTTGCCCATGATTCTGCAGAATCTTAAGAGCGATTCCCAGCAGCGTAACCAGATGATCATCATGGGCGCCATCATGACGCTAATGATGCTCTGGATTTCCTGGGGCTCTCCTGCCGGCGTTCTGCTGTTCTGGGGTGCGTCCTCCATCATCGGTATCGCGCAGCAGCAGGTCACCATGGGTATTCTTCGCAAGGAGGAGGCTGTCAAAGAGGCTGAGACCATCGATGTGAAGCCCGTGAAGGTTGACGTCGAGCGCCGCGTGAAGAAGAAGCGTCCCACCAAGAAGCGTTAAGTCATTCGCCTGGAGGCGAGTGGTAGGCTGCAGTGCGTCTGTTTGAACGCTGCGGCGATGCCGGCAGCATGTGGCTGGCTGAATGAATATGACGCGTGCCCTGCCGCAAGGTGGGGCATTGGGAGAAAGGAAGAGTCATGGCCGAGGAAGAGATCATGACTGAGGAGTCCGAAATCCAGGAAGAAGAGCCTCGCGGCGATGCTCCGCATAGCGAAACGGTCGAGCTCACTGAGGAGGAGCTGGACAAGGTTGCTGATACCGCTATCGATGCGCTTCAGGGCATTCTGAAGCATTTCGATGTGGGTGAGGTCACGATTGACGAGTACGAAGGCGACGAGGGCGAGCTGATTCTGGATATCACGGGTGACAACCTGGCTATCCTCATTGGTCGTCACGGCAAGACGCTTGATGCGTTGCAGTTCATCATCTCCGCCATTACCACGCGTACGCTTGGATTCCGTTATCCTGTCGTGGTGGATGTTGAAGGCTACAAGAACCGTCAGCGTCAGAAACTTGAGAGCATTGCCCAGTCTGCGGCGAACCGTGCGGTTAACCAGCAGCGCAGCATTAAGCTCCGTCCGATGACGCCATACGAGCGCCGCATCGTTCACCTCGCACTGCGCAACGATCCCGATGTGGAGACGGCATCCGAGGGCGAGGGAAGCGCTCGTCACGTAGTGGTGATTCCCCGCCGTTAGTCGACCCTCTGCTGTGGTTGCCTCGAAGGACCATGTGCCTTAAGACGGCTGCGCGATGCGAGCGCGGTGTTTTTGAGGGCATCCCTGAATGGCCGATGGAATACCGGCAACGGGTTCCGACAAAATTCATCCGAAAGGCTCTGGCTTCATGCTGGAGCCTTTTTATGTATTGCCTTTGCCGTCTTATGTATATAGACGGGCAGTGTCTCATCTTTGCTTCCGCCTCTTGTGTGACGTGGTAATCTAGGCCGTGACTTTAATTGATGCAATGCGTGTTGCCGGAATGCAAATAAAGAGGTATGGATGAGCTCGTTTATTGAACTGATGGAATCTCGCTACGGTATTGCGGTATCCGATAGCCAAGAGGAACTCTTGATCAAGGATCTTGCCGCAATCATGGAAATCAATAAGGTGATGAACCTGACTCGTATTAATTCGGAAGAGGAGGGAATGGTTCTTCATCTCGAGGATAGCCTCACAGGTATTCCCTACGTGGAGGATGCACCTGATGGTCTGTATGGCGACCTAGGGACGGGTGGGGGATTCCCTGGGATTCCGCTCTGCATCATGACCGGTAGGAAGACGATGCTCGTTGATTCGGTTAAGAAGAAAGTGCGCGCCTTGGAGGGCGTCGCTTCTGATTTAGGGCTGGGTGACTTCATCGAGGGGTACGATGGTCGCATCGAGGATCTTGCCCTTGAGAAGAAAGGAGCATTCTCTGTTTTGACCGCACGAGCTTTGAGCTCTCTGCCTTCCCTGATGGAGCTTGCGTGCCCCCTGCTTTGCAAGCATGGTCGTTTAGTATGTTACAAGGCGCAGCCTTCTGAGGAAGAGCTGTCGATGGCAAGCGATATTGAAGAGCTGCTTGGCTTGAAAAAGGTAGCCCACGATTCTTTTGAATTGAGCGACGGTTCGCAACGCTGCATTATCGTGTATGAAAAGGTTTCCAAGCCGCACATTCGACTCCCCCGTCGCGTCGGTCTTGCCCAAAAGGCTCCACTCACGCGTCCAAAGAAATAAAACGGACAGTTCAAACTGTACCGATTCTTGATCCGAA
>CAUWMI010000238.1:0-3224 GCA_963559755.1 uncultured Slackia sp. | reverse complement strand
AGCGCGCTCGTCGCTGCAGGAACGTCCGTCGGATGCGCTCCTCAGCAAGAGAATGGTCAGGTGGATAATAATCAACCGCCCGAGGAGCAGATATTTGTGAACAGTTGTCATGGCAACTGCGGACGCAACTGCGCATGGGACGTTACGGTGCGCGATGGCTACATCGTGAACTGTGCACCGCACGAATATGATGACGACCCAGATGGCATGCATCGCGGCGGCTGCTGGAAAGGGTTTTTGAACATCAATCGCGTATACGATCAAAATCGTCTCAAATACCCCATGAAGCGTGTTAATTCCAAAGACGAAGAGCCGCAATGGGAGCAGATTTCTTGGGATGAGGCCATTGATTTGCTCGCTTCGGAATGGAAGCGTATTGCTGATGAGGTGGGGCCCGAGGGATTCGCTCTCAATCATGTGTACGGTTCTTCTACGATGCTTTCAGGCAACGGGGGTGGATGCTGGGGCAAGTTGATAAGCGCAACCGGGGCTGACACTGTTTTGACAGGGGCCGATATGGCCACCATTCAAGCTATGGGTTTGGATTCTGCCGTATGTGGGGCTGCTCCCGACTCCCTGCGGGATTCTGAAACAATCGTATTTTGGGGAATTAACGCCGCAGAGACAAAATGGGTGGTATGGAGGCATGCGTGTGAGGCACGTCGCAACCACGGATGCAAAATCATTACTATCGATCCGAATGTTACAATCACCGCTGCCCATTCTGATCAGCATATAACTATTAAGCCCGCTACGGACGGTGCTCTTATAATGTCTGTTTTGCAGCAGGCATTTGAAAATGGGTGGGCCGATGAAGATTTTCTGCGTGACCGCACGTGCGCTCCGTACCTCGTAAAGGAGGACGGAACGCTTCTTCGTGCAATTGATTTGGGTGAGGAAGCGCCGACGGACGGCTCGGCTTCTCCGATATATGTATGGGATGAGACCGCGGGCGAAGCGGTCCCCGTGAAAACTGAGTCGGATTCCGCTTCATTCGCTCTTTCTGGGACTCATGAGGTGGGCGGGTTCAAAGTGCGAACTGCCCTTGACTTGCTCAAAGATCGAGTTGCTCCCTACACGCCCGAACGTACAGAGGAGATTACAGGTGTTCCCGCAGATGTAATCCGTGAATTGACAAGCGAACTTGCTACAACCAAGTCGGCAATCGTCAAAGATAATGGTTATGCCCATTACGCCAACTCTTTCCATACGGCTCTTGGCATGGACACCATCATGATGGTTATGGGCAATTTGGGCAAAACGGGATGCGGTATATATTATTGGTACGAAGGGGGGCCGACCAATGCGGAATGGGGAGTAGCGGGCACTGCGGGTCCGTCCATTCCGGATAGCCAGTTGCCAAATGTGATGGAGACCGGCAAACTGGGAGGCAAAGAGTTGCCACTTAAGGGAATGCTTACGTATGCTGGTAATGTACTCGGAAGTACGGCAGACCGCATAGCAATGGAAAACGCTCTTAAAAAGCTTGAGTTCCTTTGCGTGGTTGAAATACGAATGACGGACACCTGCAAGTATGCTGATTTGCTTCTGCCTGCGTGCCACTGGTGGGAGCGCAATGACGTGCTAAATTCAGGTCTTTATACTCCTTACATGCGTATTGACGAAAAGGCAACAGAGCCACAGTTTGAGAGTCTGTCGGACTGGGATATTTGTCAAAAGATTGCCGAGAAGCTTGGTGTAGGTGATTATTTTCAAGGGAGCGACTTGGATCAGTTGGCCGCAATGCTGGACACCGAGCAAAATCAGGCGATGGGCTGCACGTTTGCCGATTTGCAAGAAAAAAAGGCGGTACGCATCGTTGAGGATGGGCAACTTTGCCCCGCCGACGGTTCGTTTGCGACGGAGAACGGAAGGGTTAATTTCTTCATCGACAGGCCAACTCCTTATGGCAACTGGGATGTCACGCTGAATCCGCAGGATTTCAATCTTCCTGATTTTGTTGAGAACGCAGAAGTACTAGAGAGTCATCCGCTTGCGCAGAAATACCCGTTGATTTTCATGACTCCTCATACCAAGTATGGAACCCAAACAACATTCCATCATACGGAATTCCTGCATGAACTGCTTCCCGAACCCGAAATCCACGTGAACCCCGCAGATGCTGAGAAACGCGGTGTAGCAGACGGTGAATATATGCGCTTGTTTAACGATCGAAGCGAAGTTGTGGCTCGCGCGAAGTTCGACCAGGGGATTATGCCCGGTGTTTTGGTGATGTATCATGGCTGGGCGGAAGAGTATTTCAAGAAGGGTCACTATCAGCGTTTGAGTTCGTTTGACAATACGGACTTATGCTCAAACAACGCCGCTTATTTCGATGTTCGCGTCGAGGCCGAGCCCTACGAAGAGGAATAGCGGCAGGGAAGGAGACGGATGCAGTACGGTATGGTAATCGACGCAGAACTGTGTGTGGGTTGCAATGCGTGCGCCGTCGCCTGCAAAATAAACAACAATCTGCCTGCTCAGGTGTGGTGGAACTCCGTCATCGGCGATGACGGAGTTCCTTCCGGCCTGTTTCCCGATGGCGTTAATATTGCGGGGCTCTTCATCCCAAAGGCATGCCAGCATTGCCGAAAGCCCGCCTGCGTGCAGAAGTGCCCGACGGGAGCAAGCCGGAAAACCGACGACGGCACTGTGATTGTGGATGCCGGCGTATGTATTGGCTGCGCCGCCTGCATTGAGGCATGCCCCTATGACGTGCGCACCATTATGCAGGATGAGCCTACGTACTATCAGGAAGTGGCGCTTGGCCAGTGGGATGCGCCCGAGCACCGCGCGGGCAAGGCGGAGAAATGCACTTTTTGCGCGAACGTTCGTGCACGTGGAATGGAGCCGCCTTGCATCAAGGCGTGCAATATGCATGCCCGCATGTTTGGCGATTTAGATGACCCCGAAAGTGCCGTGTCCAGGGTTCTTTCTTCTGGTAATCGTGAATACGCTCGTTTGCTTGAGGAGGAGGGCACTGAGCCCTGCGTGTATTATCTGGTGTGATATCGGAGCTTCGGTTGGCCGACGCGTCATTTTGGGTTGATGCGACGAAGGGAAGGCATATGCAGCAGCAACGTTTTGCTGAAGTATTTGCGCCGCTATTCGATTTTTTGGCGCATGGGCTCACGCTGCCAAGCGATGAGATGGTGACGCTTTTGCGTGCGGGCGCATACAATCGTGCGGCATCGGAGCTCATCGAGGACATCGGACTCGATTCC
>CAUWMI010000237.1:0-3245 GCA_963559755.1 uncultured Slackia sp. | reverse complement strand
GAGTGGCTACCTTGCGCCCGATGTGGAGTCGTGGTCCAACATCGCAAAGTACAACCTGACGTTCGGCCAGGGCGTGTCGGTGACGCCGCTGCAAATGGTGCGCTTCTACGGAGCCATCGCCAACAACGGCGTGGCGTGCACCCCGCATCTGCTCATCTCGAAGCCCCAGACCGGCGAGACTCCGACGTATGAGACCAAGCAAATCATCGAGAACACTGAGGCCATCCCCACGATGACCAGCATGCTGAAAACCGTGGTGACCGACGGCACGGGCACGGGCGCCGCCATCGACGGCTATACCGTGGCCGGCAAGACGGGCACGGCAGAGTACGCCGATGAGGAGCACGGCGGCTATGTCAGCGGCTCCTGGAATCTGGATTTCACGGGATTTTTGCCGGATGCGTCGCTTCCGTTGGTATGCTTTGTGGGCGTGAACGAGGTGCCCTACGAGCGGAATACCACCGAGGTGTTTCACGATATAATGGCGGATGCCATCGATCGTTACGGCATCGTTCAGGATTGATCTTGAGTGCCCTGCGGGGAAGGGGAGTAAACGCTAGAAGGCACTATGAAGTTTTCGATACAAGACATACCGGGCATCACAGGGGGCGACCTATCGGTTGCCCCTCTCGATGCTCAAGCTCAGATTTGCGGTTTGAGCTGGGATTCGCGCCAGATTGAACCGGGGTGGGCCTACGTGGCCATCGTGGGCGAGCGCGTGGACGGCAACGATTATGCGGTGTTGGCCATGGAAGCGGGCGCCGCGGCGGTGCTTTTGAGCCGCGCCCCTCGCGAGGATGAAGCGGCCTGCGCACGCAAGACGGGTGCGGCCATCGTGGTGGTGAACGACGGCGAGGAGGCCGTGATCGCCCTGGCCCGTGCGTGGCGCGCGACGCTGAGCGCAACCGTGGTGGGCATCACGGGCTCGGTGGGAAAGACCACCACCAAGGGGCTCGTGCGCCAGGTGCTGTCGTCGAAGTTCCGCACACACGCCACCAAGGGCAACTACAACAACCAGCTGGGCGCGCCCTACACGGTGCTCACCACGCCCGAAGACTGCGAGATGCTCGTGGTGGAGATGGGCATGGATCACGCCGGCGAGATCGCGCGCATCTGCAAGACCGCGCGCCCCGATATGGGCATCATCACCAACGTGGGCGTGTCTCATCTGGAATACCTGGGCACGCGTGAGAACATCGCCCGCGCCAAGGCCGAGCTCATCGAGGCGCTGCCCGAGGGCGGTACGGCGTTTTTGCAGGCCCAGGGCGAGTTCACCGATTTCATTCGCGCGCATGCCCGCACCGATGAGCGCGGCGTTGCCGTGAAGCTGTTCGGCGGGAGCGACCCGCATGCCGATGTGTATGCGACCGACGTGGAGCTTGACGGGGAGAGCCATCCCCGTTTCACCCTGCATGCGCAGGGCGCTTCCGTGCGCCTCACGCTGGGGCTTCGCGGCGTCCATAATGTGGATAATGCCTGCGCCGCTGCCGCGGTGGGCCTTGCCTGCGGCATGGGTCTGAACGAGGTTGCCGCGGCGCTCGAAGCGGCGGAGCCCGAGGCGGGTCGCGCGCAGCTCAAGCGAGCGGCGTGCGGGGCGCTCGTGTTCGATGACGCGTACAACGCGAGTCCGGCAAGCATGAAGGCGTCGCTCGAGATGCTTGCCGCGTACAAGGCGTCCGGTAAGAAGATCGCCGTGCTGGGCGACATGGGCGAACTGGGCCAGGCATCGGATGCGGGCCACTATGACACGGGCCGCGCTGCGGCACAGGCCGGGGTTGATCTGCTCGTGTGCGTGGGCGAGCTCGCCGTGCGCATCGCTCAGGGCGCTCGCGACGCCGGCATGGCGGAGGACCGCGTGGTGAGCGTGCCTGACGCCCAGGCGGCCGTCGATGCGGTGACTCCCGTGCTATCTGAAGGTGATATCGTATTGGTTAAGGCGTCCCATTTCATGGGGCTTGACCGTGTTGTTGAAGGGATTGTCGGCGCATGATAAGCAGCTTCCTCTCGTCGTATCCGACGTTTCTCGTGTTTTTGGGGTTCGTGGTCGCGGCGGCCATCACGATGATTCTGATGCCGGCCTGGATCAAGCTCCTCACGCGTACGCACATCGGCCAGCAGGTGCGCGCCGACGGCCCGCAAAGCCACCTCGTCAAGCAGGGCACGCCCACGATGGGTGGCGTTATCATGCTGATCGCCATCCTGGTTACGGTGCTTCTGGTGGTGCCGCCGTCGTTCGGGTTCGTGGCGGCCATCCTGGCCACGCTGCTCACCGGCGCGCTCGGCCTGTTCGATGATGCGTCCAAGGTCATCCACGAGCGCTCGCTGGGCCTGACCCCCAAGGGCAAACTCGTCGGCCAGTTCCTGATTTCGAGCGCGTTTATCCTGGCCGTGGTTAATTTCGCGGGCATCGAGCCCGTGGTGGAGATTCCGTTTATATGCACGCTCGATCTGGGAGTGCTGACCACGAGCATTCCGGTGGACGGGCTCGAGAGCGGGTTCCAGATTCCGTGGCTCTACCTCATCTTCTGTAACATCCTTCTCATGGGCATGAGCAACGCCGTCAACCTGACCGACGGCCTCGACGGCCTGGCTGCCGGCACGGTCATGGTGGTCATGCTGGTCATGGCGGCCATCGCCTACCGCTGCGACATGCTGCCGATGGCGGTGTTCGGCGCCACCATCGCCGGTGCGTGCGTGGGCTTCCTCTGGTTCAACACCTATCCCGCCGACATCTTCATGGGCGACACCGGCTCGCTCGCGTTGGGCACCGCGCTTGGCTGCGCGGCGATTCTGACCAAGACCGAGGTGTTCTCCATCATCATCGGCGGTCTGTTTGTGGCCGAGGCCATCTCGGTCATGCTGCAGGTTGCTTATTACAAGCGCACCAAGAAGCGATTGTTCCTGATGGCGCCTTTGCACCATCACTTCGAGAAGAAGGGCTGGAGCGAGACGAAGGTGGTTATCCGCTTCTGGATCGTGTCCGGCGTGCTGGCGGCCTTCGGCTTCGTGCTGTGGTTCGTGCAGCCCCTTGTGATGAGGTAGATGCCTCTCTCGCGAGTTCGAAGCGGTGGGGAGGGGCGCCGGAGACGCCCGCAAAGCTACCGCTCGCTTCGCTTGCTATGCGCTTTGCTCCGATGGTCCGTTTTGTATCCAAGTGAGGCCATCGAGCGTCTCCGGCGCCCCTCCCCACCGCTCCGCTGCGAGCCGATGTGCTAAGGGTGCGCCTTTGGTCGACTTGAAAGTTC
>CAUWMI010000236.1:0-3257 GCA_963559755.1 uncultured Slackia sp. | reverse complement strand
TATTATTGGATCGGGGGTTGTGGGCGCATGCGGAGCGATTCTCTGCATCGTTTCCGGAATGTTGACGAGCGTGCCCCTGCTTGTATTTGGTTCCCTGCTCGGCGGGGTGTTCATGGGGTTCTTGACGCTCGCCTGGGGAGGCATCTACAGCAAAGAGGGTGCTGCCTCGGCAATGGCGTATTTGGCGGGCGGCTTTGCGGTGGCTATCGTCATTGATATCCCCCTCCTGCTCATGATTCCGCAGGGGCGTGCTTTTTCGTTCGCTCTGCTGCCGATTGCTTCGGCGCTATGCTTCGCATCATTGGACAAGGATAGCCGCGCGTACGTGAAGCGCGCTGAATCGTTTCCCTCGACCAGGGGCATGCATGGTTTTCTTCGCAACTATCTCGGTGTGCAGCTCTCCATCCTTTGTGCGCTCTGCCTGGTTATGTTTGGCTTCGGCTACATCCAGCATATCGTGTCGTTCTCCGAGAGCGTCATGAATGGGGGAGTGGTTATTCAGGTAGTTCGCGGCATTGTGGCTATCGTGCTGTTCGGCTTCATCGTAATGAATCCTTCACGCTCAAGTATTGCATACCGTATCGGCTTGTTGGCCATTATCGCGGGCTTCATGATCATGGCGTTCCTTTATGGAACGGATATGTTCTGGATTCCTGGAGCCATTTTTATCGGCGGCTACACCGTGTTCGATGTGCTGAAATGGGTGGCGTTCTCTCAGATTGCATACGCCCAGTCCAAAATGCCCATCAAGACCATTGCTGTTATGCGTTTGGCCGATGCGGTATTTCTTGCGCTGGGTTTGGGCGTTGGATTGGTGCTTAATGCAAGCCCGGCGGGTCATGCGTATTCCGCCCAAGAGACCATGGTGGTGGGTTACGCTATGGTGATTGCCATCGTACTGCTGCTGGGGAGCGAAGACATCTGGAGCCTGTTCAGGTTTGGCCGCGGCAAAATAGGAGTGGATGGCGAAGAGAGCGCCCAGGGCAATGCTATTGAGGTATGGGCGCAACGATGGGGACTCACCCAGCGCGAAACTGATGTGCTGGAGTGTCTTGCGGCGGGCAGAACTCAGCCGTGGATTGCTGAAAACCTTAGCATCTCCGAGAGCACTGTGGGAACTCATGTGCGTCATATCTATCAGAAGGCGGGCGTTCACGGGCGGCAGGAATTGTTAGATTGCCTGGTCAGCACCCCATCATGTGATTCACACGATGCCTCTGAAGCCATTGACTGAAACGCCTGATTTATGAAAATCCGGTGATTCGCACGTTGTGCAGCCGGCCCTTCTTATTTGAAAGTGCAGTCAGCGTCATAAGACGCCGCATGGCGAAAAGGAAAGCGCCATGCCGTTCTGCACAAGGAACAAGGAGGGAATCATGGACGTTTCTCGCAGGAATTTTCTCAAGGGATCGCTGACCGCCGGTGCCGTTGTGGCTGCTGGTGCAGCCCTGGCGGGTTGCAGCCCGTCGGGTTCCGCTTCCTCTGGGGGCGGCGATACCGCAACTTCTACTTCTACCGCGCAGGCGGGCGAGCAGCTCCACACCTGGGAAATCAAGCCTGAGCCCATTACCGACATCGCCGAGACCAAGGATTACGACATCGTAATCGTGGGCGGTGGCTTTGCTGGCAACTCCGCCGCAGAGGCTGCGGCTCGCAATGGAGCCACGGTTGCCGTCGTGGAGCAGAGCGACGGCATCCAATGCCACGGCATCGACGTTGCCGCTATCGGCAGCAAATGGAAGCTGGACAACGGAGTTGATATTGATATCGACGAGGCGTGCAAGCTTCTGTTCCTGTGGTCGCAGCAGACCACAAATTACAACCTGATTCGCACCTGGGCGGAGCAGACCGGCCCTGTCATGGACTATATCGAAGAGATGTGCGAGGCTCAGGGTGTCCACACCGTGACCGCTCTGTCCAAGACCGCGAAGTACGGCTGGGAGAAGCTTCCCGAGCGCTGGCGCGTGTATCCCGACGCTGTATCCTTTGTGACCGATGCCGACCCTGGTTCGACTCGTGCCGACAGCAAGACCTGCAACTGGAATCTCGTTGAGGCCCTGTACAAGAACGCTACCGACAATGGTGCCGAGTACTTCTTCAACACCCATGCTGAGCAGCTCGTGGGCGATGCCGAGAGTGGCATCACTGGCGTTATCGTGACCGATGCCGATGGCAATCACGTGCAGTACAACGCCGCCAAGGGCGTCATCCTGGCCACCGGTGACATTGGAGGCAACCAGGAAATGATCGATTGCTGGGCGCCTATCTGCAACCGCGCCGACGGCAATGTGTATACCCCCGAGAACGGCAACAAGGGCGAAGGTATTTTGATGGGTTGCTGGGCCGGCGCCGCTCTGTCCAAGAGCCCTGCCGCCCCTATGGTCCACCAGTACACTCCTGATTCCAAGAGCTTCAACCTCACTGCGTTCGTGATGAGCTGGTTGGCCGTTAACCGCAAGGGCGAGCGCTACGGAGCCGAGCTTCCGTTCGAGCCGTATCTGACTAGCGCCCGTATGAATACCCCGGGCAATCAGGCATGGTCTATCTTCGATTCCGATTACGAGAAGTATGTCAAGCAGCAGTGGCCCACCAACTACGAGGTGCAGCTTGAGGGCCTTGACGAGGAGATGGCGAAGCGCCTCGAGGATGGCAGCCTGATTCAGGCAGATACTATCGAAGAGCTGGCCGAGAAGCTTGGCGTTCCCGCCGACAAGCTTCAGGCATCCGTCGACGAGTACAACACCGCTTACGCCAATGGCAAGGACGTGCGTTTCGACGTGCCCGCCCAGTTCCTTTCCGAGATCAAGACCGCCCCGTTCTATGCCACTCCGGTCGTATGTTCCGTGCTGACCATCCCGATGGGCCTGCATGTGGATGACAACTCTCAGGTGTGCACCGAGGACGACGAGCCCATCGCGGGTCTGTTCGCCATCGGCAATGTCCAGGGTGACTTCTTCGGTCTGAACTACCCTGTGCACTGCCCCGGTATCAGCCACAGCCGCTGCGTCACGTTTGGCCAGCTGGTTGGTGAGGCCCTGGCAAAGGACACCGTGCTGACCGAGATCGAGTTCGAGTAACCATCCTCTCGGGCGAGATTGGATTTGATCAATCATTCGGATATACCCGATGTATTGTTTGACCAGGCTCGAGCCCGAAAACCACCGGATAGGCGATTCGCTCAAATGAGCGTGCCCCTCCCAATCGCCTCACACATGGCGGCCGACCCATCCCTCCCGGGTCGGCCGCCTTTTTGCAAA
>CAUWMI010000235.1:0-3276 GCA_963559755.1 uncultured Slackia sp. | reverse complement strand
CGTGGATACATGCGGGTTCTTCCTCCTTGAAGGTGCGAACGATGTCGGAAACAGGGAGGTGCTTGCAGCACTAAAACGAGAGTACACGCGTCTGTTTACGTCTCCAAGTGGCGCAGTTGTGCCTATTTGGGAATCGACGTTTCTGGCGGCGCAGAGCGGAGATGATGCAAATACGGTGCTATTGCGTTCTCCGCAGTCGGTTGATGCGGCGCGCAGATATAGCGAGTCGGGGTTTGCGCTTGTGAGTCACGAATCCGCCGACCATATGCGAATAGAATGCGAGTTCTGCTCAATCCTCCTCCTTCGATCGGTCGATGCCAAGACCGAGGAGGAACGAAACATCGCCTATAATCGCTTCATTCGGTTTGCCCAAGTGCATTTGAGTCGTTGGTTCGTTTCGTTCTTTGGCCAGGTGTCAAAGCATTCTCACCATCCGTTTTATAACAGCCTGGGGGCGATGGGCTCTCTTGCTGGCGCATCCATGCTGGAACAACTACAATCAGAATTAGCCAATCAATTGGATAGGCGCTGATGGGCGCGCATGAGCGGAGGGCACGATGGGGCGGAAGCGTACCAAAAGGGGCATCAGGCTAGGCGCCCTCTTCTCTATCATCCTCATATGCGTATTCGTAGTGGCTATGGGCATTTACGTGGTGTTCATCAACTATCAGCGTACCTTGCAAACCGAGGATCGACTGTATGCCCAAGCGGCGGCATTTGCCGATGAAATGGACGCGGTGTGGCAGTTTTTTGATGTCAATCAGGACAACATTAATTACAACTCTGACGGAACGTACGACTTCAAGGGGCTGTACTGCTCCATAGTGGGCAAAGGGATAGGCGCTATTTTCACTGAAAATAGCGATTACACTATCCGATACACGGGAATTAACGTGCGCAACAAATACGACAGTCCCGATGATTTCGAGGCGGTTGCTCTTGAGGCTATCACGGGCCCTAATGTATCGTCAGATGAATATTATGATATCGTGGAGTATGAGGGGCAATCCTCTTTTCGCTATGTACGTGCAATATATCTGAGCGAGAACTGCTTGGAATGCCACGGGGGTCCCAAGGGTGAGCTCGATGTGACAGGCTATCCGAAAGAGGGGCTAGAACAAGGTGATTTTGCTGGCGCCATAAGCATTGTTATTCCCACCGAACCCTATTTACAAGACGAATGGCAAACGCTGATGGTTTCTGTGGTGTTTATTGGGGGTATGCTGGCGCTTATCGCCATAACGGTGTTCTTTGCTATAGATCGATTGGTTACGCGGCCCGTTTCGAAACTTTCAAGCGTTGCGGCAGAGTTGGGGGATGGAAATTTCAACTCTCAGCTAGAAGGCATTGAAGCAAAAGGGGAGTTGGGCGATCTTGTGCAAAGCTTCTCAAATATGGCGTCTCAGCTCAATGAGGTGTACAACACGCTTGAAGACAAGGTTGCTTTGAGAACGGAAGAAGTGAGGCGTGCAAACGAGGTGTTGGAAAGGCAGCGTGTGCAGCTCGCTCAGAGCAACGAGCTGCTTAAGCATGCCAATATGCAGCTAACTCGTGACAACAAGTACAAAGACGACTTTCTTGCCGTGATGAGCCACGAGCTTCGTACGCCGCTTACGGCGATTCTCACATTTGTGGAAGTGCTCGAGCGTGAAATAGGGGATAGCCGACGAGGGAGGAACGCAGTGCAGGAGCTTAAAGGCAATACCATTGCGTTGCTCAACATGATAAACGATACGCTTGAGATGGCGGCGACGCAGGCTGGCAGGGGCCGCTTAGTGGTTGATGACGTCGATTTGATGGACGTGACTAATTACGTCGATTCAACCATGGCGGTGCTGGCGGAGAAGAAAGGCGTTCGGCTGGAAAGCAGCGTAGCACAGGACGTTCCAATCATCCGCGGCGATTGGGAACGTATTCGTCATGCGATGGAAAATCTGGTGAGCAATGCCATAAAGTTCACATCCGAAGGCGGGCATGTGAACGTGGATGTCACATACAAGAGAGACGCTAATGAAGTAGCTATCGCCGTGCGGGATACGGGCATCGGAATTGCTGAGGAGGACATTGATCGGATTTTCGATAAGTTCACCCAGGTGGACGGGTCAACCACGCGCGGCTACAGCGGAAGCGGATTGGGACTCAGCGTTGTAAAGGATATTGCTCAGCGTCACGGCGGCTCCGTATCGGTCGAAAGCGAATTAGGGCGCGGTTCGGTATTCACGGTTGTGCTACCTGTGGGCCAGGGCGGCTGTACGTTGGGGGATGACGACGATATTCTAGAAGGGGAGAACGGAAGAAGAGGGGAAGCGCACAATGGGGAAAACGATTCTGATTGCAGATGACGAACGCTCCATAGTTAACGGCATCTGTGCTTTGCTCGAAGAGGAGGGCTACGATTGTCGCATAGCCTCGAATGGGGAAGAAGCCGTTGGCGTATTTTGCGAAGAGCATCCTGACATCGTGGTTCTGGACATTATGATGCCCAAGAAGAACGGCTTTCAGGTGTGCGAGGAGATACGTGCGATGGACGCGCGCGTGCACATTCTTATGCTTTCCGCCAAGAGCGACATTGTGGATAAGAGCGTGGGATTCAAAGCCGGAGCCGACGACTACCTCACTAAGCCGTTTATAGGCGAGGAGCTCCTATTGCGCATCGAGGCTCTTTTGCGGCGAAGCGCGGCGGGACAAACAGAGGGTGCTCGTGGGTCGCGGGCAATTGCACGTGTCGGCAAACTGGAAGTCCATTTCAAACGACAAAGGGTTTACCTTGACGGCAAGCTTATTGATTTGACGCCTAAGGAATATTTCATTTTAGCTACGATGGCCAACCATCCTGGACGCGTGTTCACCACGAACGAGCTGGTGGAGCGCGTATGGGGAGAGAACTACGTGGGTGAGGTCACGAGCATTGCTGTGTATATCCGTCGTCTGAGGGAAAAACTGGAGGTTGATCCCTCCAAGCCTCGCTACATCATCACCGTGTGGCGAGTGGGGTATCGATTGGGGGAAGAGGCCGATGGCGAATAGCCACAAGCATATGCGCGCCAATGCCACATCGCTGCCGCGTGCAAACAAAGAATTGCGCTCCTACGTAGAGCGGTATGTTGAAATTCGTCGTGAGTTCGTCAACGATATTAAGCGCTATGGCGTGCCCTGGGCGCCTCTGAGCAATCGTTCGGGGGAGGACGCGCTGCGGCGTCGGGTGCAAGGTCTTGCCGATTGTGGCCTGAGAGTGGAAAATGATTGCAAAAGCCTTTGGCTCAATTGGATTTCGCC
>CAUWMI010000234.1:0-3277 GCA_963559755.1 uncultured Slackia sp. | reverse complement strand
CTACGAGAACACGGCTTACGAACTGTTCCGTGAATTCTGGGATGAATTTGGTGCTGAGGCAAACGAGAAGTTCATCGTGGAGATTGGTTCCATCCGTGACGGGGAGCGCCTGCGCGATTTGTTCGACACCTATCACCCGCAGGTGGTGTTCCATGCGGCAGCTCACAAGCACGTTCCGCTTATGGAACACAACCCGCGTGAGGCCGTGCTCAATAACGTGTTCGGCACGTTGAACGTGGCGAAGTTTGCCCACGAATATGGCGCGGAGCGTTTTGTGCTCATCTCGACCGACAAGGCGGTTAATCCTGCGAATGTCATGGGAGCCACCAAGCGTATGTGCGAGATGGTGATGCAGCGCTATGCGGCCATGTCCAACACGGTGTTTACGGCAGTGCGTTTTGGCAATGTGCTAGGAAGCCACGGTTCGGTAATTCCGCTGTTCAAGTCCCAGATTGCCAAGGGCGGTCCTGTTACGGTGACGCATAAAGATGTCACCCGCTATTTCATGACTATCCCAGAGGCATCGCGTCTGGTTATCCAGGCTGGTGCGCTCGCTAAGGGTGGTGAGATTTTTGTTCTGAACATGGGTGATCCGGTGCGGATTTACGACCTGGCTGAGAAGCTCGTGCGTCTTTCCGGTTTTGAGCCCGGCGTTGATATGGAAATCAAGGTAACGGGCCTGCGTCCCGGCGAGAAGCTTTACGAAGAGCTTCTGATGGATGATGAAGGTGTGATTCCCACCGAGCACAAAGACATCACGGTATCTACCGCTAAGGCGCCATCGCCTGAAGAAGTCGATCAAAAGCTTGCACTGCTCGGGGCGGCAACCCATGTGAGTGATGCCGAAGTGGTTGCGGCAATTGCCAAAGCGGTACCGACTTACAAGCCCCGAGGAGGCCGGTAGTGAAAATACTGGCTGTCTGCCAGTATTACTGGCCCGAGCCGTTTAATACGGCGGATATATGTGAGGGACTTGCCGAGCGCGGGCACGAGGTAACAGTGTTAACTGGCATGCCGAATTACGGTATGCCAAATGACGATATCCTTGATGCATATCGAGGGAAAAAAAGATTGGAAGAAACTCGTAACGGCGTTCATATCGTCAGGGCCCCACTCTCTCCAAGGAAATCGGGAGCGCTTAATCGCATTAAGAATTATATTTCATTTTGGCGAAGCGGGATTAAGTGTGTCCCTTTTCTTGATAATGATTTCGATGTTGTGTTGGGATTGCAATTTTCACCTGTCATGCAAGTCGATCCCGGGATTGTGTATGCAAGGAGGTACGACAAGAAGGTACTTCTCTATTGTTTCGATTTGTGGCCTGCAAGTCTTCTTGCGGGAGGATTTAAAGAATCCTCGTTACCGTTCAAATGGATGAAAGCTGTTTCGAAAAAAATCTACTCTGGTGCGGATCGAATCGCTGTGACTTCCCCCTTGTTTGACAAGTATTTTAGAGATGACTTGAATCTCAATGTTCCCGATTCGGCATATCTTCCACAATATGCTGAAGATTTTTTTTCGGTTAACGCCGATCCCATCGTCGAGGGGTTCGATCCTTTAAAAACCAATTTGACGTTTGCCGGAAATATCGGTCAAGCCCAGTCAGTGATTACAATCGTGGAGGCGGCGGCGTATCTAAAGAGTAATAACCAGATTGTTTTCCATGTTGTTGGCTCGGGTTCGCGGCTCGACGATTGTGAGAAGCGCGCGCGAGATCTGGGGTTAAACAATATTATCTTTCACGGAAGAAAACCTGTTGAAGAGATGCCTTCCTACTATGCCGCATCTGATGCCATGATTGTCACTTTCGAATCCAGCCCGATGGCAACATACACTCTTCCACGCAAAGTGACTACCTATCTTGCTGCGGGCAAGCCCGTGCTGGCAGCATTGGAGGGAGAGGCCAAGCGTGTCATAGACGAGGCGCAATGCGGTTTGACGTGCGGAACCGAAGATGCTGAGGGTCTAGCTGAGATAAGCCTAAGATTCTCAAATATGGATAACCCTGATGAGTTGGGCTACCGTGCGCGTGCGTACTATGAAACTCATTTCACGAAAGATAAGTTTTTTAGCACCCTTGAGGGGCTTCTCAAAGAATTGGCGGAGGTACGTTGATGTCAGGCACAACAGCGTTCAATGGAAAGACTTTAATGATAACTGGCGGGACTGGAAGCTTTGGCAATACGGTCCTTAAACACTTTTTGCAAACTGAAATAGGTGAGATTCGCATTTTTTCTCGTGACGAGAAGAAGCAAGACGACATGCGTCATCGACTTCAGGAGAAAATGCCTGATCTTGCAGGCAAGGTACGATTTTTTATTGGCGATGTGCGTGATGCGCAGTCAGTCCGTGACGCAATGCGCGGGGTAGATTACATTTTTCATGCAGCAGCTTTAAAACAGGTTCCTTCTTGTGAGTTTTTTCCTATGGAGGCCGTTAGGACAAACGTCATCGGTACTGACAATGTCCTTCACGCCGCTATTGCGGAAGGTGTTGAGAAAGTTGTCTGTCTTTCCACGGACAAAGCAGCCTATCCCATCAACGCCATGGGCAAATCCAAAGCAATGATGGAATCTATCATCTATGCTAATGCACGCAATGGTGCAGGCCGTACCACGATTTGTTGTACCAGGTACGGTAATGTTATGTGCTCGCGTGGTAGCGTCATCCCTCTGTTCATCAAACAGATTCGTGAAGGCAATCCTATCACGATAACCGATCCATCCATGACGCGTTTCCTTATGAACCTCGATGAAGCGGTTGATTTAGTGCAGTTTGCTTTCGAGCATGCGAATCCAGGAGACTTATTCATCCAAAAGGCTGACGCATCAACTATTGGAGATCTTGCTAAGGCAGTGCAGCAGCTGTTTGGTGATACTGGCACGAGAATTATTGGCACTCGACACGGTGAGAAGCTATTTGAAACTCTTATGACGCGAGAAGAGCGTCTGCGTGCTGAAGATATGGGTGATTACTACAGGGTTCACGCTGATACGCGTGACTTGAATTACGATAAATTCGTTGTAAAGGGTGATGTCGAAACGCAGGCTGACGAGCCTTACACGTCTCATAATACCCGGCGTCTTGACGTTGCCGGAACGGTAGAGAAAATTAAGACCGCTGAATATGTCCAGCTTGCACTTGAAGGTCGCGAATACGAGGCAGTACAGTAATGAAAGTTTTAGTAACGGGTGCCAAGGGTTTCGTGGGGCGAAACTTATGCGAAAGCCTGAAGAATATTCGAGATGGCAAGGATAGACGAGAGAAATATCAATCG
>CAUWMI010000233.1:0-3285 GCA_963559755.1 uncultured Slackia sp. | reverse complement strand
GCTCGCGACGGCGGCCAGCGCTTCGCGCGTGATTTGGAAGCCTGCCGCGCGCGTGGCCTGTTTTTTTGTAAGCGGGACGCATGATGCGTTTGCTGGACACGATTTCCTCGAAACGATGCGCACTCCAGCCGGCCATGCGAGCGCACGCGAAGATGGGCGTCAGCAAATCGCGCGGAATACCCAACGCCGTGTACACGCAACCACTGTACAGGTCCACGTTCGCGCAGATGTCCTTGCTCTTGCCCGCCTCGGCCAGAAGCACCGGAGCCAGGCGCTCGATGATCTCCAACAGGCGGAAATCGGCCTCGAACTCGGTGCCCGCCACCACGCGCTCGGCGTACTTGTGGCACAACTTGGCGCGCGGGTCGCTCTTGGTATACACCGCATGACCCATACCGTAAATCAAGCCGGTCCGGTCGTAGGCCTCCTTGCGCACAATCTTACGCAGGTAATCAGCCACTTGGCCTTCGTCGGTGATGTCGGCCACGTGTTCCTTGATGTTGTCGGTCATATTGAGCGTGCGGTTGTTCGCACCGCCGTGACGCGCGCCCTTCAGGCTGCCGATGGCGCCCGCATAAGCTGAGTATGGATCGGTATCGGCGCTGGTCAAGCAGCGACAGGTGAACGTCGAGTTGTTGCCGCCGCCATGCTCGGCATGCAGCATGAGCATGAGGTCGAGCAGATGCGCCTCCTCGGGCGTAAACGAGCGGTCGGGGCGCAGCATGGAAAGAATGGTTTCTGCCGTGGTCTGACCCGGGATGTAGTGATGGATAAACATCGAGTCGCCGAAGAATTTATCGCGCATCACGTGGTATGACAGCACCATAATGCGCGGCAGGCGCGAAAGCAGCATGATGGCCGCATCCACCTCGTGCTCGAGCGTGCGATCTTCGGCGTGCGGGTCAAACGCGTACAGCTGCAACACCGATCGAGCCATGGCGTTCATGATGTCACGCGTGGGCGGCTTCATGATGTAATTGGCGGTGAAGCCATCGGGCAGGTTACGCGCCGCATCAAGCAACGTGCGGAACGACGTCAGCTGTTTTGCCGTGGGAAGCTCGCCCGCCATCAGCAGATACGCCGTTTCCTCAAAGCCGAACCGGCCCTCTTCGACCACGTGGTCAACCAAATCGTTGATGCTGTATCCGCGGTACGACAGACGTCCCTCATCAGGGATTTTATCCCCCTCGGACACCACGTAGCCGTGGACGTTGGATATATTGGTCACGCCCACCACGACGCCGGTTCCGTCAGCGTTGCGCAGGCCTCGCTTTACATCGTATGCGCTGTAGTAGCACGGATCGATCGAATGAATCTTCGAGAGATTGGTATAGAGGGGCAGGGCGTTTTTTATCTCTGCTGCTATGGCGGCCGGGTCGGCGGCGAGGTTGTCGGGGTCGGACAGGCCGGTTTGAGCGGCGACGGATGCGGCAGTTCGCTCAACGGGAGCGAAGGAGCCGGAAGCCGTCCGCCCGATGGGAGCGGATGTGTTCATATAAACCCTTTCGTCATGCATGAATCCCTTCAAGGCACGAGCACTATAGTACGCGATAGCGCACACGTTGGGAATGAGGAAATCGGGCTGTGATGGAGTCGTTACAAAAAGACTCGGCGAGTAGCGAGGGATACTCCCGAGTTTTAACTTTTGAGTAATTATTTTCGGTTTTCTGGAGTTAGCTGTAGGAAACTCTTCGAATCTTGGGGGGATCGGAGTGGTTTTGGACGCTTGCTGTCCAGAATGAGCCTCGAAAGAACCATGTTTTCCCTAGCTAACTCCAGAAAACCGAAAATAATTGCACACTTTCACCGAAGAGCTTTTATAGGGCGGCTCAATCCGTCGAACATGCCACTTCTTTTCGCCAGAAACGCAAACGCGCCCGTTGCTTCGGGCGCGTTTGGGAGGTAGTTAAATCCGATGGATGAACAAACCGCTGCGGAGCTTGGGCTCGAACCAGGTACTCTTCGGAGGCATCGGGCGACCGGCGTCTGCCACGGCGAGCAGCTCATTAATCGAGGTGGGGAACATCGCGAAGGCAACCGCGGGGCCTCGATCTTCCAAAGTGCCGGCTTCGCGCGCTGCCTCGTCGGCAAGCATCACGCGATGCTCAAGCGCATGCAATCCTCGGATGCCGCCCACGAATTCGATGCGCGGATTGGTGCGCGGGTCGTCGATTCCCAGCACCGGCCCTAGCACGCGCTCCTGCAGAATGGACACGTCGAGGCCCGCCACCGGATCGTCGCTTTCGAACGCAGGCAGCACGCCCAGGCCATACCACTCGCCGTTCAGATACATGCCCACGGCGCCCTTATCCACCGGCTCGAGCGGCTGCGACTGCTTATGCAGGACCTCAAACGTCTCTTGCAGACGCCCAAGAAACTCGTCGACGGTCAGGCCGTTTAAATCACGCACCACGCGGTTATAGGGAAGAATGGCCAGCTCGCTCGCAGGGAACAGCACCGAGAGAAAGCTGTTGAACTGCTCGGACCCATCATAATCGGGATTGGCCGCACGGCGAGCAAGCCCCACCTTCACGGCCGACGCAGTACGATGATGACCGTCGGCCACATACGCCGTCGGCACCTGAGCGAACGCCTGGACAAGCGCCTCGACATCGGCGCGCGCATCAATACGCCACGCGCGATGCGCCACGCCGTCATCGGCGACGAAATCATACAGCGGTGCCTGGGTGCGCGCACTTGCCATTAGCTGCGCCACCTGCGCATTGTCGCGATACGCGAGGAAAATCGGGCCCGTCTGCGCGTCCAGCGCATCGATATGGTTTATACGGTCGCGCTCCTTGGCCTCGAGCGTGTTCTCGTGCTTTTTAATGGTGCCGTTCAGGTAGTCGTCGATCAGGCAGCACGCCACGATTCCCGTCTGCACGCGGCCGTCCATCTCCAACTCATAGAGATAGAAGCACGGCGTGTCGTCCTGTACAAACGTTCCGTCTGCAAGCCGTGCATCGAACAGCTCACGAGCTTTGGCATAGACCTCGGGCACATACATATCCGCGTCGGGTGCAAACTGGGTTTCGGGACGATCGATATTCAAAAACGAGAGAGGCTTGCCTTCCACCGCACGCCGGGCCTCGGTGCGGTCGTACACGTCATACGGCAGCGCCGCCACCTGCGCCGCAACATCTTCGCGAGGGCGAATGGCCGCAAACGGTCTAATAAGCATAGAGAGTTCCTTTCATCGTGCCCCACCACACACTCAGCAGCCGGAAGGGTCGCCTGTCCCGAAAAGGCAGCACTCGGCGTTCTCAAATCATACAATTCAAAGAC
>CAUWMI010000232.1:0-3288 GCA_963559755.1 uncultured Slackia sp. | reverse complement strand
GGCAACCGAGCTCCTGCTGAAACAGATTGCGACCGACTACCCCGATCGTACGTTTATTGCCGAGGAAACCTTTGCGGCATCGGGCGGCCAGGGCATGCTCGTATACCTAGCCTGCAAAAAGGCGCAAGAAGGCGCTTCGATTGAAGAGGTGGCCCAGTTCGTACGCGAAACGCGCGATCATTTGTGCCACTGGTTCACAGTAGACGATCTGATGTTCCTGTTCCGCGGCGGCCGCGTGAGCCGCACGAGCGCCTGGGCGGGCACGCTTCTCAACATCAAGCCTGTTCTGCATGTGGACAACACTGGCGCGCTTATCCCTATGGAGAAGGTTCGCGGACGCAAAAAGGCCATCAAGGCACTCGTGGATCATATGGAAAAGACCGCCATCGACCCGCAGAGCCAGACGATTTTCATCACGCACGGCGATTGCATCGAGGATGTTGAGACGCTAAAGCCTGAGATTACGGAAAGCTTCGGCATTACCGATTTCGTAGTGAACTAAGTAGATCCGGTCATTGGTGCCCACTCCGGCCCCGGCACTCTTGCCCTCTTCTTCGTCGGCACCGAAAAATAGGGCTGCGTTAAACAAATACTCAAAAGACGGAAGCCGCTGTTGACACGAGGCCAACAGCGGCTTCTTCATGCATGACACACTGCAGCGCCATGCCAAGGCGTATCCGAGAGGCTTTCTACTGCACGCCGCTAGAACCGAAGCCGCCCTCGCCTCGTTCGGTCTCATCGAGGGAATCGACGACGTTCCAAGCAACGCTCTCCACCTTCTGGATCACGAGCTGAGCGATGCGATCGCCCGGATTGACCTCGAACGTATTGTTCGGATCGAGATTGACGAGCGCCACCTTGAGCTCGCCGCGGTAGTGGCTGTCGATAAGGCCAGGGGTGTTGAGCACGGTAACGCCCTGCTTGATTGCCAGGCCGCTTCGAGGCTGCACAAAGCCCGCGTAACCCTCAGGGATGGCGACGGCAAGACCGGTAGAAACGAGCGCGCGCTCGAACGGGGCGAGCGTCACGTGCTCAACAGCACGAAGATCCATGCCGGCATCACCCGGATAGGCATACGAAGGAATGGTCACGTCGTTCGCAAGACGCGTGATATTGATGGAAAGCTGCTCAGACAACGGAATCTACCGCCTTTCATAAGGAGGGAAACACTATATGGTTGGTTTTGGGCGCATTGAGCGCCGAATGCTAAAGCGGCCATTGCGGGAACGCTTCATTATGGCCACTAGGACACAACGCATTGGCAGATAAGAGGAGTATTTACTTCTCCAGCCCCTTGAGGGCCTCCTGGAACTCCTCGAGTGTCTGGAAATCCTTGTAGACACTTGCGAAACGAATGTACGCAACATCATCAAGGCCCTTGAGATGTTCAAGAACGATATCGCCCAGATCTTTGGAGCGGATCTCCATACGACCGGAGTTGCGCAGCTCAGCCTCAATGGCATCGATGATCTCGGTCTTTTTCTCGTTGGGAATGTTCGGTCGCTTAGCGCATGCAATCGAAATGCCGCGATACAGCTTTTCACGATCGAACACCTGGCTCGAACCATCGGCCTTGATAACGATGATGGGATTGTCGCCCAGGCGCTCATACGTCGTGAAACGGTTACCGCATTTGAGGCATTCGCGACGACGCCTGATGGAATTGAACTCGTCGGAAGGACGAGAGTCGACTACCTTGGATTCTGGATGGCCGCAAACGGGACAGCGCATTCGATCCTCCGTTCGCTCAAAGAGCATAGGGTTCAGTGCGTGCTTATCATACACGCTGAACAAAAAAGTGGGGACCGAACGAGAAAAAACACGCGACACACAAGAGCGAACACGTGTGCCGATCACGCTGTCATCGAAAGAAGCGCATTAGAGAACGATGAGCATACCCAGCACGAAGGTACATGCGCATGACATCAGAACAGCGCCCAGTGAAGCGGGGATGCGAGATGCACCTGCAGCTGAACCCATCTTCAGCGAGGAGCGAGCCTCCCCCAAACCGGATGCGGCGTACGCAATACGAAGATCGTCAGCGAAATACTCATCCGAGCCGGAAACAGAAGCGCTGCGGCCACCAGGCAGCACGGTGAAACGCTCCTGGGAATCCTCCAGCTTGAGGGCGGACGTACCGTCAATGTAAGTATGCATTTCACGAGCAGCCATTTTCTTGCCTCCGAACTCTTGCACCGAACCTTTGTTCGGATATATAATAAATCGCACAAAAGTTCGTGTCAACGATTTTCTCAAACATTTGTTCGGTGCGTTGACCGAGCATGCGTCAGTTCAGACGCCGCTTCGACGGGCCCGCTTCTCCAGAGAGGCGCGAAGCAGGCGATCCTGGCGCATTCGGCAGAGCATGCCGGCGGCCTGAACAGTGAAGCCGCATGGAAGGATTGGAGAGCAATGAACCAGCCCGAGGTCAAGAACACGAAGAAGCAGAAGGCCGTTCTCGATTTCATTGAGAAGACCATTGATGAAACGGGCATCGCCCCTACGGTGCGTGACATTTGCGAAGGGCTGGGTCTTTCCTCCCCTTCTACCGTACATGTACATCTCAAGACGCTCGAAGACAAAGGCCTCATCCATCGCGACCCGCTCAAGTCGCGTTGCATCACCATCGTGGGGCACGAGCGCAAAGCCGCACCCGAGTCTGAGCCCGAAGACGCGATCGGCGTAGGCAGCTTCTCCAACGTGGTAAGCCTGCCCGTCGTGGGCAACGTTGCTGCCGGTATCCCTATCCTCGCTGAGCAAAACATTACGGAAACCATCCCGCTTCCCACCGAAATCGTGGGCGATACGAGCTCGTTTTTGCTCAAGGTGCGCGGCGATTCGATGATTGAAATCGGCATCAATGACGGCGATTTCGTAGCGGTAAAGCAACAGCCCACTGCCAACAACGGCGATATCGTAGTCGCCATGGTGGAAGACGGTGCAACCGTTAAACGCTTCTTCAAGGAGAACGGGTACGTGCGCCTGCAGCCCGAGAATTCCTCCATGGAGCCCATCATCGTGACGGAGAACGTCTCCATCGTGGGCAAGGTTACCGCCGTGTTCCGTCGCCTTTAGGCTGAGAGGGTCGGACTTCTTTTCCAATACACAAAACGAGAAAAGCACTCGACACGAAGAGGGGCTCCAGCGATGCGCAGGAGTCCCTCTCGCGATTGTGTCTATACCTCGTACCTGCGTCAATGATGCAACGGGTGACACTGACGGCAGTATGGGCGATTTCGTCTCAACGTCAGACCTCCGGGCCGATTTGGCCATCCTCGCAAAACTCTT
>CAUWMI010000231.1:0-3320 GCA_963559755.1 uncultured Slackia sp. | reverse complement strand
TTGGCGTATACACGATTTCCAATCGTGCTCCTTCGGCCAGCTCGGACATCTCTCCACTGCTCGAATGGCCACACATCACGTGCAGCGAGAACGTAGTATATCAAAAAAGCCAGCAAAGTGGTGAAATTCGCAAAAACTCATTCCTACACAACCAAACTTGCCGGATTGAGCAAGAAATCATATACATTCATCACTTCGATACCACGCTCGTCACGCGTGGGCTTGACCACATCGCGAACAAGAATAATTTTCCTGAAGCTATCGTCAATGCGCTCAAGCGAAGCCTTTTCCTGGCGCATCTTTTGCTCGTCGGGCAAATGGAGCGCCGACTGAATATAAAAGCGCTGGCTCCCTAGATTAGCAACAAAATCCACCTCGAGGCGTGAACGCTTTTCCTTCCCTCCCTCGACGCGTCTCTCCTCGACCACGCCCACGTCCACGGAATATCCGCGTATACGCAGTTCGTTATACAGGATGTTCTCCATCAGATGCGTTTCTTCCACCTGGCGAAAGCTTAGCCTCGCATTGCGCAGTCCCACGTCTTCAAAATAGTATTTCTTGGGACTCCCAATGTATTTTCGCCCTTTCACATCGAATCGCTGAGCCTCCTCAATGAGGAAAGCCTCCTCGAGATAGCCCAGATACAACGCAATAGTGTTAGCGCTAACCGATGACTGGGTTACACTTTTGAATGTAGCTTCGAGCTTAGAGGGGCTAGTCAGCGATCCTATCGAAGAAGCAACCACATCGGTAAGCTGCTCGAACTCCTGAGTTTTCCTAAGCTTATTCCTGGCGATGATATCCTTCATGTATGTTTCTGCGAATAGATTCTCAAGATAACGGACCTTCTGATCTTCGAAACGCATTGATGCAACGAGGGGCATTCCGCCATAGAGCGTATATTCCGACCAGCCTTGGTATCGATCCCCATCGAACACTTGCATGAATTCAGCGAACGACAATGGATGTACGCGTACCTCATCGCCGCGGCCACGGAACTCGGTCATGATATCGCTCGATAGAAATCGGGAGTTGCTTCCGGTCACGTACACGTCTACGTTTTGCCTTCGCAGAAGGCTATTGAGCACGTCGTAGATACGCGGAGGCGTTCCGCCGCGCACTTCCTCGTCCTCGATGGCATATTGCACTTCGTCAATGAATACATAGTACTGCCTGGTTTTGCTCGTCAGGCGGCTGTTGAGATATTCGGACAGTGCAAAAGGATTGCGCAAATCCGAGTATTCCAGCATATCGAGCGGTACCGCTATGATTTGATCATCCTCGACCCCGGATTGTCTAAGATAATTATCGAAAATGGTAAAGAGGAGATAGCTTTTACCGCATCGTCTCACGCCTGTCACAACTTTAACCATGCCATTGTGCATGCGATTCACCAGGCGCTCCAGATAGATATCGCGTTTGACTTCCATACCCACGCCCTTTCATACCCAGCCACCCTCGTTTTAATCTTCTTATTGAGAAATAATGCCATAATTGGCAAAATTTCTCAATAAAGAGAAATCCTATCAAGATATTTCGCCATAATTGGCAAAATACCTCGATAGGATTATTCGCCCATGAAGAATATGGGGGCAGTTGCCACTCGTAATCGGCCGAGCCACCTCGACACAAGAAAGCCGCCCGGAGGCGGCTTTCTTAGTTTGGCTTGCTTGCGCTACACCGATCTGGCGAAGATCCCCAGTGGCAGAAATCACTGCCAAAACGGCTCTTGCCACAACCTACTCGGTGGTCACTTCCTGAGGCTGCTGGGTGGCGGGGTCGCTGGACTCTTCGGCACCCTCGTCAGCCGCGGCGTCCTCGTCAGCCGAATCATCAGAAGCAGCCTCATCGGTCGCACCCTCGTCGGCCGCAGCTCCATCATCCTCAGCAGCCGCATCATCAGCAGAGGCATCGTCGGCCGAAGTATCCGCGCCATCTTCGGTCGTAGCGTCATCGGTCTCGGTCTTAGTGAAACCGCTCAGATCGATGTCATAGGGAAGGCCTTCGGGCTTGTCGTTGATCTGGATGTCGGCGGAATCCTTGTAATTCTGATACCACTCGCTGAAGGACTCTTCCTTGCTCTGCTCCTCGAGGCTCGTCTTGATGGAGTCAACGAACTCGGAGGGAATCTGATCGAGCGAGGTCACTTCCTCGGGCGCGGTGAACACATCGGTGCACTTGATGATGTGAATGCCATAGCTCGAAGTGACAAGGCCGCTCACCTGGCCCTTTTCAAGCCCGTCGAGCGCGGTCTGGTACTCATCCACGAAGCTGGTCATCTTATCCCAGCCCACGTTGCCGCCATCCTGGGCGCTGCCAGTGTCCTGCGAATACTCCTTGGCGGCCTCGGCAAAATCAAGCTCGCCGGCGTTGATCTTGTCCAGGACCTCCTGCGCGGTAGCCTCGTCGTCGGAGGCAAACAGGATGCGGCTGGACTTCTTGGCGCCGTCATACGCGCTTGCATACATCTGCGCGTACTGCAGCATTTCCTCATCGGACGGCTCGGTGACGGTGACCACCTTCTCCTTGAGGCCGTCCTCGAGAATGCTCAGCTCGAGCGTGCTGCGGTAGCTGGCCTCGGTCATGCCCACCGATTTGAGCGCCTCGTCCCACTCCTCATCGGAGTTGTAGTAGCCGCGCATGGTCTCAATCTGGGCATTCACGTCGTCGGCGTTCGCGGTCACACCGTTTTCCTCGGCAGCCTGGCGAAGAAGCTGCTGGCTGGCGTAGTAGTCGATAACCTGGCTGCGGATGTCATCAACGGTGTAATCGTTGTCGACGAGCCACTGACCCCAGTCGTTGTCATCCTCAAGCGCACCCTGGGTGCGGAAATTCTGGATGTAGGTGGTCACGACCTTCTCGCCGATCTCGGTGCCGTTGACGGTGGCGGCCACGCCCTCGGACGTATCGTAGATGTCCACGTTCTCATCCGATGCGTCGGCCGTATTGCCTCCGCACGAGACGAGAGCGGTGCCGCACGCGGCCGCCAAGGCTACCGCGCATGCAAATTTTGCGATTGCGGAACGCTTCATATTGGTTTAACCCTCCGAACTCATTTCAGGCATCCGCCTCCATCGGCCCCGAACGCGAACCTCGCAACCACACCTCTTTCGACGGCGAAGCATCGCGCTCGATTTGAAGATTCATTCGGGGATGGAGGCGAATCGTGCCACATTGACACGTCACCCGTATTCCTTAACGCTTATTCTCGCACAGTGATTTTTTTGAATAAAACCGCTTCATAATACACTCATAGAGCGCCCACGAAATACGTACCGAGCGGCAGCGGCAACGGCGCAGCCGGCCCAAAACAAAAGGGC
>CAUWMI010000230.1:0-3327 GCA_963559755.1 uncultured Slackia sp. | reverse complement strand
ATCATCGCTTGATAGGCATCGGGGCTCACAAGCACTCCGTGCATGCCACCCGTCAGGATTACGAATCGGAGCGTGAATCCACCGATGAGAGCGCAAGCAACCGCCACGAGATGTAACAGCCTGGACAGCTCCTTGCTCTTGATAAGCCCGGTAAGGTCGACAAGCGTGAGCAGGAGCGGAACAACAAGCCCCACCACTACGACAAGACCCCAGAACTGCCAGCTCAAATCGCCCTGAAGGAGGGTGTTGGCGCTAAGAACCTGGCTTTGGTTGCCCTGCAGGTGCAGATACATCAAACCGGCAAGCACGCAAGCCTCCAGTATGATAAGGACGACCAGAACGATGCTCGTCTTTTTCACGAAAGACTCGACCTCTGGATCTTTTTCGAACAGCAGAATTGCGAGTATCGCACTTGCTCCCGCATCGAGCGCGGAAACGGTGAAAAGAACAGGGATAAGCGGCGTGTTCCAAAGCGGAATATTGTGGGCGCTCCAAAGCAGAATGCCCGTGTAAACGGCAACGCCCAGGCCAGCTATCGCTCCCAAAACCATGCAGACCTTGGAAACGCCCCCCGCATGTCGTTCCAGTGGTTTGCAGAACGAACCGAGGATCGAAACTAATTTGGGCGTCGAAAACACAGCGCACAGTCCCATGAAAATGACGGCGGCGAACAGTAACCAAGCACCAATCGTCATCCAAGAGCTAAAATTCACAAAGCTCTTCCACATCATCATAGCCTGGAAAGGCTTGGCCACGTCAACAATCAAGAACAGAAGGCCTACGACCAAGGCGATGACGCTCACCCATGAGCCTATGACAGTCACTTTCGAAAAGCGGTCCTTGCCCAGAATGCGGACGAACGCAGCTGCAAGAAATGCTCCGCCGGCCAAACCGCCCAGAAACAGATAGATAGCAGGCTCCCATACCCAAGTGGTTTGAGTAACGCCGGACATGAGGCTACCTCCTCTCTTTTTCTAGCAAGGCGGCTGCGCAATGCGAATGCAGCAGCCGCCAAACAATGTCTACTGCTAGATACCCCTCATCGCCTCAGCGATCGCCTCCTGGGCAGCAAGCTTTTTAGCTTCTTTCTCCTGAAGGATCTCCTTGATTTCCGACTCGGTGCCAAAATACAGCGCACGCGTCGGACAGGTTGCAACGCAATGGGGGTCGGGGCGTCCATCCTCACCGGCGCCAAGGCTCAAGCACATGTCGCATTTGTTCATACCGTTCTCGTCGTAGCAGGGGATGCCAAACGGACAGGCAAAGAAGCAGTATCTGCATCCGATGCACTTGTCTTGATCTACCACAACTATACCGTCTTCGGCACGCTTGGTAATTGCTCCCGCCGGACACACGTTTGCGCAAGCCGGCTCAGTGCAATGCTGGCAGGACAGACTAGAGAACGTACGGGTCACGTTGGGGAACTTGCCAGAAGTGTGCTCAATCACAGTGCGGCGGCTTACTCCCCCTGCTTTGATTCCGTGCCACTGTTTGCAAGCGACTTGGCAGGCATAGCATTTGATGCAGCGATCTTCATCGCAGTAAATCATGAGCTGTTCAGACATTAGAACTCACCATCCTTGACGACGATCGGGTTCTCGGCAGGGCCTTCTTCGCATTTGCTGATTCTCACAAGAGTCTGTTTGGCGGAAGCCGTGGAGAACTTGTCCCAATTTGCCGGATTGTTATCGTAGAGAACGTTGCACTCTGCGCCGCCGTCAAGATAGCCATATCCTGGAAGGTCGAGGTCTCGACAATCTTGCCACCAACCGCGACGCGCCATCAGAACCTCAGGCGAAATGCCTTCGAACAGCTTGGCCTTGAGCACGCACCAGCCATGAGGCGACTCAACCTTGACCCAATCACCGTTCTCAATGCCGTATTTTGCCGCGGTGTCAGGATTGATCTTGACCCACGGATAAGGCTCGATCTCGCGGCACCACGGCAGATTGTTGCGATGACTGTGTTCAGCAAGGCGATGGCCATGGACGTCGGAGAACACCAGCGGGTACTCTTTCGCGATGTCAGGCGTTCCGGCCAAAGACTCGGGCGGCCCAACATACACGGGAAGATAGCCGAGCGTTCCTTCATCGGTGTTGTCAACCTTGCCGCCGAACAGTTCGTGATAAGCCTGGACCTTGTTGTTTGGCAGCTTGGAGAACAGCTCCTCATAGCGCCTGTATTCAGGCTCGGTCATCACGCGCTCTTCAACAGGACGCTCCACGAAAATACCCTTGTCGTTTTTGGGATCGCGCAGTTCTTCAAGGGTGAAGCCAGAGCCTTCAAGCAGCTCGCGAAGCATGCCGTCGGTATCGCCGTCCCACCAATCCTTCTCGAAGCCCATCCGCTTGGCAAGTTCGGCATACACCTTGTAGTCGGACATGGATTCTCCCAAAGGTTCAATGAGCTTGTGGTTGATACCCAAGAACGTACCTTCGAGGCGGTTGGTCAGATGCAGCTGATCCTGAGCTTCATACTGGGTGCAGGCAGGCAGAACGATGTCGCAGAAGTTGCACGTATCGTTCCAGTTCGTATCCATGGTGAAATGGAAGTCGAGCTTTGCCAAGCATTCGGCGATGCGCTTAGGCTGGCGCAAGCACGACAGCGAGTTCGTCGCATGAGAGAAAATCACGCGCGGCTTCTTGGGATGGTCGGAATCAATCGCCTCGATGACACGCGGGTTGCACGAAGAAAGCGAGTAGCAGAAATCCTTATAGAAATCGCGCGGGAATTCGGGGCACAGGAGCTTAGACACGCCCGGCTTCCAGCCATGCTCGATGTCTTCGGGAGTCGCTTCGAGCTTGTCGAACTCGTGGAAGGTGGGCAGGAACCATCCCATATCGGCGATTTCAAACATGGGATCGGGAAGCTGTAAACCTGCGCCGTTGCCGCCAGGAATGTCCAAATTGCCCGTAATAGCCTGGATGAGGAAGATGGATACAGCGGTCCACGTACCGTCATTGGTCTGATCGCCAAAGCCATTGCCGTCCATCAAGGCCATTGGCTTTATGGTGCCCATCATGCGAGCAATCTGATTAATCTGATCAACGGGGACACCCGTAATTTCGCTCGCCCACTCAGGCGTGAACTGTTTCACATGCTCAGCAAGCTTATCGAAACCGTTTACCCACTTATCGCAGAAATCATGATCATAGAGATCCTCACCAATGATGACATGGAGAATGGCAAGGGCCAAGGCGCCGTCAGTGCCGGGACGAACAGGAACCCAGATGTCAGAATGCGCTCCAAGCGTATTCAGCATGGGACGAATGTCAATGGTAATCATGCCACGTTCAGTTTCGTCCAAGCGCTTGGGATTCTGGCTAC
>CAUWMI010000229.1:0-3440 GCA_963559755.1 uncultured Slackia sp. | reverse complement strand
AACATCCGTATCGTACTGCAGGAGCAGGGGCGTGTGCTGGCGCTGTTCGTCAACGACAACGATCCCGATGGCCATGATGTGTCGTGGTTCTGGGACATCGATTTCGAAAACTGGGCGCACATCGAGGGACTCAGGGCGTTCGTGGGCGGCAGCCGCGCCAACGACATGCAGGTGCGTCTGAAGTATGCCGGCATCAAGGCCCAGATTGTGGAGAACGTTGCCCAGGTTATGGAAGCAACCAGTGCAGAGGGCGGGCGCGCGTACATTATCGCCAACTACACGGCGCTGCCCGAGGTTCGTCGCGAGCTTGAGGGACTGCATGCCCAGTGGGAATCAACAGGAAAGATTCCTTGGAGTGAGCAGAATTCCGATTCAAAGCAAGGAACGCAAAGTTTCAATGCGCAAAATACAGCGAAAGAATCAAATATAAATAAAGTTTCTAAAGGAAACCAAGTATCCAAAGAGGTGAACTAGCATGACCGTGAAGCCTCTGACCATCGTGCACCTGTTCCCCGAACTTTTGAACCTGTATGGCGATGGTGGCAACGTGATTTGCCTGCGCCGCCGGTTGGAATGGCGCGGCCTGCCTGTGGAAGTGCAGGAAGTGGGCATGGGTGACGCGATGGATTTTTCCCGTGCCGACATCGTGTTCATTGGCGGCGGTGCCGATCGCGAGCAGATGATCGTGAAAGACGCCATGATGGAGCGCAAAGCCGAGCTTTCGGCGTATGTTGCTGATGGCGGTGCACTCCTTGCCGTGTGCGGCGGCTATCAGTTCCTGGGGCACAGCTATGCGATGGACGACGTGGTGGTAGAGGGCCTGGGCATCATCGACATGGAAACGGTGCGAGGTGAGGGGCGCCTGATTGGTAACGCGGTCATCCAGAGCGATATCTGCGACATGCCCATCGTGGGGTTCGAGAATCATGGCGGGCGCACCACGCTGGGGCAGGGCGTGAATCCGCTCGGCCGCGTGTTGGGCAAGACGTTCGGCAACAACGGTCAAGACGGCTTCGAGGGCGTGCACCAGGGCAACCTGATTGGAACCTATCTGCACGGCCCGCTTTTGCCTAAGAACCCCCAGGTGGCTGACTGGCTTATTGCGCGCGCCTACGAGCGTCGCGGCGATGCGATTGAGCTCGAGCCGCTCGACGACGCCGAGGAGCTTGCCGCCAACCAGGTCATGGCTCGCCGCCTGGGAGTGGCATAAGACGGCGATACTTAACGCGTCTGAAACGGATGACCTCACGTCAGGTGATACTATACCCGGATAAAGTGCTGCCGGCATGTTGGAGGAACAATGATCGATACGAAGGCATACGTCATCAAGCAGATCGAAGAGCGTGACATCCGTTTTCTTCGCCTGTGGTTCACCGATCTTCTAGGCGGCCTGAAAAACGTGGCCATCACGCCTTCCGACGTTGAGTCGGCTTTCGAGGAGGGCGTCGGTTTCGACGGCGCGAGCGTGAACGGCCTGGCTCCGCTGCAGGAAAGCGACATGCTGGCGCACCCCGACCCCTCCACGTTCCAGATGCTTCCGTGGCGTCCCGCCAACAACGGCGTGGCGCGCATGTTCTGCGACATCCGCACGCCCGACGGCGCTCCTGCCGCAGGCGACTCGCGCCAGATTCTCATGCGTGTGCTGGATAAGGCCGCCGACATGGGCTATTCGGTCAACGTGGGCACGGCCATCGAGTACTTCTGCTTCAAGAGCGACGAGGCGCCCGAGCCTATCGACCGCGGTGCCTATTTCGACCTCGCGCCGCTCGACAACGCCGCTGACCTGCGGCGCGATACGGTGCTCACGCTCGAGCAGATGGGCATTCCTGTCGAGTATTCGCACCACGAATCGGCGCCGGCGCAGCAAGAGATCGACCTGCGTTACAGTGATGCGCTGGCCGCGGCCGATGCCGTAATGACCTCGCGCCTGGTCATCAAAGAAACGGCATGCGAGCGCGGCCTGTACGCCACGTTCATGCCCAAGCCGCTCGAAAACGAGCAAGGCAGCGGCATGCATATGCACATGTCGCTGTTCGACGGCACCGGCAACGCGTTCTTCGACGCGGACGACCCCGAAGGCTTCGGCCTTTCCTCGGTGGCCAAGCGCTACATCGCGGGCCTTCTGAAGTACGCGCCGGAGTATTCCCTGGTCACCAACCAGTATGTGAACTCCTATAAGCGCATCGTTTCGGGCTTCTGCTGCCCCACGCACATCTGCTGGGGCAACTCCAACCGCTCGGCCATGGTGCGCGTGCCGCGTTACAAGCCCGCCAAGGGCAACTCCACGCGCGTGGCCGTGCGCAGCGTCGATTCTGCCGCGAACCCCTATCTTACGCTGGCCGCCCTCATCGCCGCCGGTCTGCGCGGCATTGAGGAGAACCTCCAGCTGCCGGCACCGCTCACGGAAAACGCGTTCGAGCTTTCCGCCGCGCAGCGCGAGGAGCTGGGAATCGCCGCGCTGCCCACCGATCTCTCGCGTGCCGTGGACGCGTTCGAGAAGTCGGATTTCATGCGCGAGGTGTTGGGCGAGGCTGCCCATGCGTGGCTCGTGGAAAACAAGCGTGCCGAGTGGGAGCAGTACCGCGCACATGTGACGCAATGGGAAATCGATCGCTATCTGGCGACGTTGTAGCGGGAAGGAGGCGAAACCATGCATTCGAAGACCATCTTAGTTTCTTGCGGGCGAACGGTGACGCCCGAGCATGCCGCCACGCTGTTCGCCTCGATGGATGCCGAGGTGCGCGTGCTCAAGGCACCCATCAGCCAGGTGATTTCCATGGGTCGCAACCTCGATGCCGACCTTCTGGTGGTGGACGATACCGACGGCTCGTGCGATATCGCGCGTCTCGCTCAAGCGCTCACGGGTGGGCAGGCGGCATTGTTCCTGGTCGTAGACGAGGGTGACATCGAAACGCTGCGCCTCCCCATGCAGGTGGCGCTCGATTTCGCGTCATCGGGCGCGTCGGACGAAGAGATGAAGCTGCGCTGTCGCAGGCTCCTGTGGCCGGGCGAGGCCACGGCCGACGCCGATTTCGTGCACGTGGGCTCCATGACCATCAACCTTGCTACCTATCAGGTGAAAGTGGCGGGGGAGCCCATCGACCTCACGTTCATGGAATACGCGCTGCTTTCGTTCCTGGCTACGCATCCCGGGCGCATCTATTCGCGCGAGGTGCTGCTGTCGCAGGTGTGGGGCTTTGACTACTACGGCGGCAGCCGCACGGTGGACGTCCACGTGCGACGCCTGCGCGCCAAGCTGGGCCCCGAGATGGCTCAGCACCTGGAAACCGTGCGCGGCGCGGGCTATCTCTGGGTGAATTAAGCCCTGCGACATCGCGGCGGATGCAAAAGAATTGAATATGCTGCAGTTTTAGAAGGGTCCGGCGAGTAGCTTCGTCGGGCTCTTCTATGTAACGCCTGGTCAGAGGGGTGCGATATGT
>CAUWMI010000228.1:0-3447 GCA_963559755.1 uncultured Slackia sp. | reverse complement strand
ATAAGGATTGAAAGCCTCGGCCGGCGAACACAAACGACCTTGTCAATCCATTGTCGTCGCAAATCCCATGCCCATTTTAGTTTTTGCTGATGATATGTATTTTGGATTTGCGCGATACGTGAACCGCAGGAGCACGAACGCATCCGGGATCATCAAAGGGGTCACAAAAAACGCCGGCTCAAAAACCGGCGTTTTCAAATCATCGATATGCGCTTACAGGAACCGATAGCTCACGGTACGCAAGCCCCAGTCGTAGCAGGAACTGGCACCGAAGGCCTTCCACACACCCGGCTGCAGATCCAGCGAGCGCGAGCCGCCGCCCATGCCGCCGCAGTCGTTGACCACGGCAATCACGGTCATACCGCCATAGCTAATCTCAACGCTACGACCCAGGTAGGAGCGGTAATTGGGCCACGACATAGGAATGGCCACACCCATGGAGCTCTCGGTGACGGTAGCACCCGTGGCGGTAGTGCCGCCCAGCGTGCCGTCGCTCTTGGAACCGTACGCCGAGGCCACACCCGTCTGCCAGCCGGAGCCGGGGTCGGCCGCCTCGCTACCAGAACCACCCGAGCCGCCGCTGCCGCCCGAGGTACCACCCGACGAGCTTCCACCGGAGTTGCCACCCGTAGAGCCGCCCTCGCTCGAACCATCATCCGAAGCCTGCGTGTCATCGCTCTGTGAATCGGACTCGCTAGCCGCCGGCGTCTCCTGCGCAGCCGCCGCAGCCTCCTGCTGGGCCTTAAGCTCTTCGGCCTGCTTCTGCAGCGCCGCTAGGCGCTCGGCCTCGCGTTTGGCCGCCTCGTCCTCGGCCTTAGAGAGCTGTGCCTGGGCGCTTTCTACCACCTGAGCAGCCTCTTTGCTCTTCTGATCGGCTTCGTCAAGCGCCTCCATCTGGGCGTCTTTCTTGGTATTCAGATCCTCCAGCGAATCAGAGAACTGCTGCTCGAGAATCTTCTGCTCCTCGATCGCCTGCGCCTGAGCGGCCTGGACCGACTCCACATATTGAAGGTTATCGATCAGGTCATCCAGGTTCTGCGACCCAAAAACAACCTCGAGAAGCGAGATGCCGCCGGTCTTATACTCGTACGAGAGCATCTCGCCCAGCTTGCCGCGGCCTTCCTGCATGGCGGCCTGCGCATCCATGACGCCCTGCGTAGCATCGTCGATCTGGCCCTGGAGTTCCTCCACTTGGGCCTCAAGCTGCGCGTGCTCCTCCGCGATCTGCGCCATGCGCGCCTCCGCCTGATCGAGCGCCGCCTTGGCATCGCTCACTTCGTCGGCGAATGCGGGATGCGCCGCCGCAACGGGCATGCAAAGCATCACAGCCAGCGCGCACGCACCAAGCTTATGCGCCAGCGGCAACGTATGTATGTTCTTCAGAGCTTCGATGGTGGACTACTTTCCCTCGACTACAGATACAGGCCTTGGCGCGGCGCCAAGACAACCAACGAGCCGGCACGTTCGAAGTGCCGGCTCGTCAAATGCGCTTATCGGGCGCTGCCCACGTACGGGGTCTTGTCCTTCAGCAGCACGTCGTGCGCGCCGCCCTCGACGATGGAGGTGGAAGACACCAGCGTGAGCTTCGCCTTGTCGCGGAACTCGGGGATGGTCAGGGCGCCGCAGTTGCACATAGTGGACTTGATCTTGAGCAGCGTGACCGCCATGTTGTCCTTCAGGCTGCCGGCATAGGGCACATAAGAGTCAACGCCCTCTTCGAAGGACAGGCTCTTCTTGCCGCCCAGGTCGTAACGGCCCCAGTTGCGGGCACGCGCAGAACCCTCGCCCCAGTACTCTTTCATGTAGTTGCCGTTGACCAGCACCTTCGCCGAGGGGCTCTCGTCGAAGCGGGCGAAGTAACGGCCCAGCATCACGAAGTCGGCGCCCATGGCCAGAGCTAGGGAGATGTGATGGTCGTACACGATGCCGCCGTCGGAGCAGATGGGCACGTAGATGCCCGTCTCCTCGAAGTACTCGTCGCGGGCCTTGGCAACCTCGATGGTAGCCGTGGCCTGACCGCGGCCGATACCCTTGGTCTCACGCGTGATGCAGATGGAGCCGCCGCCGATACCCACCTTCACGAAGTCGGCGCCAGCCTCGGCCAGGAAGCGGAAACCGTCGCGATCGACCACATTGCCCGCGCCAATCTTGACGGAGTCGCCGTAGCGCTCACGCACCCACTCGATGGTCATCTTCTGCCAATCGGAGAAGCCCTCCGAGGAGTCGATGCAGAGCACGTCAACGCCCGCCTCCACCAAAGCGGGAACGCGCTCGGCGTAATCGCGGGAGTTGATGCCCGCACCCACCATGTAGCGTTTTTCGTGGTCGAGCATCTCCAGCGGGTTCTCTTTATGCGAATCGTAATCCTTGCGGAACACCAGGTAGGCCAGGCAATCATTGGCATCCACCAGGGGCAGGCTGTTGAGCTTGTGCTCCCAGATGATGTCGTTGGCCTCGGAGAGCGTGGTGTCGGCAGGAGCGGTGATCAGCTTCTCGCGCGGGGTCATGAACTCGGACACCTTGAGGTCGAGCGGCATGCGGGACAGGCGGTAGTCGCGCTCGGTCACCATGCCCAGTAGCTTGCCCGTGGCGCTGGCGCCGGCGGTGACGGGCATGGTGGAGTGACCCGTCTTCTCCTTGAGCTCGAGCACCTGCTCAAGCGTCATGTCGGGCGAAAGCGTGGCATCGCTCACCACGAAGCCGGCCTTGTAAGACTTCGCACGCGCCACCATGGCAGCCTCGTCCTCGATGGACTGGTTGCCGTAGATGAACGACATGCCGCCCTCAGTGGCAAGGGCAACAGCCATGCGATCGTCAGACACGGCGGCCATAATGGCAGACACCATGGGCACGTTCAGCGAGATGGGGCACTCCTCCTCGCCTTTGCGGTAGCGCACCAGCGGCGTTTTCAAGCTGACCTTGGCAGGAATACAGCTGGCCGGCGTGTGGCCGGGAACCAAGAGGTATTCATTGAAGGTGCGGGAAGGCTCTTCGTAGTAAAACGCCATGTGGCTACTCCTTCGTGTTGACGGGCTCGTCGCTCGTGTGGCCTGCATACATAATCCGATTATTATAATCGCCGCCCGCAGACGCGACCACCTTGCTCCGAAAAAACAGAGGCCGGGGGCGACCTCGCGGCACACATTCGCCATAACTTTAGCTGGCTAGAGCGGTTTCGATGCGATATTTCACCTTACCTTGCTCGAGATTTTAAAAAAGTGCGCAAATATTTTCGGTTTTCTACTGTTAGCCATATGAAACTCAAAACGCTTGACGGTATTAAGCGGATTTGCGGCGGCATTAGGCGGATTTTTAGCCCAGCAACCCCTCTATTTACGCGATTATCGAAAAGTTACCCATATGAAACAGTAGAAAATCGAAAATATTTACTCCGAATTGGAAACGTGCGAGTATTGCGACGCTGCGATGCACGTTGCAAGCGCTTGC
>CAUWMI010000227.1:0-3466 GCA_963559755.1 uncultured Slackia sp. | reverse complement strand
TCTGGCGAACTATATCTTCACCGAGAGCTGCACGGTGACCGGCGTTGCCAACCAGACCGAAGAGCCTGCCGCTCCTCGTGAGATCAAGGTGAACTACTACGACGGCGACCAGCTGCTGGGCACCGGCTCCGTGTTCGACGGAACCTCCCAGTGGTCTGGCATTGCCAACCCGCAGAAGGACGGCTACACCTTCCTCGGCTGGCAGTTCGAGGGCGAGGACGCCATCTACACCGATGCTGAGCTCGACAACGTTGTGTATGCCGCCGATCCCACGGTGACCGAGATCAACCTGTACGCTCAGTGGGAAGAGAATGCTGCCGAGGATCCCGAGGCCCAGTACATCACGGTGCACTTCTACGATGAGTTCGGCACCTTCCTGGGTGACGGTGCCGTTCTTAACGGCACCTCCGATTGGAGCGGTCCCATCGTTGCCCCCGAGCTTGACGGCTACACCTTCATCGGTTGGGCCGAAGAGGGCGGCAGCGTGTATTCGCCCGCTCTGCTCGGCCAGGTTGTCGTGTCCGTGCCCTCTAACGTGACCGAGCTCACCTATATCGCTCATTACGAGGAGGTTGCGCCTGCTACTGAGACCTTCAAGGTGACCTTCGACGACTGCATCGCTTCCACCGAGAACCAGGTGGTCGAGGTTGAGAGCGGCAAGACCGTTGCCAAGCCTGCCGATCCCACCTGCGAGGGCTGGACGTTCCTCGGCTGGTTCACCGACACCGCTCTGACCCAGGAGTACGATTTCAACGCTCCCGTGACCTCCGACATGACGCTGTATGCCAAGTGGCAGCAGAACGAGGTTGTGACCCCTGGCACCGATGACCCCGCCACGACCCCTGCCGAGCCCGCTGCTCCTGCCGAGGAGAACGGTGAGCAGGCCGCTGACGAGGCTGCCGCTGCCGACGAGCAGAAGCTTCCGCAGACCGGCGACAACACCATGGCTGTTGCCGGCGGCGTGGCCGCAGTGGCCGGCGTTTCCGCCCTGGCTGCTCTGGGCGCTGCCCTGAAGCGTCGCTTCCAGTAACAATCCGCGGTTTAGCGCACCGAGCGCGGAAGGCCCATGAACGAGCCGCCTTCCGCCAAAGCAATGAGGAGACCGCCTTCGTGCGGTCTCCTTTGCTACTCACGTCGATTCGCACGATGATAAGGGAGGGGATCGTGGCGGGGAGGGGAGCAGAACAGAGGCGAAGCGCCGCCCTGCTGTTCGAGCAAGGCTGGGGATACAAGGCGGTTTCGACCGAACTGGGCATCAACCGCCAGACGGTTCGCGACTGGATGTATGCCTGGAAGGCGCTCGGCACCGAACAGTTCTGTACCTGCAGCAAGGGGCATATCGCCTACTCCAAAGAGGTGAAGCTGGCCGCTGTGCGTGATCGATTGAGCGGCATCGCCACCGTGGATGTCATGGAGCGCTACGGCATCACGAACCGCAACATTGTGAAGCGCTGGATGCGCGAGTTTCGTTCCCGCGGACAGGCGGCGTTCGAAACCGGAGATGAAAGCGTGAAATCATGAAAAATCTCGTCCCTGCGACGGGATTTTCTTGTATCATTGCAAAGCTTGCGTTTTATGGGGCGAAGTGCGCCCTCGCGCAAGCGAGCAATTGGAGTTGGCCGGCGAGCGAGCTGCCGGCTGAGGCGGGGGATGTGCCCTCGTCCGAAAAAAGCGAAAGGAAATGAAACATGGAACTCAAGGATCTCGTTCCCGCAGAGGGCTCTACGAAGAAGCGTAAGCGCGTCGGTCGCGGCAATGGCTCCGGTTACGGCAAGACCGCCGGCCGCGGTATGAACGGTCAGAAGTCTCGTGCCGGTGGCGGCAAGCGCAACGGCTTCGAGGGCGGCCAGACTCCTCTGGCCATGCGTCTGCCCAAGCTGCCTGGCTTCCGCAACCCCAACCGCGTCGAGTACGCTCCCGTGAACGTGTCCCGTCTCGACCTCAAGTTCGAGGCCGGTGCTGTGGTCGACCACCAGGCTCTGGTGGACGCCGGCATCATCAAGAACGTCGACGTGCTGGTGAAAGTGCTGGGCGACGGCGAAATCACCAAGCCCCTGACCGTGAAGGTCGATAAGGTTTCTGCTAGCGCCGCGGCGAAGATCGAAGCGGCCGGAGGAAAGGTCGAGCAGCCTTGCTAACGTCGATCATCGAAGCCTTCAAGGTGCCGGAGCTTCGCAAGAAGATCCTGTTCACCTTGGGCATTCTGGCGCTGTACCGCCTGGGCGCGGGCATCCCGGTGCCGGGCATCCCGTTCAATGAATTTGCCAACGCGTTCGCCGACAGCGGCGCCAGCATGGTGATGCTGGACCTGTTCACCGGCGGCGCGCTGTCCAACTTCTCGGTGTTCTCGCTGGGCATCATGCCCTACATCACCGCGTCGATCATCATGCAGCTCATGCAGGGCGTCATCCCCGCCGTGGGCCGCTGGGCGCGCGAGGGCGAGACGGGCCGCCGCAAGATCACCCAGATCACCCGCTACCTGACGCTGGTCCTGGGCCTGATCAACGCCATCGGCTACCTGTTCCTGTTCAAGAGCAGCGCCTACGGCGTGGTGTTCTCCGATCAGGTGCCCGAGATGGTGACCAACGTGATCGTGGTGTTCTCGCTGCTGGTTGGCACGGCGCTCATCATGTGGATGGGCGAGCTCATCACGCAGCGCGGCGTGGGCAACGGCATGTCGCTGATCATCTTCACGTCCATCGTTTCGCAGGTGCCCGGCGCCATCTTCTCGTCCATCAACCTGACGGGCGACTTCGGCATGGGTCTGGCCGTGACCGCGCTGATCATCGTCGTGGTGCTTGCCTGCATCCCTGCGATCATCTTCATGGAGCGCGCGCAGCGCCGCATCCCGGTGAACTACGCCAAGCGCATCCAGGGTCGTCGCATGATGGGTGGTCAGACCACCTACATTCCGCTGAAGGTGAACGCTGCGGGCGTTATCCCCATCATCTTCGCGAGCTGCCTTCTGTACTTCCCGGCGCAGCTTGCGGCGCTGTTCAACGTGGGTTGGCTCACCGCTGCGGCTGACGCTATCAGCCAGGGCTGGATCAACTGGATCCTCACCCTGGTGCTGATCGTGTTTTTTGCGTACTTCTACACCTCCATGGTGTTCAACCCCGAGGAGACGAGCGACAACCTGCGCAAGCAGGGCGGCTTCATCCCCGGCGTGCGTCCTGGCTCCGCCACGACGCAGTACATCAAGAACGTGATCAATCGCATCACGCTCCCGGGCGGCCTCTACATCGCACTTATCGCGGTCATCCCGTCCATCCTGTTCAGCTTCACCGGCAATCAGCTCATCTCCGCGTTCGGCGGTACGTCCATCCTCATCATGATCGGCGTGGCCCTGGACACCATGAGCAAGATCGAGAGCCAGCTGAAGATGCACAACTACGAGGGCTTCTTCAAGTAGTGATTGCGCCGTCCTATCCGGACGGCGCTTTTTCGTTTGAGGCGCTACGACGCT
>CAUWMI010000226.1:0-3475 GCA_963559755.1 uncultured Slackia sp. | reverse complement strand
GTTTTAAAGAAAATGATGTCACCCTTTTCGGCCTTGCCACTCTTCAACATGGCGGAAACGTTCTTGAACTCATACATTTCAGCATTATTCAAACGAGCGTACCCGTACCAGCGCCACGCATTAATATAGCTACCGCCGCCGGGCCCCCCCGCCCAAGGAGAATAGCTATTCACCTTGCTAATCGGAGAAAGGTTGCCTCCTGCGGATCGGTATACATGAGCCACAAAGCCCGCGCAATTCATTCCGACAAAGCCATCGGACCGGGGCGCACCCTTGGGGTACATGCACGTCGAAACCCCAAAAGTCCAAGAAAACGGCGTTCCGATGTAGTACTTCGTATTCTCCTTGGACTCAAGCCACTGAACGATTTTCTGACGCGGCACATTCAGCACCTTACCGGGGTCATACGTGGTGGTCTTGAAAGTGAAACGCTGGGCGACACTGCCATTGTCCTTATAAATCTGCACATTGGCGCCATTAGCAGTGGATCCGCTGTTCACGTCAAGCACAAGGGACGAACTCAACGCAGAGGTGATCTTGAATTGACCGCCGCCCTCATACGTAATCTTCCATTTTTGAGCGGCGGTGCTGTTCTTGGAATACTGCTGGACGTTCGCGCCTGAAGACGCCTTTCCTGACGCAACGTCAAGAGACTTTCCGCTCTGAGCATTCGCGATGCGATACGTGCCATCCGAATTACGAGAAACAATCCACTTCTGCGCACCAGAATCTTTGGACGAATACACCTGTTCATTCGCATTATTGGCATGGGATCCGCTTTTCACATCCAGAACCTTGGACGAATTTTTCGCCATGCGAATAAGATATGTGCCATTGCTTACGGGGCTTGACGACTTAAAATAAAACTTCTGGGCTCCCGTCCCATTGGCGGTATAGACCTGCACATTCGCTCCACTCTTGGTGGACCCATTTGCAATATCAAGAACTTTGCCCGATGCAGCATTCGTTAGAACAATGCCACCATTAGTAGTGATTTCCGGAATCCATTGCTGCTTCGCGCTGTCGCTAGCTTTCCTCTGGTACACATTGTCGTTGGAATCAGCGGTAAGCAACAATCCCGATCCTAGATTTTCGAGCGTGTACGTATTGTCTGCGCCATCGACTTTCTTCACCTGCCACTTCTGCGCAAGCGTATTGTTTGTTGAATACGCCTGCACATTCGCGCCTTCAGAAGTAGAGCCGCTCTTGACGTCAATCGAACGCCCCGATCCAACGGAAGGCGAAATGGTGTAAATGCCATTGGCAAGATAATCCGTGCACTTCTTAAGCGTGAACTTTTGAGCAGCGGTACCGTTAGGAGTGTACCCCTGAACGTTCTTGCCGTTTGCAGCTTTTCCGCCATAGACATCCAGCACAAGACCGGAAGATTTACTGGTCAGCGTATATGTACCATCGCCATTCTCCACAATAGAGAACAGTTGATTCTCGTTGGTCGAACTTGCCGTCCACTGCTGCACATTGGTAGTGGGTACAACATTCCCGTCATCGACATCCAAGGCCTTGCCCGACCCGGCACATGTAATTTGATAATACCCGTCGAGATATGTGAACTTGAACATCTGCGCAAGAGTGCCGTTGCTTTTATAGAGCTGAACATTGGCACCATTCTCTTTAGATGCCGCAGCGATATCTAGTACATACGACTGGTTGATAGACGAAGAAATCGCATACCAGCCGTCCAACCCCAAATCTTCGCATGGCGCAACATTGGGGTCAGTCGGGAGGAACGAAAACTTCTGAGAATCGGTACCGTTTGTTTTATATATCTGGACATTGGCGCCATTTGCCGTTTTGGCAGATTTCACGTCAAGCCGCACTTCGGGCCAGAGAGCAGAAACGACCTCATGCTCCCCATCCGCAGAATCAAGCACCACCCACTTTTGCGCGTAGGTGTCATTGGGGCCGTACTGATGAACATTGGTCCCGTTCGCTCGATTCGCACCATTTACATCCAAGACTTTCCCGGATTGGGTATTCACGAACGTGACGTATCCCTTTTCATCGTGCTGTACACGCCAGCTTTGAGCACCGGTCATATTAGATTTATAAAGCTGAACGTTTGCCTTATCGGACTTAGAACCCGATTTCACGTCGAGCACTTGCGTATTGGCAAGCGCGCTTTTAATGACATACGTCCCATCCGCAAGAACGTCTTTGCTCTCAGCAGCAAGCGTGTCGAGCGCCTCACGCGGACCCCGAGCCTCTTCAAGCACCCACATCTGAGCAGCGGTGCCATTGGCGGTATAGACCTGAACATTCGCACCATCCGTCATCTTCCCGCCAGAAACATCCAGGACCAAACCAGATGACTTATTGACGAACGTATACGATCCATCCTTGTTTTCTTTGACACTCCAAAGCTGAGAATCGGCTCCTGAATACGTCATCTGATAGACATTGGTACCTGCGACCACGTTGCCATTAGCCGCTGTAAGCACCTTTTCAGAAGAAGCATTTTCTATCAGATAGTAACCGTCAACGTACTCGATACCAAACACCTGAGCGTACGTTCTGTTTGCAGCATACAGCTGCGCATTGGCCTCATCCGCTGAGGACGCCGACTTAATGTCCAGCACCACATCGCCCAACCCATGAGCCGCTGCCGAAGGAACGAGCGTATAGTATCCGTCTTCTATAACTTGCTCGCAGGGCGAAACTTGCGCCGGATGCGTCAGGAATTCGAAACCTATCCCATTGGAAGAATTGGATGCGACCACATTAGCGCCCGATTTGGCACTAGCCCCCGACACGGCAATATGCAGGCTCGGGTCATGCACTGACGAAATAACAATAGAGCCGCCTTGCCCGCGAGAGAACGTCCATCTCTGGTTGTCCGTTGAGCAATCGGTCCAGAGCTGCACATTCCGACTCTTCTTGTCGACATCAAGCACCTTGCCAGAATTGACGTTCTTGATAATGGCGTGACCGTTAGCGTCGTAAGACACATGCCAGCGCTGGGCCTTCGTCATATTCGATGCATAAATCTGGACGTTTGTCCCATTGGCCTTGCCGGCGCTCTTCGCATCAAGCACATATTTCGTAGCAAGATCGCTCTTAATGATGTAATTGCCTTCAGGGATGGAAACCGTTGAAGTCTCGCCCTCAGACGTCTTCTCGCCCGCAAGCGCATAGGAGCCGTCTGCGTTTTGCAGATAATATCTGAGCGTTGCATCCGTAGCGTCCCAGATAGCCAGAGAATACTCGCCCAATGCCAGAATCTCGTCGGAGAACTCCACAAGATAGCATGCGTGGCCGCTCGGAAGCAGCGCTTTAACGCCCTCGTCAGTAACACTTGATGCCGGCGAGGCAAACCAATCCATAATGGAATAGTCAGCGCTCTTATCCGCAAGCGCCGTTGCCTTGGTTTGACCCCAAAGACCAGATGCCATATCCTTCGGAACACTTTGGTAAGTAGTTGAGCCGTAATAACCCGATAGATAGATATCAGGATAGA
>CAUWMI010000225.1:0-3509 GCA_963559755.1 uncultured Slackia sp. | reverse complement strand
GTCGGTGCTGGCCATCAAGTTCCTGGTTGGCTATGTGAAGAAGCACGACTTCACCGCGTTCGGCATCTACCGCATCATCGTGGGTGCCGTGGTGCTGGTATACTTCCTGTTCATCGCGGTGTAGCGCGGCTGCACCGAGGCGCGTGAGCTGCGGTTGCCGCACGGCGCGCGAGGTAGTTTGAGCTAGTTCGAAGGGCGTGGCGCTTGCCGCGCCCTTTTGTCCGTCAGATGCGCCTGCCACGGGGCGGGGCGCAGAGGTTGGATTGCGAAGGGCCGCTCGGCCCAAGGATGCAGGTAGAGGAGAAGAGGGCGCATGAGCACGATTGATATCGATTCCCTGAACGACGCGCAGCGCGAGGCGGTGCTGTGCACCGAGGGGCCGCTGCTGGTGTTGGCGGGCGCGGGCTCGGGCAAGACGCGCGTGCTCACCTACCGCATCGCGCACATGCTGAGCGATTTGGACGTGCGCCCGTGGCAGATTCTGGCCATCACGTTCACCAACAAAGCGGCAGCCGAGATGCGCGAACGTCTGGGGCACCTCGTGGGGCCCGCCGCGCGCGGCATGTGGGTGTCGACGTTCCACAGCATGTGCGTGCGCATCCTACGCGTGGACTGCGAGAAGCTCGGTTTCGACAAGGGCTTCACCATCTACGACGACGATGACTCCAAGCGCCTGGTCAAAGAGATCATGGCCGAGATGGACATCGACCCCAAGCGCTTTCCCATCCAAAACATTCGCAGCCGCATCTCGCAGGCGAAAAACGAGCTCATTGTGCCCGGCGAGTTTGCCAAGACCGCGCACGACCCCGGGGCCAAGGTGGCGGCGCGCGTATACGAGCGCCTGCAGCAGCGCCTCAAGGCCGCCAACGCGTTCGACTTCGACGACCTGCTTGTGTACACGTGGCTTCTGCTGAAGAACCACGCTGACGTGCTTGAGGCCTACCAGGACCGCTTCCGCTACATCCTGGTGGACGAGTACCAGGACACCAACCACGCGCAGTACGAGATCTGCCGCATGCTCGCCGCCAAAAACAAGAACATCATGGTGGTGGGCGACGACGATCAGTCCATTTACAGCTGGCGCGGCGCCGACATTCGCAACATCCTGGAGTTCGAGCAGGATTACCCCAATGCGCACACCGTCAAGCTGGAGGAGAACTACCGCTCCTCGGGCAACATTCTGGCGGCGGCCAACGCCGTGGTGGCCAACAACATCCATCGCAAGCAGAAACGCCTGTACACCCAGGCGGGCGAGGGCGAGAAAATCAACGTGTACATGGCCTCCGACGAGCGTGACGAGGGCCGCTGGATTGCTGCCGAGATCGAGCACCAGCGTGCCGAGGGCATCCCGTACGATCAGATCGCCGTGTTCTACCGCACCAATGCGCAGAGCCGCTCGCTCGAAGACATGCTGTTGCGCGCGGGTGTGCCGTACCGCATCGTGGGCGGCACGCGATTCTTCGACCGCGCCGAGATTCGCGACGTGATGGCCTACCTCACGCTGCTGGTAAACCCCGCCGATGACATCGCGGCCAAGCGCGTGATCAATACGCCGCGCCGCGGCATCGGCAAGACCACTATCGAATATATCGAAAGCGCCGCGCGCCAGGCCAACATGCCGTTCATGATGGCGGCGGAGCTGTGCGTGGCCGACGACCATCTGCAGATGCGCGCCCGCACGGCTCTGGGTTCGTTCGTGAGCCTGATCGAGGAGGCGCGTAGCTACGGCGGCGATCTGCGCAAGGTAATCGAGGCCGTGATCGACAAGAGCGGGCTGATCGCCGCGCTGCAGGCCGAGAACACCGACGAGGCGCGCGGCCGCATCGAGAACATCAAGGAATTCCTGTCCGTCGTGGACGAGTACGTGGAATCGCATCAGGACAACGACGAGGACGCGTTCGTCGAAGTCGTCGGGACCGGCGGGGAAGAGCCCGTGGGGGAGACCTTCGGGGATTCCGGCACGGGTCAGGGCCAGCTGCCGATGACGACGCTCGTCGCAAGCGACAGCGAGGGTTCGTTTGGTGCGTCCGGCTCCGAGGGGCTGGCGGCAATCCGCACGCTCTCGCCGTACTCGCTGGCCGACTTCATCGAGTGGGTGCGTCTGCGCACCGACCTCGATGCCGCCGAGGCGGAGGACGGCCAGGCGGTCACGCTCATGACGGTGCATTCGTCCAAGGGCTTGGAGTTCGACTGCGTATTCGTGGCGGGCATGGAGGAAACGCTCTTCCCGCACAGCAATTCCGCGCACGATGAGGCGGGCCTCGAAGAGGAGCGTCGTCTGGCCTACGTCGCCATCACGCGCGCCCGCAAGAAGCTGTATCTGACCTGCGCCCAGACGCGCAAGATCTTCGGCGACACGGTGGCCAATCCCGCATCGCGCTTCGTGGGCGAGATTCCTTCCGAGCTGCGCCGCACCATCGGGCTGGGAAGCTCCGGTTTCTCGGGCACCGGCTGGGAGAAGCGCGGCAGCCGCCGCGGCATCTCCGGCAGCGGAACCGAGGCGGGCGGCGGCCGCGTGTTCGGCCAGTCGAGCGCGGGCGGCAGTCGTCCGCGCAATGCGGGGCGTGCGTCGGGGCACGGCGGCTCGTCGTTCGCCGACTTCATGGGCGGCGCGGGCTCCCGTGGTGCGTCGGGCGCCGGTCGCGCCTCCGGCTCGTCGTTGGGTTCGTCCGGCGTGCGCACCAATCCCAACGCCGGCAAGAAGGCGGCGGCCAATATGACCTTCGCTGTGGGCGATACGGTCGACCACAAGACGTTCGGCAAGGGCAAGGTGATCAAGGTGGACGGCGACCTGCTCCACATCCACTTCGCCAAGACCGGCAAAACCAAGAAGCTGCTCAAAGACTACGCTCCCATCGTGAAGATCAACTAGGACCAGGGCGGCCCCTGCGAAAGCGGCCGCCCTGGTATTGCGATATGGTTTGGGAGTGACGCGAGATTATCTATCTAGCCTTTGAGCGTCACGAGGTCGATTAGCTCTTGTTTCGAATGAATATCGAGCTTCTCGTAAACGTGCTTGATGTGGGTACGAGCGGTGTTGTAAGAAATGAACAACTCGTCTGCGATATACTTCGCACTTCTTCCCAGGGCGCATAATGCGAGTACTTCGGCTTCTCTTTCCGTTAGGCCATAGCTAAGGGCGATACTGCGGCATGATGAAACGATGTCACCGTGCGTTTCGGACGAGGGATCGACGATGGGTTCCTGACTGCTTTGTATGACTTCCGTCGAAGGAATATTCTTCTCCGCTTTTTTGCATGAAGCGTATTTGTTGTGGGGCATTTCATGCGGATTGTTTTCGCTTGATTCGGTCTGATTCATTTGATTCCGAATATTGACTAACTGCGAAGATTTCGAAATGCGTGGACGGAAAAACTGCAGGGCGGAGCCGATGAGATAAAGCACGCCAAGCAGAACTCCCAATGCGGCGGGAAGAGCTGGAGGCTCGAGTACTGTCATTCGGGAGATTATCTGGCCAATGCACATGGATTCAAACATGATGCCGATTG
>CAUWMI010000224.1:0-3516 GCA_963559755.1 uncultured Slackia sp. | reverse complement strand
CTCATGCAGCGTCTGGACGAACTCAGTTTTCTTTTTCTTGGTCCAAACAAAACCACGCTGGAATTTCGGGAGCTTTATCCGGTCAAGATCATTCACACTTAAAGTTATCGTTTCGTATTGAGCAGCCATCCCGGTTTTCCTTTCAACGCCTTTCCGCCATGATCTCATTAAGGCCGTCGCGCTTCAAGATCGGGCAACCACTGCAAAAACATGCTATGCAGTAGGTGCCCAACCAATTAGAAGAAGCGTCGCCACTCGAAATCGCCAGCAGGAATTAAAAATGCCCGTCGAATCATCGACCGGGCATTCCTTGCGAAATTATGAAAGGCTTTTTGCTGCTGATAGCCCAACGAATCCTATGTCCTACTTCGCAGGAACGATCTCCAGCCAGCAGCCGTCGGGATCTTCGATGAAGTAGATGCCCATGCGCTCGTTCACGAAGCAGATGCAGCCCATCTCCTCGTGCAGCTTGCGCGCCGCGTCCATGTCGCCCACCTCAAACGCAAGATGCGTGTCGCGCCCGCCGTTGTTATAAGGCTCGACACGCCCACGGTTCCAGGTGAGCTCCATCTGGAAATCGCTCTGATCGTTGCCGATGAACACGTTTTCCCACGAGCCGTCCTCGGGCCCCATGCGGTGCTGAACCGTCAGCCCCAGCGCTTGCTCGTAGAACGCGAGCGATTTCTCCAGGTCAAGAACGTGAATGCATTCGTGCACCATCTTCGTTTTCATGCTTCATTCCTTTCGTTGACAAACGTGCTCAAGGCGAAAACCCGTCCTGCTCCCGCCACGGCAGCAGGTACGATTCGCATGCCAGCTGCGGCGTATTTATATGGCAACAGCAAAGCACAATGAGCCGTCTCGAGAACGTTCGTCTCCAACGTGCGAGGGGAATTATGTACCACAACGCCGCGCGCCTGGCGATGCCGCGGCCGCGCAACCGACAAATAATGCATGCAATTGCACATTGGCTTCTGTCGTTGTTTGGATGCCCGAATTCATCCAGATAGCTGGACAGATTACATCGATTATTTAAAATCATCCAGTTACTTGGATGAATTTATCTATTTTGTTAAAATCATCCAAGTAACTGGATGATTTTGTTCATTGGAGCGGCCATGATAAAGCCTGCGCATCTTATCGAACGTCCGCAAGCGATGGAATGGCTTCGTCGCTGGCGCAATCGCGATGTAATTAAAGTGGTCACGGGAATTCGCCGATGCGGAAAATCCACCGCACTCGCGCTCGCCCAACAGGAGCTTTTGCGCGACGGAACGCCTAAGAACGCCATCATTTCGCTTGACATTGAGAAGATGGCATTCGATGCCCCGAAAACCGCAAAAGAGCTGTACGACCTTGTGGTATCGCAGCTCAAGGCGCAAACAAATTACGTATTCATCGACGAGGTGCAACGCGTGCCCGAATTCGAGAAGGCCGTAGATGCCCTCTTCGCACGCGATGACGTTGACCTTTACATCACGGGATCGAACTCCGATCTGCTATCGAGCGAACTGGCAACGCTTCTCACTGGCAGATACGTTGAGCTAACCATGCTGCCGCTCTCCTTCGCGGAATACCGGTCGGCATTCCCTCAAGAACTAAGCGACGAGGAGTTGTTCAACCGCTACCTTATCTTTGGGGGAATGCCCTACACAGCAGCCCTGCCGGAATCGGACGTGTCAGATTATCTCGATGGCGTACTCAGCACCATCCTGGTGAAAGACGTATCGCTGCGCCACCCTCGCTTCAATATGATGGCGATCAGATCGCTGGCTGCGTTCCTTGCTGACAACATCGGCAACCGCTACTCTCTTAAAACCATCGCGAACGGCCTCTCCCGAAACGGCACTAAAATATCCCCCACGACCGTTGGCGAATACCTTGATGCCCTATCAGAAAGCTATATCGTTTTCGAAGCCAAGCCCTATGACGCGAAGGGCAAAACGCTCCTAACGCAAGGCGGAAAGTACTATCTGGGCGATTTAGGGTTCAGGCACCTGCTGCTCGGTCGCGACCAAAGCGATCTGGGGCGTCGTGTTGAAAACGTCGTGTACTTGGAACTTTTGCGCCGCAATCGCAACGTATTTGTCGGCCGATCCGGAGAAACGGAAATAGATTTTGTTGCAGAAGGGGATCAGGGCACATGCTATTACCAGGTTGCCCTTAGCGTTCTCGATGAAAACACTCTTGCACGCGAGCTTGCTTCACTCCAAAGCTTGTCGGACAACTATCCGAAAACGCTTCTGACTCTCGACCGAATAGGCACGGGCGACTTCAACGGCATCCGGCACGTGAACCTGATTGATTGGCTTTTGGGGCGAGAGGGGGCGTAGGGGTTCAGCCTATTCCTTCTCCCGACGTTTGGCCTCTCGCCAAAGGGCCTCTTGCTCTTCGACGGTCAAATCGGCGGCATCCTTGCCTTGCGCCCAGGCTGCGCCTTCGATAAACGCCCATCGACGGCGAAACTTCACGCATGTCGCGCGCAGGGCATTCTCCGCATCAATGCCACGCCACCGCGCAACGTTGACCAGGCTGAAAAGCACATCGCCAAATTCGAGCTCGGCGTCCTCGGGAGCCGCATTCTTGAATTCTTCGACCTCTTCGGCCACTTTTTCCCATACGCCCTCTTCATCGGGCCACTCAAAGCCCGCCGCCACGGCTTTGCGCGAGATCTTTTGCGCCTGCATAAGCGCGGGAAAGCTCGTAGGCACGCCGTCGAGCAGCCCTTCGGGCTTTCCAGCCAAAACAGAAGCATCGCCAACGGGAGCCGCAGCACCATCGGCCGCATTCCCCGACGCTTCCGCAGCATCGTGCGCCGCCGCAGCCTCCCGGGCCGCCTTGCGTTCTTCCATCTTCACGCGAGCCCAAATCTCGGACGTATCCTTTGCCGTTTCCGCCGTTGCATCGCCGAACACATGGGGATGCCGGCGCACCATCTTCTCATTAATGTCGCGACACACATCGTCAATGGTGAACTCGCCCGCATCTGCCGCAATCTGCGCCTGCAGCACCACCTGCAAAAGCACATCTCCCAGCTCTTCGCGCAGATGTCCCGCATCGCCGCTCTCTATGGCGTCAACCGCTTCATACGCCTCCTCGATCATGTTGTGCGCGATGCTCTGATGCGTCTGCTCGCGATCCCACGGGCACCCATCGGGCGCGCGCAACCGTGCAATAGTCGCGACGAAAGCATCGAAATCGGGATGAGAGGCCATTCGTATCCTCCTATACGCCTACCCCGCTCATCAAAGGCAGAGCTATCAAACATGAACTGACGGCAGGGACAAGAATTCTTGAATTCATGGACGTTTTTGCGATTTTACCGGGCAATCATTCGACCGGGGCCTTGCATTCTTGTTTACCGAAACCATCCAACCCCGAAATAAGCGGCCTCGCTCTTGTAGCGAGCGCATACTGCACTCCAAGACAATCCAACGGTTTCGACAAAACGGACTTTTTGACCTTAAATTCCCGGTAAAATCGAAATAACGTCCACGAAATCCTTTTTTCCTGGCA
>CAUWMI010000223.1:0-3563 GCA_963559755.1 uncultured Slackia sp. | reverse complement strand
CATCGCAATCGGTCTCGATTTAACGGGTGATTGCCTAGGCCAATCGCAATCGTCTCGGTTTGGCGGATCTACGCCTCGATTCGGCGAAGTAGCGGCACCCCTATGGGCAAACCTCCCACCCACAACATATTTCCCTCACAATCTTGAAAAGAAGGGATGGCACTACATCTTGTGCCGTCCCTTTTTCATGCGCCCGATATGGAAGCGGCGGCTTTGTTTTGGCGCGTTTTGGGATGCGGTGGGGCAATAGTAGATTGAAAGTGGGGGATTTTTCCAATATGGTGGGAGAAAGTGGGATATAATGGCGTCACCGGTTGAGATGTGGGAAAGGAAGGAGCCAGGGGTTGAACGACCTCTTCGGCCAATACCGCTATAAGGTTGACGCCAAAGGACGTCTGTCTCTGCCTGCCCAATTTCGCAAATCTTTGCCGGAAGGCACCGATATGGTCGTGCTGAGCAATACCAAGGCCGGCAAGCTGCTGGTGTACACGCACGAAGAGTTCAAGAAGTGGAAAGAGTCGCTGTTCGAAAAGCGCGGCGGATACGATCCCAATGAGCCCTCGCACGTTAACCTGGAGCTTGCGATCAACTCGCTGTCTATGCCGGGCACCATCGACGCCGCAGGGCGCATCACGCTCTCGAAGGAGCAGCGTGAAAAGGTGGGTATCGACAAGGACGTGACGCTCATCGGCAACAGCAACCATATCGAAGTGTGGGACACGCAGCGCTGGGAGGAATACCAGAGCAGCATCGATCTCGACGCATTGCTGTTTGGATAGACCTGGCGAGGAGTGTTCATGACAACCCAATATCGACATATACCTGTTCTGCTCGCCGAGTGCCTCGAACAATCACACCTTAAATCGCAGCACACGTTCGTGGACGCAACGCTCGGCGGGGCAGGACATTCGTCCGAAGTAGCCAAAATGCTGGGACCTGACGGCATCCTGATCGGCATCGACCAGGATGATATGGCCCTTGCGGCCGCAGGGGCTCGCCTGGAATCGCTCAACTTAACCACACCACCCAGGATTGAGCTCCTCCGCGGCAACTTCGGCGACATGGACGAGCTGCTCTTGCAGGCCGAGGTTCCCGGGGTGGATGTGTTTCTGTTTGACCTGGGAATGTCTTCGCCGCAGATCGACCTTCCGCAGCGAGGCTTCTCCTTCAAGGAGGATGCTCCGCTTGATATGAGGATGTCTCCGGGCAAACAGACCATAACAGCAGCAGAGCTCATCAACACCCTAGACGCAGCAGAGCTCACCCGGATCATCCGCGAGAACTCCGACGAGCGATGGGCGAGCAGAATCGCCCAGTTCATCGTCGAAGCGCGGGAGCGCAAGCCCATCGAGAGGACGGGCGAGCTGGTCGACATCATCAAGGCCGCCATTCCCGCCTCGGCGCGTCGCGCAGGAGGCCACCCGGCAAAGCGCACCTTCCAGGCGCTGCGCATCGAGGTGAACGGCGAGCTTGATGTGCTGAGGCGCGGGCTCGATGCCGCCGTGAGGTGGCTCAACCCCGGTGGCCGCATTTTGGTGATCAGCTATCACTCGCTGGAGGACCGCATCGTGAAGGAAACCTTCGCGGAGCATGCACGCACGTGCACGTGTCCTCCTGACCTGCCGATTTGCGTGTGCAACGCGCATCCGGTGCTCAAGGTGGTAACGCGCAAGCCCATTCTTCCCACGCCGGAAGAGGTGGAGCGCAACCCCCGCGCCCGCAGCGCCAAGCTGCGCGTGGCGCAGAAACTAAAGCAATAACCCGCGGGAAGCCGAGCCTCCCGTGTAACGACCGACCGAAACGCAACTCAAACACAGAAAGGAGGCCGGTATGAAAAACGAACGTTCCTACCGTGCTTCCCGGTCGGATACCTCCCGTGCCGCAAGCCGTGCCTATGCCGGATCTTCCCGTTCCGCGTATCTCTACGGCAGCGCCGCTCCGGCGTATCGTCCCGAATCCGAGCCTGAATTCGATGTCATTCCTGGACGTCGCTCCCGCTCGGAGGTAGTGGAGCTTCCTGCATCCATCATGACCATCGCCCGCGTGGTGGTGGCCGTTGCCATCGTTGTCGCTGCGATCGCGTGCGTGCGCGTGGGGCTTTCCGCGTTGAGCGTGAACACCTCCATCGCTACGAGCGAGCTCTCCAGCCAGATTGAGACGGCACGCACCACCGGCAACGATCTCGAGGTTATGCAAAGCCAGCTGTCCAACTCCACGCACATCAAGCTTGAGGCTACGGGCCTTGGCATGGCGGCTCCTGCCGAAACCACCGTGGTCACGCTCGGCCCCGACGTGGTGGCGACCGACGCGCAGGGCAACCTCTCGCTTTCCGGCAGCTTGAGCGCGATCGAGAACGCAGGTTAGGCGTCGCCCATGCGTGCGGCCCACAACGGCAATACGGCCCCCAAGGGGTCGGGCCTTCCTTCCAGCAGAATATGGTGGCTTCTGGTCATCTTCCTGGGGCTCGCCCTGGTTTGGGCGGGCCGCCTTGTGTATCTCCAGATTATCAAAGCGCCTGAGTACAGCGAGGCCGCGGCGGCTTCGCGCACGTTGAGTGTCGACATTCCCGCGCGCCGCGGCACCATCTACGATCGCAACGGCAACGTGCTCGCGACGAGCGTCGAGGCGGCGACGGTCTATGTGAACCCCAAAGAGATTACGGACGTGAACGGCACCGCCGCTGCCCTCGCCGAAACGCTGGGGGGCAAGGCCGAGGACTACACTGATTACCTCACGCAGGACACTACTTTTGTTTACGTGAAGCGCCAGGCCGACATGGAGAAGGCCGATGCCTTGCGTGCGAAGGCGCTTGCCGGTGTCTATTTCCTCGAGGACACCAAGCGCGTGTACCCCTATGGCGAGACGGCGGGCCAGATTGTGGGCCTGGTCGACGTGGACGGCAACGGCCTCACGGGCCTGGAGCTGTACTACGACGACATCCTTTCGGGCACGCCGGGCGAGCGCGTGTTCCAAACGGGCGGCGTGGATAAAGAGGGCAACAGCATTCCCATCCCCGACGGTACCGAGGTGGATACGCCCGCCGTCGACGGACAGGACATCGTGATTTCCATCGACATCGACATGCAGAAGGATCTTGAAGACCGCCTTGAGCAGGGCGTCGAGGAGATCGAGGGCACCGATGGTTCGGCCGTGCTGATGGATGCTTCGAGCGGCGAGATTCTGGCGATGGCGTCGACTCCGTTCCTCAACCCGTCCGATACCTCCAAAATCGAGGAGGGTGCCGATTCCATTAAGGCCGTGACCCACGCCTTCGAACCCGGCTCCATCTTCAAGACCGTATCGGCGATGGCGCTTTTGGAGGCGGATGCCATCACGCCCGACGTGAAGATCGATTGCCCCGCCTATCTTGAGGCCGAAGACGGCTATACCGTGTCCGACTCGCACAAGCGCCCCGACGCGGTGTTCTCCTTCCGCGAGATCATCAACGAGTCATCCAACGTGGGCATTTCGCTTGCCGTGCGCGACTATCTGGGATTCGGGCCGCTCTACGACAAGATTCTGACGTACGGCCTCAACGAGCCCACCGGCATCGACTACCCCGG
>CAUWMI010000222.1:0-3588 GCA_963559755.1 uncultured Slackia sp. | reverse complement strand
GCCCAGTATCCCCAGTGGTCGGAGGAGCAAATTCAGCGCAAGATTGCCAACCTCACACAAGACGATATGGACGATGCCATCTCGCCGAGCTTCTACGACGAAAACCAAGAGCATGTGGCGAAGGTGGTCCAGGATATTTTTAACAACTGGCGCAACCGTTCTGTTGACGGTAAATATAACGCTCTGCTCACCACGCACGTGGGCGGCGGTAAGGCGTCGACGCCCATGGCTATGATGCACTTCCGCGAGTTTCAGCGCGTGAATGCCGAGCGACGCGCTGCGGGCAAGCCTACGCTCAAAGTTGCGGTTACCTTTAGCCAAAACACTTCGAATAATGACGCCATGCTGGAAACCAATAAGGGGCTTCATGAGGCCATCAAGGCCTATAACGAAGAGTTCGGTACCACGTGGGATATGACGGATGTTTCTGCCTACACGCAGGACGTCATGTCACGTCTTAACAAAACGGCAGATGACGGCAATTATCTTGATTTGGTTATTGTCGTTGATCAGCTTTTGACCGGCTTTGACGCGCCTGAGCTCAACACGCTCTACGTGGACCGTACGCTCAAGGGCGCAGGTCTCATTCAAGCTTATTCGCGCACCAATCGAATTGCCGATATGGACGTGAAGAGATGGGGGCACGTAATTAACTATCGTTGGCCTGCGCAGAACGAGAGGCTCATGAATGAGGCACTGGCGATTTATGCCAACAAGAATTCTGCGAATCTTAGCGACGAAGAGCGCAAGAAGCAGAATGTTGACGACGGCATTACGGCGCCCGGTTTTGAAGAGATATTCCAACGCGTCAAGGAGAAGGTGGCCAAGCTGAACGACCTGACTCAAGGCTTTGAGCAGCTTCCTCCCTCCGAGAAGCAGAAAGACTTCATGTTCGACCTGCTGCGTGAGTATAGTCAGGGTATGGCACAGCTCAAGCAGTTCAAACCGGAGGAAGTCAACGGCAAAAAGATTGGCTTCGATTATGACAACCCCGACGAACTCATTCGAGCTCTTGGCATGGAGCCGGAGCAGGAGAAAACACTGACGACTGTTCTGACCAATGAGATCAAGCAGTGGAAGGCGAAGCAGGAGAAGGTTCCGGTCTACCAGATTGAGCTGCGCATGACGCACGTCAAAGAAATAAGGGTGGACTATGACTACCTCACCGAGCTCATCGAAGCCTTGATGAATGCCGTGCATGAAGGTAAAACCGAGACGATTCTGGAAACGCGCGGCAAAATCGAGCAATTTGCTAACGGGCTCGATGATCGTTCTTATGCCGGGAGGATTCTCAAGGCTGTTGCCGCCATCGTGCGGGGGGATTATCCGCCGAAGGGGTCTGGTTTGACGTATCCCGTGAAGCTGAACTCGCAGGGAGAGGGCGAGAAGGTTATCCAGGCGGCAAGCAATGCGAGCATTGACCGCACGCTGCTTGAATTCCGCTTGAAATGGGGCATCACTGACATTATCACGAGTGCTGATATGAGAGGACTCTTTAGTCGACATCGTTTCAGCGAGCGCGATCTTGATGACGCGGGAGCGATAACTAACTTGCTCTCTCAGGCGGCAGGCATGTATAAAACCATGGCGACGGATGAATCGGTGCGAGCGCTTTCCAAAATTAAGTATCGAAATGGGTTGCGCGACGCGATTTACGAGATGGCCGATGAATTGGTGGAGAACTAGGGGATTGAAATGAGTGAATCAAAACCAAACGTACCTAAGCTGAGATTCCCCGGTTTCACTGACCCTTGGGAACAGCGTAAGCTGGGGGAGCTGTACGAGAAGAACACGGAGAGAAATGTTTGCGGCTTCGGTCCCAATCGCACCCTGTCCGTTGCAACCATGACTTTCAACGAGGAGGGAAACGGCGCCGATGAAGCGTCGCTCCCTAGCTACAAAGTTATTCGTGTTGGTGACGTGGCGTTTGAGGGGCACACAAACAAAGAGTTCGCATACGGAAGATTCGTAGTAAACGCGCAGGCAGACGGCATAATGTCTCCTCGTTTTTCGTGCCTGCGCCCAAAGCACAATTATCCCGTTCTGTTCTGGAAGTACTATCTTCACAACGAGTGTGTGATGCGTCGTATATTAGTTCGCTCCACCAAGCGAGGCACGATGATGAATGAACTTGTGCCTGCTGATCTGTTTTCTCAAACGATTCCTGTCCCTTGTCCTGACGAGCAGCACGCCATCGGCGCCTTCTTCCGCGAGCTGGACGACCTCATCACCCTTCACCAGCGTAAGTTGGATGACGTTAAGCAGCTAAAACGCGGCATGCTCCAAAAGATGTTTCCGAAAGATGGATCCAGCGTTCCTGAGGTCCGCTTCCCCGGTTTCACTGACCCTTGGGAACAGCGTAAGCTGGGGGATGTGGCTGTTTTCGACAAAGGCGTCGGCTTTTCCAAAGACGACTTTGCCGAAGAAGGGGCGCAGCTGTTTCACTATGGACGACTCTACACTAATTACGAATGTGTTGTCCGCTCTGTCGACACCTATGCCGCCCCGCAAGAAGGCGCTGTGTTCAGCAAGGGCGGCGAGGTCGTGACTCCGTCGTCCGGGGAGACTGCCGAGGACATTGCTATTGCTTCTGCAATCGTTTCATCAGGCATTATGCTGGGAGGTGGTCTTAACATCATACGCCCCTGTCCCCGGCTTGATCCTGTCTTTCTAGCGTTGAGCATATCTAATGGACGGCAACATTACGACCTGGCAAGACGAGCCCAGGGGAAATCGATTGTTCATCTCTACAATGACGATTTGGCAAAGTCTTCTTTGGTGGTGCCTTGTCAGCTCGCAGAGCAGCAGGCTATAGGCAGATTCTTTGAAGCCTTTGATCGACTTGTCGCACTTCACCAGCGTGAGCTTGATCATATCAAGCTGCTGAAGAAGGCCCTGCTCCAGCAGATGTTTGTCTAGATTGGAGTTGCTATGCTCATGAGTACCCCTGAATACAAGGATGCGTTCGAACGCATTGTGAACATTGTGAGCGCTGCACGCGCTAGCGCGGTTCAGAAGGCATCCGCCGAGCTGGTGCGCATGTACTGGAACATTGGCTGCGAGCTTAACGCGCGTTCGGAATGGGGCAACAAGTTTATCGAGACGCTTTCTCGCGATATTCGCGCTGCATTTCCTGGCGTGAGGGGCTTCTCGGTTCGCAGCCTCAAATACATGGCGAAGTTTGCCCGTGAGGTGGATTCCAAATTGTGCAATAGCTATTGCACAATTCCATGGGGCCATATTGTGAAGTTGCTCGACAAGACCGATCCGGGGTCTGAGCGAGAATGGTACCGCCAGGCAATCATTGAGAATGGTTGGTCGCAGGTTGTGCTCGACCATCAGATTGATCTCAAGCTCTATGAGCGACAAGTGGTCGCTGGCAAGGTGAGCAACTTTTATCGCACGTTGCCCGCAGCTGATAGCGAACTCGCCCAGCAGGCTCTCAAAGATCCCTACATCTTTTATTTTATTACCGCCAAACAGGACATACAGGAGCGCGACATCGAGGAGCAGATGGTCGGTAATGTAACCAAGCTGTTGCTCGAGTTGGGTACGGGCTTTGCATTCATGGGCCGTCAGTATCATCTC
>CAUWMI010000221.1:0-3592 GCA_963559755.1 uncultured Slackia sp. | reverse complement strand
TATCTTTATGGGCAGAATAGTCCAAATATATAGTGAAGACTGAGATAATAAAGAACAAAATGAACAAGGATCTTTGATTCCTTTCTGATTCGCCGACGTAGATCAGAAGCTCTTCGCGTATTTCCTGCCGGTGAACTTGGCCATGAGGAATCCCGTGCCCTTTTTCCACCAGTCGGTCGGTTCCGGGCTGGTAAGGGGCAATTCGACGACATCTTGTCCGTTTGTTTTGAGCCACACGTCCAGCAGGAGCTCGCTGACCCTGCCGGGATAACGTTTCTCGAATGGGGTGTATGCCGAGGCGTCGATCCGTTTAGTCAATTCGTCGATCAGCGGGAAGAGCCATGCGCAGTACGCATCGAATAGGTCGGCGCGCATGACGAACATGTTGAACATGTGGCCGCCAGTAGAGGCCATGCACTTGTCGAACATGGGAACGTATTCGGGAGCTTTCGACGCGAGAATGTCCCTCATAACGTCCAGATGGGATCCATCGAGCGTGTGCGCATAGTGCGAGCGCATCGTCTCGATATAGTAGTTTCGCCTACAGGGCACGACTACGCCGGTCTTTTTCAGCGCTTCCCTAATCTCCTTGCCGGATGCGATTCGAACGAACCGGTCTTTTTGCAGTCGGTTCGCGAGACTAGGGGACGCAAACAGCCTGCGGTAGTGGACGAGGCCCTTGTAGTTGGTGTCGCAGTTCCTCCACATCCAGTACAGGGCCGTCAGTTCGGAATAGCTTGCGTTGAGGGACGAGATGTTATCGCCCTCGTCGTCCCCCTGAATGTCGGGTAGCACGTCCGGATGCAGAGCTGCCCCGACGTGGAGCGGCAGGTAGGCCGAGTCGTCGGGCGTGCGGTACGGCTTGTGCATTGCGACTGCTATGCGGATCGACTCGCTCAAATCCCACGGACCTCCGTAACGGTCTCGGAAAGCGGAGTGCAGACGGCGTGCCCGCCAAAGCCGGCATAACGGCCGTTATCGGCTCTTTTTGCAATCGATCGACCTGTGGTCGGCATATGAATCCCGTCCTTCTCTCTAGTTAACCCCGGCAGAACAGCCTTTGATTATGGTATGCATCCCGTATCGCAAACGTAGTAAGCACCCCTATAAAAAGCAATTCCGCCATTGCCTGCACGGTCGATTCTTACACCCCCCGGAGACATAATCAACCCCCGTCTCATAGATAAAACGCAGTTTTCACAAGTTTCCGTAAATAACGGTTCTGTGTGTCGTGCAAATATTGCTTTTCAGCCACTATAGACGATCCATGAAGAGCCGATAACGGCCGTTATATCGGTTTGATTCCGGTTCGGGGACGGTAATCCAGTGCCGATTCGTGTAGCCCAGGTGGTCGGCAGGATGATGGGTGGTGGTGTTGAAGCCACCGTGATGAACCATTACCGCCATGTCGACCGTTCCCAAGTGCAGTTCGATTTCATCGTACAGACGGATTCCACCTTGGTTCCCAAGGACGAGATCGAGTCCTTGGGCGGTCGAGTGTTCTACGTTCCTCCATACAGCAACCCAGTCAAGTACGTGAACGCCTGCCGGAAACTGTTCCAGCAGATCCGCCCGCGCATCGTGCACTCCCATATGAACGCGGTCAGCGTGTTCACGCTCATGGCCGCGAAACAGGCCGGAGTCCCGGTGCGTATCGCGCACAGCCACAGCACCTCGAATCCGAACGAGAAAGCCAAAACCCTGGTGAAGAACGTGCTCAGACCGTTCTCCAAGGTTTACCCAACGCACTTGGCGGCATGTTCGGAATATGCCGCACGATGGCTATTCGGCGATCAGGTCGTTGATGCGAAACAGGTTCATATCATTCACAACGCCATAGATATAGATAGGTTCACGTTCAATCCCCAATCGCGTGCGATTAAACGTGACGAACTCGGAGTTGGCGATTCGCAGTTGCTCATCGGCCAAGTTGGCCGTATCTGCTTTCAGAAGAACCAGACCTTTATGATCAAGGTCTTTTCGGAGTTGTTGAAGAGTAATCCGAGTGCAGTGCTTGCAATAGTGGGAGATGGCGACGACTCTGAGTTGCGTAAGGAAATGCACGACCTAAGAATCGAGCACAACGTAAAACTACTTGGCGTCCGTGATGATGTTGCGGATTATTACAGCGCATTTGATGTTCTTGCTTTCCCCTCAACATATGAGGGCTTGGGAATGGCCAGCATTGAGGCACAGGCCGCTGGTCTTCCCGTGGTATGCAGTGACAAAGTTCCCAAAGAGGCAGATTTAATTCCGTCATTGGTACGACGCATTTCACTTGATGCAGGTCTTGAATCTTGGGTGTCAGCTTTCGATGCACATGAAAGCGACGCATCGGGCCGTGTCTCACATGCTCAAGAAATAGCTAAACGGGGATATGCAATTCACTTGAGTGCTGCGGAGCTAGCCCATTGGTACGAAGAGCTGGAAGGAGAATGTGATGCCCAGAAAGATTAAAGTTGCGGAAGTGGTTTCACGTCTTGAATCTGGCGGCGTGGAATCCATGCTCCTTAATTATCTGGGACATTTTAAGCATCCAGAGGACTTCGATATCCATATCATTACGCAAGACATTAATGACGAACGTTGCATAAAACAGTTCCTAGATGCGGGTTATACCGTTGATATTGTCACTCATAAGCGCAAGAGCATCCTAAATAATGTGATTGAGTTATATCGGTTGATGCATTCTGAAAGGTTTAATGTGGTACACGCACATACGACCTTAACGAATTTCTATATCCTGTGGATCGCCCGTCTTACCGGAGCGAAGAAGCTTATCTCGCACTCGCATAATTCATTCGTTTCCAAAAGTAAAGTAAAACAAGCCATATGGTCTGTTTTGAAAATGTTGAATAAGGCGTCTGCCAATATATGGATGGCTTGCGGGCATGATGCCGGAGTCTTCTTATACGGAGAGAAGGCCGTGCGGTCTGGGAAAGTCCAGATACTGAATAACGCAATTGAGCTGGAGAAATATGCGTTCAACCCAGAAGCCAGAGACCGTATTCGCAGAGAATATAACATCGGGAAAGCTGATTATGTTATAGGCCATGTCGGACGATTTATGAAGCAGAAAAATCATAAATATCTGATAGATATATTCGCCGAGTTTAACCGCAGGGTTCCAGATTCATATCTCCTGCTTCTCGGAACTGGCGAACTTGAAGACGAGATCCATCATTATGTAAATGACTGTGGGCTAAGTGACAGGGTCATTTTCGCAGGAAGCGTGGCCAACGTCGAAGATTTTTATTCAGCAATGGATGTTTTCGTATTGCCATCATTATATGAGGGGTTGCCGGTTGTTTCGATTGAAGCACAAGCAGCAGACCTACCGATTTTAATTTCCGATAATGTTGATCACTCTTGCGATATCACCAATAACGTTAATTTCATTTCAGTAAATTTGCCTGTTACTATTTGGGTAAATGAAATGATTAATCTTTCGGCACAAAAACGAAGTACTTTAATTCCAGATGTACTTAAAACGAAAAATTATGATATTCACAATGAAGCAAGAAAGCTTGTATTAATTTATGAAAAATGAATGTTGATTAAGTTAATATTTAAACTAATCTTAGTAAGAGTG
>CAUWMI010000220.1:0-3615 GCA_963559755.1 uncultured Slackia sp. | reverse complement strand
AACCGACCCGGCAACGGGCCAGACCGCTTTTGCGCAAGACTTCGGGCACAACCGTCCAGACGGAGGACCGCCTTGGCCTTGATTTTCCTTACCATGTTGGCAGCTCCTTTCACCACACGTGCCCCGCATGGTGAAAGGAGCCCAACAATCAGTGGCCCTGAACGGCAATAACGCCGGCCTTGAACCGCAATAACCCCCAAAAGCCCGATCGGCCTCCTACGACAATAACAACGGCCCTAAAACAAGCAAATATTCAAGCGGCAATAAAAAGTTAGTCGGAGTCCGACTTCAGGTTCGGACGTGTCGTTTGATTGTGAGGAGATTGACCGGGTGATCGGTTCGTCTATCGTGATTTGATCACCCGGTTCTATCCTGTTGTTCTGGAAAGCCTCTGGAGGGTTGTTACGTGTTCTCGCAAGGAGAACCTGACATCCCGTCACCAATCACATACTAGGAAGAGAATGTCCTACCGGTACCCTCTCATTTTCGACGCAACTTTCTTGCGTATTCCTGAGCTTTCGCAATTGTGGTGCTGGGGGACATCTTTTTGACTGTATTAACAATTTGTTCGCCCAGCTTGTATCGTGCGGAATGATGAATGCTGTCGATTCTCCCTTCATAGTGGAAGTTCAGATTTTCGTTTTGCAGTAGCCGTTCTTCCAACCACAAAGCAAGTGAATGATCTGGCAGTGTAATTTTCTGGAAGTCGTTGAAAGCGTCAGTATTGAAGAAATACAGAGCTCCACGTTCTATAATGCAAAGAAGATCTTCGACTTGCTCAAGATAACGGCTGAGAAATTCTTCAATACCCTCTGGCGAGTATCTGGTCGATACACCTGTGACAAAGCTGTTGAGCAGAGCGTTAACATAGCCTTGCTCAAATGTCTGGTATAACCCGTTGGCTTTCAGCCAGTTCCCTAATTCCAGTACGGAATCGATATTTGATTCCGGTTCACTGGTGTAAGGGATAGGCTTCTCCAAAGCGAGCCAAAATGATGAAGGTATCTGTTTGCGCTGGATATCTCGGATATCCCAATCAGTCTTCAGGTCAAGGAACGCAATGTTCTTTGCGGCAATCATGGCGCGAGCGCCGAACTCGATAAGATTTTCGGCAATGTCGAAATCGCCGGCGTGTATTGATTGATCGCGTAGGAATTCAGTGCGGAACACTTTCTTCCAGGCGTAGTCATGGTCGACTGCGCAGGCGATTTCAGGTATATCCAAGGCGGTTAATGGTCCATAGATTGGTCCTCGCTTGTTGCTTGGTGTGTCTATGAACTGGTCCTGTGCGATTCCTTTGCGAGTGAGTCTTTCGACCAAATAATCGCAATATGTATTACCTGCATCAAGCAACGCGACGTCGGTCTGGTTCCTGCGTGCCCCCGCAAGCGCTGCGCGTAAGAAGTTTTCGCTCACCGTATAGTGTGAAGGGATGAACATGACGTAGTCGCCTCGAACGACATCGAGTGCTCGATCTACGAGTTGAGTCATACTGGCGTTGGCACCCATTGTCTCTACGACGAAACGCTTGTCTTTAGCGGCGAATTCCTGAGCGACAGGTACCGTACTATCTTTCGAACCTGCATCGATGATGACAAACTCTACTGATGGTTTTTGGATCCTTGAGTATGACTCAAAGGCGTTGATGATCCACGATCTAGCATTCTTGGTAAATAGCACGATTGATAATGCGGGATGATTGTCGCCAGGATGATGGTGGATATCGTAGGAATCTCCCATGAAATCCATGTAGTAATCGAGGAATTCCGGACGAAGCCGTTCCGCCATCAGATACACTTCCGTACGGTCCATTGACTCGAATACCTCACGGATGAGTGCGCGGACGTCCTCGTCTTTGTCCCCGAACCCGTATTCTCCGATAACGGATGTGACGTAATCAAATTCACGCGAATAAAAAGCGTGGATTTCTTCACGGGAAAGATTCTGCGTATCGAGGAACTCGCGCATCTCCCGCAGACGATCGAATGGCAGATGATAGTCTTTGACGAATGATGATGCTCCTGGGTTGGTCTGCCGATAATAATAATACTTTCCGGGAATCCAGGAGATGCGGTCAGCCAACACCATGGTTTGTGCAAAGAATGGGTTGTCAGCCCAGCCGCCTCCAGGAATCGGTTTGAAGCGAATCTTCAGAGAGTCCCTGTTATCTCCATCGAGGAATGCTTTGCGATAGATTGCCGACCAGATTGACGGATGGTGGTAGAACGGTTCCGCGAATTCATGAAGCGAGAATACAGTGCGCCGATTGGGCATCATATTCGACAGATTTGGTGTTTGTAACGCATCTGCATAGCCGTCATGCCCATCAAAATACAGCCAATAGGAACCTTTGGCGATATCGATAGTTCCGCTGTCTGACGATGTTGCGCCTAGCAAACGCTCATACATATTGGGGCTGATGAAATCATCAGGTTCGACGATAGCGATCCACTCGCCCTGAGCCATTTCGAGACCGCGGTTGCAGGTTGCGCCGTAGCCTTCATTTGGCTTCTCGATCACTTTGAAGCGTTTATCCATATTCGCGAAGTTGCGCATGATGTCGATGGAATGGTCCTTGCTGCCATCGGAGAACAGCAGACACTCCCAGTCTTGGAATGTCTGAGTGCGAATCGACTCTAGGCATTGGCCGAGGTAAGACTCGACGTTATAAATCGGAACAATAATCGATAGTTGAGGCATATATCGATGGTAGCGTAACACCGTGAGAACAACAGACAGTAATCGAGCGAATCCTGGAGTTTTGCGGACTGTTGCCTGCGAGTGAGTGTCATACCCTTATCATGGAGTTTATGAGGTTACGACAAGTTCTGCGGAAGATTCTTCCGGCTTCGGCGTCATCCGTCCAAAGGCGAATGGACAATATGGATGGACAGCTGCGGTTGCTGCGCGAGCAGGTGGGGGACAGCCGCGCATTGTTGGAATGGTTGACTCATCGAATTGACGTTAGCAAAGCGTTTTATCTGGTTTGCGAACCCGGTTACCCTAATTATGGCGATGAATTGATTGCAGGGGAATGGCTGAAATACCTAGCTCGTGTCCATCCTGATATACCCGTCGTTGTGGATTGTGCCAGACCGGGGCCTGCATCAGCGATTCTGCGTTTGAAGCATCCGCATCTGACGATTGTAGATACTGTGGCAAGGCTTACCCTTGAAAATGATTTTGTCAAGACTGGAGTGGCCGGTCTGCCACAGATCGCGGAATTCGTGCGGAAAGCTCTTGATGATGAAAGCATGGCAGCTCGTTATGTGGCTGGTATCCATTTACTCCAATATGGTGTAAGAAGCGTCCATATTCTTGGCGGTGGATACTTGAATGCACGCTGGTATGCGAATCTGGCAAGGCTGGAATTGGCCGCATGGGGAGCAGAACGCCATATTCCAGTGATTATGACGGGTGCTGGACTGATGCCGTTAGAGGACGATGTGGCGGCAGAGTATGTTCGTCGAAGCATTGCATCGTTTGAACGTTGCACGTTGCGTGATGAGCAATCTTATGAGAGTGTTCGGGGGGGCAAATTGCGAACTTGCACCGGATGATTGTTGGCCTTTCGCTGTTTGGTGTGGGTGGGTTTGTCAGGTGGTGACGGTGCTG
>CAUWMI010000219.1:0-3619 GCA_963559755.1 uncultured Slackia sp. | reverse complement strand
CCAGGCTCTCCTGGAGCTCGGAGATCTTCGCGGTGTTTTCATCAATCTTTTTCTGTTTCATTGTTCACGATGCTAGCCGGAGCGCATAATATGTGCCGATAGCGTTTGATATCGATGGAGAGCCGCATGCATAAACGATATTTCTTCTTTGACATTGACGGCACGCTGGCGGCGGGGCCGGTGGACGGGCGCTATGTGCCCGAAAGCACGAAACACGCCCTGGCCGAGCTGCGGCGGGTGGGGCACGAGGTGGCCATCTGCACCGGTCGCGCGCACGCGATGGCGAGGCCGTACATGGAGCAACTTGGGCTGACCAATATGGTGTGCGACGGCGGCAACGGCATCGTCATCAACAATGAACTCGTGGAACTTGAGCCGCTCGACCGCGAAGCCTGCATCCGCGTGCTGGAGGAGTGCGAGGCGAAAGGTCTGCTCTGGGGCATCTCCATCACCGACACGCAGGAGCGTCTCGCGCGCGACGCCCGGTTCGCTGAAGCGGTGCACGACACCTACATGAACACCACGATTGACCCTGCGCTCGATTTCCACGCGCTTCCGCATTTCTACAAGCTGTTCATCCCCTGCACGCCTGAGGAGGAGTCGCGCATAGAGTCGCTGGCGAGCGTCCCCACCGCGCGATTCAGCCCGTATGTGCTGTTCGTTGAGCCGGTGGATAAGGGGCGCGGCGTGCGGCGCATGATGAAGCATTACGGCGCGCCGCTGCGTGATGCGGTCGTGTTTGGCGATGGTGCAAACGATCTGAGCATGTTCTTGCCGGATTGGACCTGCATCGCCATGGGCAACGCCATTCCGGAGCTCAAAGAGCGCGCCGATTACGTGACTGCCGACGTGGATAAAGATGGCATTCTTTTGGCATGCCAGCATTTCGGTTGGATTGAGTAGTTCTGCCTTTGCCTTTAAAAGCGAAAGCGACCCGCCGGAGGGGAGAGGCGGGTCGCAACTATGAGCATCGCGCCTTGCGCAGTACGCTATGGCGTCTGACGGAATGCGTCCGAACAAAAGCTGCTGCGCAAGATGATGCTATGGGGGAGGCGTAGCGAAGGAAAGAATGGGACTTGAAGCAAAGGGAGGGGTGCGTCAAGCCATTTAACCAGTGACAACGCGTGTCGGAAGGGTCAGAGACCCAGGGCGGCGCTTTCGCCGGCGATGTAGCCGTGCGTCGCGGCGAGACCGTTGGAACCGCCGTGCAGCAGCGATTCATAGCCGGAGCCGAAGCGGTAGCCTACCGTGTTACCACCTGCGTACAGGCCGGGAATCGGCTCATGCTCGGCATCGAGAACATGCAGCTTGTCGTTGCAGCGAACGCCGGCAAGCGTGCAATAGAAGAAGTACTGCATCTTCCATGCCTGGTACGGCGGATCGTCGATGGCGTCCAGGTAACGAAGCGCCTTGTGGTAATCGAGGTCGTGGCCCTCTTTGCACATCTCGTTATAGCGCTCGACGGTGGCGACGAGGTTCTCCGCCGGCACGCCAATCATCTCGGCCAGCTCCTCCAGGGTGTCGGCCTCGTAATGCTCGGCTTCACTCATCTTAAACATCTCTTCGGCGGCTTCCTTGGTGTAACCGAACGAAGAGGGCATCTCGAAGTCGTTGGTGGGGATGATCTGCCAGATGTAATTGCCGTGGCCAGGCTGGTCGGCGATGATATGGGAGCTCGTGAGCAGCGACGTGCATTCGTTCATGAAGCGCTTGCCCTTCGTGTTCACCATCAGGTAGGGGAACGACCTCCAACCCGTGCTCTGCCATGAGGCCCAGCCGCAGATCTCTTCCATCTCGGCGCCCGCCCAGCACAGCATGCGATGGCCCAGGCCGTCGTCGCATTCCATCACAGAAACGGGGTCGTCGTCGCCCATGTACGCCCAGTAAGAATTGTTCTCGAGCGCCCACTTCGCGTAGTGCGAGGGGTAGAAGTGCTTCATCATCTTCTCGTTGGAGCCGAAGGAACCCGTGCACATGACCACGCCCTTCGATGCGGCGTAATACACCTTCTCGCCGTCCTTGTTGGTAGCGATGACGCCGGTCACACGGCCGCTCTCGTCCTTGACGAGCACCTCGGCGCAGGTATCGTAATGGGTCTCGACGCCCTCATCCTCGAGGAACTGATGGAACTTGTGGGTGAACTCGGTAAGGATGTCGGTCTTGTCGAATGCGATGCCGGTGGAGATGTACTCAGACACTTCCTGGCTGGGATCGGGGAAGATACCCTCCAGGCTTATGGGCACGCAGTACTGCTCGTAGGGGTCGATGAAATCCTCTTTCATCTGGTCGAAGATTTCGCCCGAACGGTTGATCCATGCCGAATACAGGGTCATATCGCCGCGATACTGGCAGTTCTTGTACATCTTATTCGCGATTTCGACCTCGTCGTACATAGGGAGGCCGGCGTCCTCCTGCATCTTGGAGTTGAAGACCGAAATCGTCATGCCGCCGATGTGGGGGCTGGCGTTGCGCTCGATGACGGTGACCTTGGCGCCGTTCTTCAGCGCGCCATAGGCAGCCATCGAACCGGCGAGTGCGGAGCCCACAACCAGGACCTCGGTCTCGATGGTCTGGGCGCAGTCGTCGACGGTCAGTGCGGGCGCTTCGCCCAGCCAATCGCTGCCGTCGTCGGCGACGGTGGTAGCGGCGGTGTCTTCGGCCGGAGCGTCAGAGCTCGGGCTGCATCCGGCGAGTGCGGAAAGGCCTGCAACCGTGGCGCCGGCGGCGCCGAAGCGCAGGAAATTACGACGAGTAAGTTCCATGTTCCCTCCTTGGTTGACGTTGCATCGCTTGCTCCTCTTGCGCAAATTCGATGCTTCCTACGGCTCGCATTTTTCTCTTTGGGCCGGTCAGATGGAATAAACGGGAAGTTGGGGTGCATCAACATACTGTGAATTCTTTTGAACTTGCGCCCCTATTCGGCGATTTGGTATCGTGCGCGCCTGTGGCCATGTTGAATTGGGGAGAGAGCAGGGGCCGCATTGGGAGGGAATCATGGACTCGAAAGTGTTCAGGTATGTAGTCACGTTGGCGGAAACGGGCAGCTATGCTCGTGCCGCAAAGGAGCTCTATATCACGCCGCAGGGGCTTGCGAACTCGATTAAGCGCCTTGAGGCATCCATGGGTGTGCCGCTTTTCAAAGCCGATAGAGAAGGCACGGCGCTTACGCAGTACGGACGCGTGGTATGCGATTTCGCGAAGCGCTATGAGCGCGAGTTTTACTCGATGATGGATGAAATCGACCAGCTCAAGAAGGCAGAGTCGAAAACGATTTCGCTTTCCGTTTCTACGGGGCTATTCAATGATTTTTCCCGAGAGGAAATCCTGGGATTCAATGAATACTCCAGGACGGGGGCAAGGGTCGAACTGGGCAGAACGCAGCCGGACCATTTCTGTGAAGAGGCGCTGCTCAGCAAGGCATGCGACTTTGCGCTGCTTAACAATCCAATCAAAAACACTGCGTTTCTGTCTGTTCCGCTGTACAAGGACATGCAGTTTCTCTGGATGCCCGAGGGCTCGCCGCTTGCTTCCAAAGACATGGTGGAGTGCATCGATTTCGCCGGTGCCGATCTCGTATGTTTGGAGCAAAGCGAATATGTTTCGACGGAAGTATACGCAG
>CAUWMI010000218.1:0-3671 GCA_963559755.1 uncultured Slackia sp. | reverse complement strand
GCATCCCAGACAGGCGTAGCAGCGGTCTTTCACCCAGGCGGGTCGGCCGTCCAACATCTCGATGGCGTTGGCGGGGCAGAGGCGCGCGCAGATGCCGCACCCGATACACGTGTCAGATGCGTAAAAGTGCTTGGTGGCCTTCACATGGCCGCTTTTCACGCGTTTGAACAGGTGCGCTACGTCTTTCTGGTGCTGCACGGCGTCTTGCCTCCTTCTGCCTCGGGGGGGGGTAGTGCGCTAGAACGCGCGGATCGTTCCGCAGGCGTTCCGTGAATCGCTTGCGGGCGTAAGCTCGAACCCGAGGGTTCCGTTGTATCCGATATCGCTGAGTGCCTGCTTGAAGCTTGCGAAATCGATGTTGCCGGTGCCCGGCTCGTGGCGCCCGCAGGAGTCGGCGATGTGGATGTATCCGATGCGGCTTCCGAGCGCGCGCACCGTGGCGGGGATATTACCCTCCATCTGTTCCATGTGCCAGATGTCGTAAAGCAGGCGTACGTGGGGAGAATCCACCTGGTCGATGATTCGGCGCGCGGTTTGGCTGTCATGCAGGTAGCACCCGGGTTGAGTGTTGGTGTTGAGCGCCTCGAGCACAAGGGTGCAACCGGCCTCGCGCGCCATTTTAGCGCCCAAGCGCAGCATTTCGACTGCTGCCGCGAACTTCTCCTCGTCGGAAAGGTGGCTTGCGGAGGCGGATATCTTGCCATCGGGACCGATGGCGTCCGAATGAACTACGAGCGTGGGGCAGCGCAGAGCCTTTGCCGCTTCGATAGAGCGACGAAGGTAGTCAAGATACCCTTCGCGCTCATCAGCGCAGACGAGCGAATAGTCCTGGTCGCCCGAGATGCTCGCCACGGAGAGGTTATGCGCTCGCAGCTCGGCCGTCACGCGGCCGAGGTCCTTCGTGCTCCAGCTCCAGAATTCGACATGCGAAAAGCCCTCTTTGGCCACCTCGGCAAAGCGGTCGTAAAAATCAACCTCGGTGAATATCTTCTCTATGCAGATCGATTTATCCATGGGTGATCCTTTCGATGCGCAGGAAAAGCAGGCGTAGGCCGGGGCGCAAGGAGCCGGATGCTGAACGGCTACGAGCGGGGCGGGAGGGAGTCGTCTACGCTTCGCGTTCGCTGTCGATGCGAAGCCGGTGGGCCTGCATGGCAATCTTGTAGCTGTCTTTGCCGAAGCCGGCCACCTGCCCGATGCACTCGCGCGCCGTGACGGAAGTGTGGCGGAACTCTTCGCGCTTGTGGATGTTGCTCATGTGGCACTCGATGGCAGGCACCAGCTCGTGCACCGATTCGAGCGCGTCCATGATTGCATAGCTATAGTGAGTGTAGGCGCCTGGGTTGATCACGAGGGGGATGGACGTGCCGGCATCTCTCGCCCTGAGATAGAGGCTCTGCAGGTGATCAATGATTGCTCCCTCGCTGTTGGATTGGAAGGCTTCCACGGCAAAGCCGAGCGTGGCACCGTAGGCCTTGAGCTCCTCGATGAGATCATCGTAGGTTTGGGAGCCGTACTGCTCCTTGTTGCGAATGCCATAGAAATTGTTATTTGGCCCATTGATGATTGCCAACGTTTCCATAAAAGCCCTCGCATTCTGCATCAATTGCGACTTCTCCGCCATTATCGACAACGCGACAAATACGGTGTATGGACAAAATGCACGATTCGTCCGACCGTTTGAAAAACCACGTCGCTAATCTAGGGGAATTGGGTAGTGGGGCGGCATCGTTTGAGCGGCGAGAGGTTAAACTATAGAAATTATGGATGAATAAACCGGATTAAATCGGAGTTTTGTCCTTATGATTGTCCGATATATGTTGATATAGTGAACGGGTATACGTGGCTTCGATTACGGGCGTTGTATAAAGAGTTCAAGAGCGCTTTGAAGTGTCGGGGTTCCCATTAAGATCGACGGGAGGACCAGATGGCATTAATGAAACGTTCGTACGGCGGTATTCAGCCATGTATCAAGGCGGGCCTGTTCCGCATTCGTCTGCCTTTCATCCACTTCAAGATCTCGCCGCCTGAGATTGCCACGGGTCTGATGAACGCCTGCACCTCCTACGGTGCGCTTGCGGTTCTTACCACTACGCTTGGCCTCGAGCCCGAGGTGGCGTGGGCGCTTGTCGTGCTCGAAACGGCGCTCTACACCTGCAACTGGCTGTTTGGTGAGCCCTCCATCTGCGGCTGGATTACGCCTGCTATGGCCATCGTGATTCTCTATCTCGAGGGCTTCGACCCCGGTGTGGTGCGCATACAAGCGTTAACAGCGGTGCAGTTAGAATTAGCGCTCTTATTCATATTCTTAGGATTAACAGGTCTATCAAAGAAGCTTAACACGCTTGTGCCACCGGCCATCAAAGCCGGCATCGTGCTGGGCGCTGGCGTGAATGCCGTGTACGCCCGTCTGGTCGAAGGCGGCGCAATGGACACCGTCACCTGGGGCTGTCTGGCCGGTCTGGCTGTGGTGTTCGTGCTCATGTTCAGCAAGCGCGTGCGCAAGCATATGGAAACCAACCGCCTGCTGCAGATTCTGGGCAACTACAGCTTCCTGTGGGCTGTGCTCGCCATGTTTATCGTGGGCGGCGTTACCGGTGAGTTCCATTACAACTTCTCCGGCGAAATCATTAAGGTCCCCGATTTCGGTGCGCTGTTCATGGCCGTGTCGCCCTTCAGCATCGGCTTCGCGAGCCTTGACATCTGGATTTCCGCTATTCCCATCGCGCTTATCGCGTGGGTCATCGCCTACGGCGACTTCGTGACCGTGCAGCAGCTTGGCCTGCAGGCTCAGCGCGACGACGAGTACATTGAGTTCGACTCCAATCGTACCAACGTCATCTGCGGCATTCGTAACCTGCTGCTTGCGTTCTTCGCGCCGTATCCGGCGCTCGCCGGCCCGCTTTCCGCCCCGTACTGCGTGGCCACCTACCAGCGCTACAAGCAGGACGGCCGCCAGGGCATGGATTCCATCTACGACGGAAGCGGCACCAATATCATTTTCACGGTTGTGGGCCTGTTCATCTATCCCATCTACGAGGCTGCGGCAGCCGCATCGGCCGCCATGCTCGTCGTGGTACTTTGCATCCAGGGCTTCGTGTGCGCGCAGATCTGCTTCGATCTGGCCAAGGACAAGCTCGACCAAGGCGTTGCCGGTATGCTCGCGGGCTTCATCCTGGCACGTGGCGGCGGCGTTGGCCTGATTGCTGGCATCGCGCTGTACCTGCTTCTGTGCGACAACAACAAGATTCGTTCCGACTATGCGGGTAACAAGGAAGAGCAGCGCATTGAGGACGAAGAGGCTGAGCGCCAGCTCAAGGCTCTGAAAGAGCACATGGAAGCTGCCAGGGCGCAAAGCCATGAGCATCTCGCCGAGGAAGAGGCGAAGAAATAGTCTCGGGCGACCCTGCGTCTTCGTGGTCGGTACTATGTCGACTACCATTTGATGCTGTTGCGAAGGTTTTTCCGATTGAATAACGATGCGGGATCGCATCTCTGCAAAGCGAGGCCCTGGGCAGCTGCATGGGGCCTAGAATTGCATACATATGCGGCTTTTTGGTTCCGCCATATCTTTTGTTCGCAGTTTTGTGCGGGCACTTTTTTATGGATGAGACTTGGTACCGTCAAGAATCTTGCGCACTTTTCCGACAGCCTCATAAGCCCGCCGTCCG
>CAUWMI010000217.1:0-3672 GCA_963559755.1 uncultured Slackia sp. | reverse complement strand
GTGTGCAGCAGGTAGGCCTTTCCGTCATCGCCCATGAAGGGGATATCGGTGCCGGAAAGGCAGGGCGAATCGCCCGACTGGTCCAAGGTTTCGGCAGGCATGTCAAGCGTCGTGGCCGTGGAGCTGTAAGGCGTGCTGCCTGATGCGTTATGCGTCGTTTCGCCTGGTGTGTTGTATGCCGCGGTGCTCTTCGGATGGGGTGCCGTGCTGCTTTGCGCATTGGCAAACGTGTCATTTGGCATGCTGAGCAGCGTATCGCTTGGCATGTCGAGCAGCGTATCGCCTGGCATATCGACCAACGTGTCGTCCTGCATATCGAGCACTGTGTCGCTCGGCATGTCGAGTAGCGTATCGGCCGCATATCTGCGCGGCGTTCGATCGATGGCCATCTTGAGCCCCTTTCCTGGTTCGTGCACCTGCATTCTTCGACGGCGCGCTTCGGGAGCGTTTCGCGAAGGTGAGCTTCGCGTCGTATCGTGATTCAGATTCTAGGAAGAGCGCACCAATCGCTCATGTTTCGCCGGCTTTTGCGCAAAATAGGGGCTCGATATAAGGCGTTTCTTGATTTCGGACAAAAAATCGAGAATGTTTGTGGTTTGGCGCTCGAAAATCGCATGCCATCTTTTCGTAAAAGATTAAAAGCCCAGGTGGCAATTAAGAAATAGGCTCTCACAGGAGGCTTTCACCCTGTTTACTCACAAAGATTCTCGATTTTTTGTCCGATTTCGGGATGCACCTTGTATGCAGGGCGGATTTCGAGCCCCTTGGCGTGTTCTGTGCGGCTTTGGCCGCGCTAGGCGATGCGCACGGCCACGATGGTCGCGTCGTCGTAGGATCCTCGCTCGCGCGCTTGCGCTGCGATGACGCTCAAGGCGTCTGCCAGGTCGGCAGGTGATTCGGCATCGGTGAAAGCGCGTTCAAAATCCTCTTCGGAGGTGTATTCCCAAATGCCGTCCGAACAGGCGATATAGACATCCCCTGGCATCGCTGGCGTGGGCTGTTCTATCTCGAATGGCCAGGCCTCGTCGGTTGCATGGGCATCCGGGGCAGGATGACCCAGGCTTCGGGTGATTGTATGGGCGATGTCGCTGGGCATGGGCTGCCCAGGGTGCTCGTCACGCCATTGCTCGGCGAGCGAATGATCCTTCGTGACCCGCATCGCGTAAGGCGGACGGAAGCGATAGACGCGCACGTCTCCGGCGTGAAATACGTGCACGTTGCCGAATTCGTCAAGTGCGAGACCTGCCGCGGCGCAGAATCCCAGGCGCTTGCCCCAAGCTCGGCCTGCGAGTATGGCGTTGTTGGCCTCTTTGAGGCAGGCGGCGAGCGCCGCGCGCCACACGACGAGCGGGTCTTCTGCCGGCGGAGCGTCTTCAGCTTCGGCGGTGTCATCCGCTGTGCGACCAGGCTGGATATGCGCCTGCGCGCATGCGGAGCTGAATCCTGCGAGCGCCTGCTCGGCCGCCTGCGCCCCGCCGCCGTGTCCGCCTACGCCGTCGAACACGGCAAACGCACGCGACATCCTGTCCTTGCCGCACACGACAGCGCCGCTTTCAGGCGGCAGCGACCGCATGCCCATGAGCGCGCGATCCTCGTTGAACTCGTGGTTCGTTCCGGTCAGGCTGATGGCGGCGTACTGAAGTTTCATGGAGGGTCCTTTCTTTCGGGGCGCGTCAGGATTTGCCTCGGTTGCAAGGGATGGGGCGCGTCAGGATTTGCCGCGGCTGCACGTGGGCAGGGCGCGTCGGGGTGCGCTGCGGGCGCAGACGAGCGGGCTGTGCCTTGCTTGCTGCTGCGACCGATGGGCGAGCGCAGCAAGCCCCCACGCATCCGTGGGTTCGTTTAAGCCTTGCTAAACACCACGCCGCGCTCGGTTGCGTCGGCGCGCACGGCGTCGCCCTGCCTGCAGGCCGCATCAAACACGAAGCTCGCCAGCGGATTGAGGAAGCGCGCCTCCACCAGATTGCCTACGCCGCGGCCGCCTTTTTCGCGCACCTCGGGCGCGAGCGCCTCGCGGCAGAACCACGCAACGCACGGATCGGACACCTCCACGCGTATGCCGCTGCGAGCGGCCACGTTGGCGACGATCTTGCTGAGCTGCGCCCGCACGATGAGCCCGCTCGCTTCCTCGCTGATGTAGTCGAACACCACGATGTTCTCGCCGATGCGGTTCAGAACCTCGGGCTTGAAATGCACCGCCATGGCGTCCTTCACCTTCTGTTCGATCTGGTCGTAGGGCTCGCCGGGCTGCACGATGTTGCGGCGCCCCACGGCGCGGCCATGCTCGTCGAGCACCTCCTCGGAGATGCCCACGTTGCTCGTGAAGAAGATGATCGTCTCGCTGAAGTACACCGTGTTGCCCTGGCCGTCGGTCATGCGGCCGTCCTCCAAGATCTGCAGGAATTTGTCCATGATGGACGGGTGCGCCTTTTCGATCTCGTCGAACAAAAGCACCGAGAAGGGGTTGGATTTCACGGCGTTGGTGAGCTGTCCTCCCTGCTCGTAGCCCACATATCCCGGAGGAGCGCCAAAGAGCTTCTGGTCGGAGTTCTCGGAGGAATATTCGCTCATGTCAAAGCGCAGATAGCTGCGCTCGTCGCCGAACAGAAGCTCGGTCACGGCTTTGACCACCTCGGTCTTGCCGGTGCCCGTGGGCCCGGCAAGGAACAGCACGCCCTTGGGCTTGGTGCCCGAGGAATGCTGCATGCCCGAGAACCCCATGACCGAACGCTTGAGCACGGTGACGATCTTCTCGATGGCGCGGTCTTGGCCTTTCACGCGGCGGCGCAGCGCCTCTTCGGGGGCTTCGCGCAGCTTATCGGCCACGTCGGCCCAGCGGTTTTCTTTGATGCCGTACTTGTATACGTCCACCAGCTGCGGCATATCGGCGGGCGGCGTGCTGCTTTTGAGCGCCAGGCGGCGCAGCTCGTCCACCTCGGCGAGCTTCATGGAGTCGGTCACGTCGATGAACTTCTCGCGCTGCTTGGCCATTGCGGCAGGCTGCAGGGCGGGGAAGTTCGCCTCGACGAACGCGGCGCGGCAGGCGCGGTCGGGGTTGGGAAGGGCCACGGTGCGCACGTCGGGGTTGCCGGAGAAGAACCAGGGCGGCACGTCGGCCACCTTGTTCACCACCAGGACGAGCGTGTTGCGGTTGGCTCCGTCGCCGCGGATGGAGTCCATGACGCCCAGCATGAGGTTCATGAACACGGCGTTCTCCTCGGCGGAAAGGTCGCTCGGGCGTGCCGAGAGGCGCGATGCGAACGAGAAGACGCAGGCGATAGACTGGGGCGGCGCGGGGGTGTTGGTGGGTGCAGCGGCGTTGCCAGGCATGGTGTTGCCGGGTGCAACCGCCGTCTGGCAGGATGCGGAAACCTGCTGGCCGGCGGAAGGGGCGGATGTCGCTGCGTTGTTGCGCCCTGCGAAGGGGAGGCGGCCGGCGAGCCCGTTCTGCTCCTCCAGCCTGCGGGTAAGCGCCGCGCGGGCGATAAGGGAGTTGTGTACCAGGCGGTTGTCGGCATAGGGCTCCTGGCGGCGCGAGGGGTTGAGCGCCTCAGTCTCCTTGCGAAGACGGTCGGCTTCACGGCTTGCGGATTCCAGCAGGTCGGGAAGCGCGGGATCGCCCAGCGGGTTCGTCATGCCGCGCAGCGGGTCGCAGAACAGAAACCGGTACGC
>CAUWMI010000216.1:0-3695 GCA_963559755.1 uncultured Slackia sp. | reverse complement strand
GTCCTGCTTGTCTATGGCAACTGCATTCCCTACGTCTTTTAGGTTCCGCCGTTCTGCCGAACAGCGGAACTACATCCAGAGGCGCTGCGACGGTGCGACGCGGTGAGATGTCGAATCTAGCCCCTTGTGCGCTTACCCTCACGTGCATAGCACGCTCGGCCGCGCGGCGGGGCTATCTCCGGCATCTCACCGCGTCTCACTGTTTTTATCGAACCTGCAATATAATCGACGAAACATATGATGCTTTCGCTCGAGGAGGTTTTCATGTCCAAGCTTCGTATCGTCATTCTTGGGTCTACCGGCTCCATCGGCACGCAGACGCTCGACGTGGTGCGACGTCACTCCGACAAGCTCGAGGTGGTGGGCCTTGCCGCTCACTCCAGAGTGGATGCTGTTATTGCTCAGGCGCATGAGTTCAAGGTTCGCCATATCGCGTTTGGCAACGAGGCGCTGCGCGACGATGCCCGCTTGGCGAACGCTCACGGCGGTGTGAGCGTGGGCTTTGGGCAGGAAGGCCTGCTGGAGCTTGCGCGCATGGACGGCGTGGACATGGTAGTAAATGCGCTCGTGGGTGCGGCGGGCATGCGTGCGTCGTACGAGACGCTGGCTTGCGGGAAGCGCTTGGCGCTTGCCAACAAGGAGAGCCTCGTGGTGGCAGGCGATCTCATCATGCCCTTGGCCGCCAAGGTGGATGCGCAGCTCGCGGCGGCGCAGGGCGCGCGCGACGAGGCGTGCGTGAGCGTGGGCCAGGTGGCGGGGCGCGCAGCAGGTATGGTGGATGCGCCCGGCATGCATGGCGCGCTCATGCCCATCGACTCCGAGCACGGCGCCATCTATCAATGCCTGATGGGGGAGCGCGCGGCCGAGGTCACGGCGCTCTGGGTCACGGCGAGCGGCGGGCCGTTCCGCGGCAAGACGCGTGACCAGCTGGCAAACATGACCTCCAAGCAGGCGCTCGCACATCCCACGTGGCATATGGGTCCCAAGATTACCATCGACTCCTCCACGCTCATGAACAAGGGCCTCGAGGTCATCGAGGCGCACCACCTGTTCAATATGCCCTACGACCGCATCAAGGTGGTCGTGCAGCCGCAGAGCGCGATCCATTCCATGGTCGAGTTCTCCGACGGCAGCGTGAAGGCGCATTTGGGTACCACCGACATGCGCATCCCCATCCAGTACGCGCTGAGCTATCCCGATCGCTGGGATGCGCCGGTTGAACCGCTCGATTTCACGAAGCTGGGAAGCCTGGAATTCTATCCCGCCGACACCGATACGTTCCGCTGCCTGGCGCTTGCTCGCCATGCTGGCAGCGTGGGTGGCACATTGCCGTGCGTGATGAACGCGGCGAATGAGGTGGCCGTAGCGACGTTCTTGAAAGATGCGTGCGGGTATCTTGACATCGATGCCTGCGTGGAGCACGTGATGAATCGCCATGAGACGCAGGGCGTGCAGGTGGTCGAGAGCCTGGCCCAGCTCTCTGAGATTGACGCCTGGGCACGCGCCGAGGCCCGCAAGTTCTTGAAGGCGCACGAGAAGTAGTCGTCGTTGTCAAATTCTTGGTAACGGTAATCGGCTGAAGCACCGTGCGGGAGTTCGCAAGGGGGTACCGCGTGATACCATCTCTGCGACTGTTCAACACGAGGCTGCATAACGTCGGATGCATTGCCGATAGCGAAGGGATACTCATGGATCAAACGCAAGCGAGCGGCATCAAGGGCGGCTTCGCATATCTCAAACAGGCGGTGGCGGATATCGTCCATACGCCGAAGTGGCTCGGCGTCCTGCTGCTTCTGGCAATTGTTACGTGCATTCCCATCTTCGGCGCGGTTGTCATGTATGGCTTTCTGCTCAGGTGGGCGCGCGAGGCAGCATGGCGCATCGAGACACCCATGCGCTCGCACTTGTTCGACAACTCCGACGGCGTGCTCTACGCGTTCGGCTGGCGCGCGTTCGGCCTGGCGCTTCTGTATGCACTCATCCCCGGCGTGGTGACCGCTGCGCTGATGTCGGGGCAGATGGCCGCCCAGATAGCGTCGGGCGCGCTGGGAAGCTCAGCGTTCGGCGGCGCGACTATTGCGGCAACGGATGTGGTGTTGGACCTGCCCGGCCAGATCATTTCGTTTGCGGTCGAATGGCTGGTCATGCCCGTGATTTGGGTGGCGATGATGCGCATGGCGCTCTACCGCGACGGTGGCGCCGGCCTGCAGGTGGGCAAAATCTTCCAGATGATCGGGCGCGATGCGGGCGGGCTTGTTCCCGTATGGCTTACGTACTGCGTCCTCAACACGGCGCTCTCGTTTGCGGCATCGAGCATCTCGAACTGGACGTACGCGGCGCTTCTTGATCCCTCGGCAGCCATGCTGGGCATGTCGCTCGTCATGCTGGTGGTGACGTTTGCCCTGCAGGTTGCTTCGACGTTCCTGATGATGGTCACGCTTCGCACGGTGGGCCACTGGACCGCGCAATTCGAAGTTGCCCAATGGGGCCCCAAAGAAGCCCCGCTGCCTCCCAAGGGCGGGTATCCGCCGGCGATGTAGGGCGTGTCGGGCGAATACGTTCGTAATTGCGGGCATTGCGGTGGTAGATGCATGCGATGAAACCCGAGAGGCCTCCGGAGTGTTCCGGGGGCCCCGTGCGTTATGGGCTGCGTTGCCGTGCGTATTCTGCGCAGGGGGGTTTGGATATTCTGCAACAGGTTGGCTTCTGATTGGCGAAGGGGTGCGCGGGCTTGGTATAAATGCAGCGAGAAATCCGAGAGATGCGGAAAGCATCCGCATGGTAACCATTGAGAAGGATTAGTTCATGGATATCGTTTTGATGATCGTGCTCATCGTTATCGTGCTGAGCATTCTCGTGTTTATCCACGAGGGCGGGCACTATCTGGCGGCGCGTGCGTTCGGCGTGCGCGTGACGGAATTCATGCTCGGCCTGCCCGGCCCCAACATCGGCTTCACGCGCAAGGGCACCAAGTTCGGCGTGACAGCGGTGCCCCTGGGCGGCTACGCCAAGGTGTGCGGCATGGAGCCGGGGGAGGAGAACCCCCATATCGAGCGCGCGCTGGCCTATGCCTACGAGCACGGCACCGTGTACGCCGACGACGTGGCCGAGGAGCTGGGCATCAGCCTGGAGGATGCTATCGATGTCATGTACGTGCTTGAAGATTGGGGCTGCGTGGACGGCCCCGGCAAGAAGGACGAGCACAACATCTTCCGCACGCGCGCCTATCGCGACAAGAAGGCGGGCATCGACCTGGCGCAGGGCACGCCGCGCCTCTTCGAGGACCCGCATGCGCTCTACCTGCTTGAACGCGCACAAACCTACCGTGCTCAGCCGTTCTGGAAGCGTACCGTCATCCTGCTTGCCGGTATCTTCATGAACCTGCTGTTCGCAGTGCTGGCGTTCGTGCTTGCGTTCTCGGTCATCGGCGTGGACGTGACCATGACCACGGGCGAGATGCAGCACGTGAACCTCAATCCGCTCGATGCCATCCAGATGGGATTCATGGTTATCGGCGTGACGGCGCAGGCCATCGTGAGCCTGTTCAACCCCGAGACCGCGGCGACCGTGGTGTCGCAGTCCACGAGCGTGGTGGGTATGGCGGTGATGTCGGTGGATTTCGCCGCGCAAGGCCTCGGCTGGTTCATCTACTTCATGGCCATCATCTCGGTGTCGCTGGGATTGATGAACCTGCT
>CAUWMI010000215.1:0-3763 GCA_963559755.1 uncultured Slackia sp. | reverse complement strand
TCCCCTTCTGGCTCCAGTTTTCGACTCCAACGCACACCATCGGCAGGGCCGGCCAGCATCAATCTCCGCTTGAAGCACCCACCCCTTCTCATTATGTCCACAAGTACGCGCACGACTGCAAAGTATGGCTTTGCAGTCCGCATAAATACTTTGCAGTCAATCTATAATCGTTGAAATTTGTCGTTTATCGCCAAAAATTAGTCGTTTATCGACAAATTTTGGAATAAATCATAATTGCAAACGGGGAGTCGCAATCATGTATCTCAATCAGCTCGAATACTTCGCCGCCACGATAGAAGCAGGCAGCTTTTTCGCTGCCTCAAAGAAGGTGTACGTCACCGCTCCCGCAATCGAGCGAGCCGTCCATCTCCTTGAGAGCGAGCTCAAGGTCGAGCTGTTCGAGCCCGCCGGACGCAGCTACCGCCCCACGCAGCTGGGTAAGAAACTCTACGAACCCGTCATCGATGCTATAGCGTGCATAAATAGGATTTACGATATTGCCCACGAGCATACGCTCGCAGAGCTCGACGATGCCGAGTTCGACTTGGTTATGGCATCGTTCCCATTTCGATGCGGATGGCTCTCGCCAGCGCTATTCGACCAGTTCAAGCTTGATCATCCCAATATCGATCTGGACATTCTTCCCAGTTCGAACGGGGCATGCCTCGAGGCGATGCGTAGCGGCATGTTCGATGCCGCCGTGGTCATCGGGCCGATTTACGAAGGCGACCTGCGTAGCCGTCGGCTCTTTTCCTTCCCTCTCAAGGTTGCCGTATCCAAATCGCATAATTTTGCCTCGGCGGCATACGGCCACCTTTCGCTGCGCACCATCGCCCAGTACCCCATTGCGCGGCCCATCGACATCGGGACCTGCTACAAGGTTATTGCCAGAGCCTTCGACGAAGCGCAGGTGTTGCCGAATTTCGTCGACGTGCGCATGGGAGATGAGCCGGAGTTCCTGCGGGAAGGCGGAATCATCTTCGTAGCCGATCACGCCTCGATTAAACAGATAGCCCCTGATACCGTGGTAAAAGACATCGCCCCACGCGAGAGAATAGCCCTGCCCGTATGCTTTGTCGAGCGGCCAAACGAGACGAGCGTGCTCTCAGAACACCTTGCGGCCTATCTGGCGGCATTCGGGGAGCGGATGAGGAAGCTTCAATCAAAAGGCCTCGTAATCGACCCCATCGAGTAGCTCCGCAGTGGACACATCCAGGCCGCGCGCGAACTTCCCCATGGTGGTAAGCGTCGGATTGCCGCGGCCGTTTTCAATATCAGACACGTATTTGGAGCTCACGCCAACCATGAGCGCAAGCTGCTGCTGAGTCAGATGCGACTCAGTGCGAAGCTGCTTCAGCCTGATGCCAAATTTTCGCGTTAGCTCGTCCATAGAGGACAAAGGCTATGCGTTAGAGTACACTCGAACTGGAACTATATCGGTACTTTTGAGGATTCAGAAAGAATAAAGCGCAGATAGGCATGGGGATCCCTCCGGGGAAACGCAGACACAGGAGGAAGCATGCAGGAACACATCGACGAAACCACCAGGGCATACGAGGTCACCATGCTCTTCGAGCTCCTCGAGAGAGCTGACGCGCTGTTCGAACTCGCCCATTCCCCCGAAGGACTCGATGCCATGAAAGATAGGATCGTTCAGGAGGTAGAGTGCCGTTGTTACGCGCGCCGACTTGCGATCATGCCCATAGGAAACGACGTGATAGAGAGCGGATAAAGGAAAATCGGGATTCGGGGAGATTTGTTCCGCTTGCTTGCGCGCGCACCCTACCAGCGCAACGTTACGTTGCGTCAAGCGAATCGAAGCATATTCTTGATGATGCACACGGACTTCGGCCGTCGATGATCTAGGCCGTACGTCGCGACCGGCGGGCTTTCGCGGAATGACCGACCCCTTTTGGCTGCGCGTCGTGGCTGGAGGCGCCGCGGGGCGGCCGTCACCTTAGCCAGCCCGCCCTAGATGCGCGTACGGGAAATGGCCACCGACACATACTTCAGAGGCAAACCGATGGGCGCCCAAGGCTTTTTCACCTCAATATCAACGCGCTCAACCGCCGGATACGCCGCGAGGATAGCGTCGGCAAGCATCTGGGCAACGCGCTCGACCAAATCAAACGTTTCTTCTTTCATGGCCCGATCGATGAGATGGCACACCTCACCATAATTCACCGAATACTCCAGGCGATCGGTCTCGCACGCGCGGCTCAAATCCGCATGCAAGGTGGCGCTCACCAGGAACTTCTGCCCGAGCGCGTTCTCCTCGGGATACACCCCGTGGTTGGCGAACACCTCGAGATCGACGATGCGAATCTGATCCATTGCGGCCTCCTTATATCCCGATTCCCCTATTCTTGCGCTCATCAGGCCATGTGCATGCTTCATGCGCGGCGCAGACGAAGCACGCGCGCGATGCCTTATCGGCCTCATAGAGCAGCTTGCCCAATGGTGTTGACGCATCCGACCAGCGTCGATGCTGCGCAACAGCAGCCACGATCATCGTCTTCTCGCGCGGATCGAACCCATCCACGTCCAAAAGGATTTCCTGAGCGATGCGCGCGCCCGCGACTTCGTGTGGCTCGCCCCCTTCATACTGCACCGCTTTGCCGATGTCGTGCAGAAGGGCCGCAGCATATACGACCTCCTTGCGAAACGGCAGGCCGCGCTCAAGCACGCGGATGTAAGCGATGCGCGCCACATCAAGCAGGTGGGGCATCTGATGGCAGCAGAATTCGCGATCGGCCTCGGCGACCTCAAGGCGTCCGTACCACTCCTCGAATAAGGGGTGCGTGCGAATGGCCTCCACCTCGGGCATGGGCGCAGGAGAAACTGGCCCTTCGTGAGCGCGACCGGCCGCAACGTCGCTGGCACGCTTCAGCGGTGGCGCCACGACCTCCGCCCGCACGAACGTCGCCTCCGTGGCACCGCTGCGCGAGGGGTTTTCTCCGCCTTCTTCCGAATTGAAATACTCAGGCTTCTCATCGCTCATGGCCGATACCCCTTTCTCTCTTCGAAAGCAGCGTACCGCATTCGTCGGCAATGATGCAGGCTATTGGGCGCATTTTCGCGAACCGCACGCATGAATCGTTCGCCGCGCATTGAGCAAGCTAACGCCGTCCCACCATGCGGAAGAACTCGTCCACAAGCGCGGGATCCTCTTCGAATGCGCCGCGCTTAATCAGCGTGACCGTTTGCGTGCCGGGCTTGCTCACGCCGCGCATAGACATGCACATGTGCTCGGCCTCCATCATCACGATGACGCCCTTGGCCCCCAAATGCTCCATCAGGGCATCCGCCACCTGCGCGCTCAGGCGCTCCTGCAGCTGCAGGCGGCGCGCGAACACCTCAACGGTGCGCGCCAGCTTGGAGAGCCCGGCCACGCGGCCATTGGGAAGGTAGGCGATGTGGGCGCGCCCGAAAAACGGGAGCAGATGGTGTTCGCACAGCGAGCAGAACGGGATATCGCGCTCCACCACCATGCCAGCTTCGGAGGCCTCGAACGTGGTGGACAGGTGCTCGGCGGCATCTTGCTGCATGCCGCCGCAAATTTCCTCGTACATGCGTGCCACGCGGGCGGGGGTGTCGAGCAGACCCTCGCGCTGCGGGTCCTCGCCGATCGCCTCGAGCAAAAGGCGGGTTGCCTGCTGAATTTTCTCTTGATCGAACATCGCTGGTCCTTCTTTGTTGCGACGGAAGTTGTATGTATGGCGCCATGCAGCGCCAGACGGGCTTGCCATGTGCTACAATGCAA
>CAUWMI010000214.1:0-3796 GCA_963559755.1 uncultured Slackia sp. | reverse complement strand
GCTGGTGAACTTCGGTGCCCTGTTCGGCTTCATCATGCTGAACTTCTCGGTGTTCTGGTATTTCTTCGTGAAGCAGAAGGAGCGTTCCTTTGGCGGCGTAGTGAAGTACCTGATTTGCCCCTGGATCGGCATCGCCATTCTGGTGTACGTGTTCACTGGCTTCCAGGCGCTTACCTGGGCGATGGGCATCACCTGGTTCGTCATTGGCATGATTGTTGCCGCAGTGAAGTCTAAGGGCTTCAAGGAGGTTCCCGAGGCATTCAAGAACTTGGATGTGTAAGGGGTATCGGGCTGCGTGCCGCGAGGAACGTGACTAAAGCCAAAGGGGGTCGCTGCGTGCGGCCCCCTTTTTGTACAGAATAGGAGGCAGATATGGCAGAACCTCTGGTTGCGGCTGATGCATCGCTCGATGAGGTGCGGGCATTCTTTGAAAGCGATCGCTATGCCACCACAACGCTTACGCCCACGATCGAAGATGCGCGTCCTGGCTACGCTCGCGTAAGCATGGAAATAGGGCCGGATCATCGCAACGGCATGGGCGCGCTTATGGGCGGCGTGTCGTTTACGCTGGCCGATTTCGCGTTTGCGATTGCGTCCAATGTAGGCCAAGCGCCCACGGTTACCGCTTCGAGCACGATTGATTTCATGAGCGCGCCCAAGGATGCTCGTCTGATTGCCGAGTGCGAGGTGGAAAAGAGCGGCCGTTCGCTTTGTTTCGCCACGGTGCGCGTTGCCGATGGCGCCGGAAACCCCGTGTCGCGCATCTCGGTGACGGGTTTTCGCAAGGGGTAGAGTCCAGGAGGGTCGATGGGTTTCCCGAACCTAGGGGCGCTTTACTTGATTGCGCTATCAGCCAGGCCATCGTCGAAAGAGGGATGTCCGGGCACTCTAGTTGTTCTTAGCCCGTTGAGACGAATGTCGATACGCATAGTCGAGCTTGCTGACGCCCTTTTAGGCGGTGTTTTCTATGGCCCGTTGAAACAAACGCCGATTTGCTGCAGCATGAACGTCGCTCTGCAACCGCATGAACGTCGTTTCGCAACCGCGTAAAAGTCGCCCCGCAAACAAACGGCGATTTGCTGCAGTTTTCGCGCACTTCCTAAAGTAGCCCAATCGGCGCGAGGCCGTGACCTGGGAAAACGCGAAGCCGAACGGCGGTGTACTCGGGGCACCCCTCGAAAACTGCGGCAAATCGCCGTTTGTTTCAGCCCTCGTCGTTTTTTCATTGTGATTCCATCATTTTCGCTTCGCCTTTGGGGTTCACGCTTGCGCAGCGGTGCCCTTCGTTTTTGAATGCCGGGCAGGGCGCGCGTTGGCTTTTTGCGTGCCGAGTTCGGCATGCATTGAACGCTTTTGCATATCGAAAAGGGAGGCTCCAGGCGAAATGGATGGAATATGCGTTAAGACCGTCTCTTGTTGTCTGGACGTTTTGCTCCGATGGGCGTACTATCTGCCGAGCTATTTTGGATGAAGTCCGCTGGCACGGCGAGCGTTGAGAGAAGGATGCGCACTTATGGCTGAGATCTTGGAAGCCGTTATGCTCATATGCTTTGGTCTTTCGTGGCCCATGAACGCGTGGAAGGCATATCAGGCGCGTACCGCCGCTGGAACCAGTTGGCAGTTCATTTTGCTTATCACGCTCGGCTATGTGGCGGGCATTGCGGCAAAGTTTTGCGCGGGAGCCATCAATTGGGTACTCGCTGTGTACTTCCTCAATATGATTTTCCTTGGTTTCAATTGGGCGATTTACTTCCGAAACCGTACGCTCGACAAGACGAATGCCTTGCAGCGCGCCGCCCGCAAGGTTGCCAAAATGCACCAAAAGCAAGAGGCATAAAGCAGGGCTGCGCATACCCCACTTTCGGGTATTTCTTGGCCGTTTGGCGCGAATCCCCTGATAAATCCCCTGTACCACGCGATGATTTCCCTCCGTCGCGCAGGTAGAGTGCACATCATCAAAGCCGGGCGGGCCAAGCCGTAGAGGGCGGGTTGGCGGGTGTGATGCGCAACACGCAACGCACATGCATCCGATGCGTGCCACGCAATGCAGCCACCGTCTGGCATCGACAATAGGAGGGAATTATGGAACTCACTCGTCGCGATTTGTTCAAGTTCGGCGGCGTTGCCGCTGCGGGCGCTGCCACCGCTGGCGTGCTTGCCGGCTGCTCGCCCACCACGGCTAGCGAATCTTCGTCTAACGACGCTGCGGCAACCACCGGCTCTTGGCGCGACCAGCCCGAGATGCCCACCGAGTTCGCCGAGACCGTCGACTGCGATTTGGTGGTCGTAGGTGCCGGCAACGGCGGCCTGGTTGCTGCCACCACCGCCGCCCAGAACGGCGCGAAGGTCATCGTGCTGGAGAAGGCCGGCGCCATCGCCATGGCTCGCGAGGCCATCGGCGCGCTGAACTCCAACCTCGAGCCCGACCACAAAGAGGACGTGCCCACGCTCATCAACCATGCCGCCACGGTGAACGCCGGCGACATCAACGCTCCGCTCTACAAGACCTGGGCAGAGAAGTCCGGCGAGATGATCGAGTGGATGAAGGAGACGCTGGAGCCCAAGGGCATGCTCTTCCCGTTCGAGTGGCATGCGCCCGACGATCCGCACGCCTACTACCCGGCCATGTGCTACAACCCCTGCCTCGATGAGTACAATCCCGACGGCCCCAATTACGGCGCCTACATGCATCTCAAGGTTATGTCCGACGTGTTCACCAATGACCTGGGTGGCGAGATTCGCTTCAACACCCCGGCTCAGCAGCTCATTCAGGATGAGTCCGGTCGCGTGACCGGCGTTGTTGCCGAGGGCGAGGACGGTTTCATCCAGATTAATGCTTCCAAGGGCGTTATCGTGTGCACCGGCGGTTACGGTGCCAACCTTGAGATGCTCGACGAGCTGGCCCCCGGCAACTCCACCTGGTGCGGTTTGACCAGCGCCACCGGCGAGACGGGCGACGGCATCCGCATGGCCCTGTGGGCCGGCGCCGAACTTGAGGCGGGCGGCGGCTGCATGGTATGGAACCGCGCCATCCTGCCCGACGGCTTCGAGTTCGACGGCTCCCGCACCGGCGGCGACATCTTCCTGCCCGGCAGCCAGCCGTTCCTGCATGTGAACATCCGCGGCGAGCGCTTCATGAACGAAGACCAGTGCTACCCCATGAGCTTTGCCGCCGGCGCCAACCAGCCCGGTCACTACAGCTGGATCGTGTGGGACGGCAACTACTGGGACGACATCAAGCAGTTCGACACCTGCGGCTGCTCGCGCCTGTATCCCGCTCCCTCCGGCACCGCGTTCAATGCCGACGTGTATGACTGCGAGGCCATGAGCAAGGAGCATCTCGATTCCTTCTGGCTGCAGCCGCGTCTGGAGAACGGCAGCCTCAAGAAGGCCGACACCCTCGAGGGCCTGGCCGAGGCCATGGGCTTCGACGCCGAGACCACCGAGACCTTCCTGGCCACCATCGAACACTACAACGAGCTGTGCGCCAAGGGCGAGGACACCGATTTCGGCAAGCCGGCCTACCGCCTGTCCGACGTTGAGACCGCTCCGTTCTATGCGGCTCGCATCGCTGGCGCGCTGCTGGTGACCATCCACGGCGTGATCACCGATACCAACAGCCAGCCGCTGCGCGCCGACGGCTCCGTGATCGAAGGCCTGTACGTGTGCGGCAACGACCAGGGCGGTTTCTACCCGCACAACTACCCGTCCAACTTCACGGGCATGAACGCTGGCCGTACCGCGACCTTCGCCCGCATCGCTGCCAAGCACGCGCTGGGCGTGGAGTAACGCACCT
>CAUWMI010000213.1:0-3950 GCA_963559755.1 uncultured Slackia sp. | reverse complement strand
AAAAACTGATAAGCCTAGTGAGGCGCATAGCGAGCGAAGCGAGCGCTAGCCGAACGGGTGTGCCGTTCGGGACAGGCGACCCTTCCGGCGGACAGCAACGGATGACTACTTGATCACGCGCACGCGATAGATCGACGGGATCTGCTTGAGCTCCTCAATCGTCTCGTCATCCAGGTGCTCGTCGGTGTCGAACATGGTATAAGCGTTCTCACCAGCGCTTTCGTTGACCATGCGCTGCACGTTGGCGTTATCCTTGGCGAGCACGGCGGTGATCTGACCAATCATGTTGGGCACGTTGGCGTGCAGGCAGGCGATGCGGCTCGCGGCACGCGCCTTGCCCATGGAGCACGTGGGATAGTTCACCGAGTTGGCGATATTGCCGTTTTCCAGATAATCCTTGAGCTCGGAGATTGCCATATCGGCGCAGTTGGCCTCGGCCTCCAGCGTGCCGGCGCCGTGATGCGTGGTCACGAACGTGTTGGGCATCTTCACCGTCTTGGGCGTGGCGAAATCGGTGGCGAACCACGAAAGCTTGCCCTCGCGCAGCGCCGCGTCCACGGCATCCTCGTTCACGATGGTTTCACGTGAAAAGTTGATGAGCACCGCGCCCGGAGCCAGCATGTCAATCTGCTTCGCGCCAATCATGCGGATGGTGTCGGCCTTGGACGGCACGTGCACGGTTAGGTAATCGCAACCGCGGCACAAATCCTCGAGCGTGGCCACGCGCTGCACCTCCTGCGAAAGCGCCCACGCGTGCTCGACCGAGATGAACGGGTCATAGCCGTATACGTCCATGCCCAGCTGGACGCACGCATTGGCCACCTTGGAGCCCACATTGCCCAGGCCCACCACGCCCACGCGCTTGCCTTTGAGCTCATGGCCGACAAACGCTTTCTTGGCTTTTTCGGCATGAACGTAAATGTCGGGATCATCGGCATTGTCGCGCACCCATTGCATGGATTGCAGCGCGCCGCGGCTGGCAAGAATCATCATGGCCAGCACGATTTCCTTCACAGCATTGGAGTTGGCACCGGGCGAGTTGAACACCACCACGCCGCGTTGGGCGTATTCCTCAACGGGAATGTTGTTCACACCTGCGCCGCAGCGCGCGATGGCACGAATGCTTTCGGGCAGGTCATAGCCGTGCAGATCGGTGGAGCGCATCAGAATGGCATCGGCCTGCGTCGTGTCGTCCACAAATTCGTAGCCTTCACCGAAGGTAACCTGGCCGTCTTTAGTGATGTCGTCGATGGTCTTAATGCGTCGCATGACAAATCTCCTTAATTCGCTGGATGCATGGGCTGATTCATGCAGATGGCCAAATAGAAAACGCCGCATGATTACGGCGTTGGGAGGTGGGGGAGCCGCGACGCGTTTGAATACACGGCGCGAGGAGCGGCACGATGGCGTGCCGAACTCCCCCTACATAGACTGTGATGAACACGAATAGGACGCTTCGAACTCCTGCATGAAGTTGACCAGGGCTTGCACGTCTTCGACGGGCATAGCGTTGTAGATGCTCGCGCGCAGGCCGCCCACGCTACGGTGGCCCTTGAGATTTTCGAAGCCCTGCGCCTTGGCTGCCTTGATGAATGCGGCATCGGCTTCGTCGCCCGCCGTGAACGTCACGTTCATGAGGGAGCGATCCTGCGGACGTACATATCCACGGAACAGTTTGCTCTTATCGAGATAGTCATAGAGCAGCTGGGCTTTCGCCTGGTTGACCTTTTGCATGCCAGCAAGGCCGCCCATGCCCTTCAACCACTTGAATACCTTGCCGCAGATATAGATGCCATAGCACGGCGGCGTGTTGTAGAGGCTGCCCGCGTCGGCGTGCGTGCGGTACTGCATCATGGTGGGCACGCCGGGCAGATCGCCCTCAGGAATCAAGTCGTCACGCACGATGACGATGGTCACGCCCGCCGGACCCACGTTTTTCTGTGCGCCGGCGAAGATGAGGCCGTAGTGCTCGATATCGATAGGCTCAGAGAGGAAGCATGACGATATATCGGCCACGAGCGGCTTGCCCTGGGTGTCGGGCAGCTCGCGCATCACGTTGCCGTTGACCGTCTCGTTCATGCAAATATAGACGTAGTCCGCATCGGCGTTGATCTGGATATTCGCCATATCGGGCACACGGTCGAAGTTCGTGTCAGCCGAGGTGGCGATGCAACGCGCATCGCCAAAACGCTGCGCTTCGGCAAGGGCCTTCTTGGACCAGGTGCCGCTCACGATGTAATCCGCATGGCCGACTGCTCCAGCGGTGACACCGCTCGCTGCGCCCCTCATGAGATTCATGGGCACCATGGCAAACTGGGTCGAGCCGCCGCCCTGGAGGAACAACACGCGATAGTTGTCGGGGATGCCGGCGAGGTCGCGCAGGTCCTGCTCGGCCTCTTCGATGATGCGTTTGAACGCGGAGGAACGATGGCTCATTTCCATGGCGGACATGCCGCACCCCTGGTAGTCCAGCATTTCATCGGCCGCTTCGCGCAGCACGGCTTCCGGCAAAACCGCAGGTCCCGCCGAGAAGTTGCACACTCTTGTCATGGCGCCTATCCTCCTTCGCATATCTCGAAAGCGTCGCGTGCTGCACGCTGACCCCGGCAACATCGCAGCAATCGCCCCGCGCCAACGCGGCAGTATCGCTACAACTGCGTCCAGCATCACAGGTTCATTGGAGTATCCGTATTCCGCCGAAACGCTTGCTCGTTTGCCAGAGCGCCGCACCGATTGCCATTACGAAAAGACCCGCCTTACGAGCGGGTCTGTCCATTGTAGCGTCAAATCGTAAAATTCACGTCCACTTTATTACAATAGAGCGAAAAAGTTCTACAAAGGGCTGGAATGGGGAGTATTTCGCTCATTTCGCAAACGTAATGCGGATGAAACCGACGAGTCTATTCACCACTTACGAAATCAATGAGTTCCTGCTGAGAATGTACGTCAAGCTTTTGGTAGATATGTTTGATGTGCGTACGCACCGTATTGGGCGAAATCACGAGTTTCTCTTGTATGAATCGGGTATTACGCCCGCGGGCAAGCAAATCGAGAATCTCTCCTTCTCGAGCAGTGAGGCCGTAGCGAGCAGCTACGCGTTCGCTTCGAAGAGAAAGCGTTTCCGCATCCCCGGCAGGTAAATTCACCTTCGCCACCGGCTCAACAGACCCAACCGTCTCAGAAAAACTGAACTTTTTAAAGAACAACCAAATGAACGCCGCAAAGACGAATGCCGCGGCAGCTGCAAATGCACCGCCTGTCAGCATGATTGCATGACTTGACGCAAAGCCGCCCATAATCGCTCCGACCATCGTTCCGAACCCGTTGGCACCCGACGCGATACCCAACGTAGGCAAAAGCGCGAAGATGTTTCTCGACCCAACCGAAGAAACCACCAGCATGTAGAGCACCGAGAAGCAAGAAGAGCATGCACCTATAATCATCCGGGCAGCAGGAAGCATACCGCTCTCAGAGAACGGAACAAGAAGCAACCCGGCGAGAATCCCCAGGTAAACGCAGGTGAACAGCATATCCTCGGATGCTCTGCGTTTAAACGTTACAAGAAACGCCGCCACGAGCACGGCGGCATTCAATACGTGGGAAAACACACCCGCCTGGCCGCCCTGGGAAATCATCGAGCCGAATGCCGCAATGATGGACACCAGGAACACGCACGGGAAGAACGCATGCATCGGTGCAAGGAATGATTTCGGAGCTTCCACCTCCAAATCGGCGGCCGGCAACCCATCAGAAAGACGGCCCAGCACACTCCCCACATCTTTCCACAGGAGGACCATCACTACAAGGAATACTGCCAGACGCACCACCGCCCCACCGCTTGCCCCAAAGTCAACCCGAAGGATGCCAGCAAGAGCACACACGATAAATGCCGCCGAAATGCAACACACTCTCCGAGCATTGGAGGCAAGACGAGCCAGAGCGATGAAACT
>CAUWMI010000212.1:0-3985 GCA_963559755.1 uncultured Slackia sp. | reverse complement strand
CGTCTTCCAGGATGATTTTATTTTATACAGCATGGGAGAGGCGCTGAAGCAGGTTCACTTTGTAGGCGCGCCCATCGCGGCCGTGCTTACGGGAGCCGGCATTATCGAGGCGGCATGGCTTGTGATATGCAGCTTCTTCAACGAGAAGCGTCGGCTCGTGCTGGTTTTCCCCGCGGCGTTTTTCGTGGCGTGGAGCGTGGTGGTGCTCATCGCTATTCCCCCGGGGCCGGTGCACCAGTTCTTGTTCTACAGCGTGCGCGAGGTGTGCATCTACGCGTTCCTGGTTTACCTGGGCTTTCGTTACGTCACTTCGTCCGAGCTCACGCGCGACCGCATGCGGAGCGCCATGCCGCTGTATTTCGCCGCGCTCGTTCTGAATACGCTCATTGTGACGGAGAACATCGTGTTCATGTTCCTGGTCGACCCCGAGGTGTTTCGCTCGGGCATCGTGCCGTTTTTGCCCGAACGCAATATCGCCGAGAACATGCTGATGATCGCCTGTGCGGCAAGCGCCGTTTCGTACTGCTGGGGCAGGCTGGCGATTCATTTCAAGACTCCGCCCATCGGCGGCAGCTCGCGCGTGGATGCGTTCATCGATGAGACGCTGCCGCGCTACGCGCACTTCTACAACCTCACGACACGCGAGACCGAGGTGCTGCGCGAGATTCTGACGGGTAAGGACAACCAGAACATCGCGTCCGAGATGAGCTTGGCGCCCTCCACCGTGAAGGTGCACGTGCACAACATCCTGCGCAAGACGGGTCAAAAGGATCGTCAGCACCTGATGCGCGACTTCAGCCGCCGCGCGTAGCGCGTAGGGAGAGAGGACGGTGTGCCGTTTGCTAAATCCCTCGCTCCGTCAATCCGCGTATCGCGTCAGATTGTGCTGAGCACCGCTAGATTGAATCAGGCGCGGACAAAATCGGGCCGACTCGTGGACGTTTTTTCGAGTTTCCCGGGTCAAATGCGTCATCCGAGAAGATGGATGCGTCCCCCTTGCTGATGACACTACGGAAGGTTCTGCAAAACCCCAGGTAAAAGAGGCGCAAAGCCCAAATGCCTCTGACACATTCCTGGAAATCAGCGCTAAGCGCTTGTCGTTCGTGTGCATATTGCCCAAAGGTGCCGGTAAAGTCGAAAAAACGTCCACGAGTTTTGATCTTTCTGGCCGCGTTTCCTTCGGAATTTAAGCTCCTGACCGGTTTGATGCTTTTTGGCGCACAAAACCTCAGGATTCGTCTCTTTTTGTGCGTAGAAAGCGCTCGACTTCGGCATTGAAAGCGGAAGGATTCTTTGCTGCCACGAAATGGTCGCCCTGTATGATTGCCAGTGAGGCGTGGGGAATCGATCGCGCTATGAGGTGCGTATGACTTTCGCGAATCATGTCGTGCACTCCGGCGATAACAAGCGTGGGGGCCTGTATTTCCGCGAGGTCTTCAGGGGCAAGGTTTGGGTCGTTCACCATAAGACCAAGCAGCTCCGAATGGGATTTTGCACGTTTGCTCACGGGCGCAAGCAGCGAAGCAAGGCAGAACTCAACGACAATAGGAAAAAGCACATGCGTTTTCATTACGAAGGGGTAAAGGTTTGCCCCATTGACGATGAGTTTATTCACGCGATCAGGATGCTTGGTTGAAAAGACGAGCGCAATGTTACCTCCGTCTGAGAACCCCAAGATATCGGCGCGTTTGATGCCGAGGTCGTCCATCAAGCCTGCAAGGTCTTCGGCAAATTGGCGGATGGTGAACGGGGCGGTGCCACGCGGTGATTTCCCGTGGCCGCGTGTATCGACCGCAATGACGCGATGCGAGGTAGCGAAGTGCTCAATCTGATACTTGAAATACGTGCTGTCTTCTCCGTTTCCGTGGAGGAGGATGAGGGGTTCGCCTGAGCCTTGCTCAATGTAGTGCAGATTAATACCCATCTGTTCCTCCCTGCGAAGTGTGCGTGTCGCTTGTGCCTCTGCGGGCGGCGTTTCTTCCTATGCTATCCGGCTCACGCTTTGTCGGCTTTTTCGGTGCGTTCATGCGCTTTCGTTGTTCGGCGGCCAGTATACCGGAGAGAAGGGTACTGCGTAGGTGAGCTCACGTTCGGGGCGTGCTGGGCTGGGGTTTGGCGTGCGTTTGCTTCGAAATCGGCAATTTGTCGCATGCGGCTCGTGTTGTGCGGCCAGGCAGCATGCGGTCGCGCGATGCTGGCAGGCCACGTTTTGCTATGGGCGGCCCCGCATGGCGAGAAGCCCATGCGTTTCTTGGTGCGGCAGCCGTGGGGCAGTATTCGGTCTGGACATCATGATTTGGTGGGCCGATAAAGCTCGGCAAGATTTCGGCAAGGTTTTGGTCAGAACGAGAAGGGAAAACGCGTGAAAACTGCACTGCAAGTGGGCCATTCTCCGCAAGCTTTTTAGGCAAGCGTTGCGCGAACGCGGGTAGTTTGCATCGGATAATCGCAAGCTTCGGGAAAGGCTTCGGAAAGGTTCGGAAGCTATGCTTAAAAGAGATAAAAGTCCTTGTCATGGCTTCTTCAGCTATGAGTTTTCCGAATGCAATGGAGGCGTAATGGTAATCATTTCGCACGAAACCGCGTTGCTTTATTGGAGAATCGCGTCCTTGTTCCACGACGCTGCCTCCATGTCTCCGCGAAAGGGTATCGGCGAGGGCGAGGTTCCCGCAAATGAGGAAATCCAAAGTTTTTGGAATCGTTGTCGCTCCGGATTTCACGACGGCGAAGAATGCGCCTTTATTGATGGACGTGATGCGGAGGGCAATCTCGGTTCTCGAGCGCTCGATAAAGCTAAGGGAATCACGCCCGCAGTCGGCACTGCCCTCGAAGAAATGATCGAGACGTACGGTGGTGAGCCGATTCATGTGCTTGTTTCTGCAGAAGCGGCAAAAACATCCAGGGCGGGAATGGCATTGCATTCGATCACGTCGAAGCATCCTTCCAGATGGCTTGCAAAGATTGACTCAAGGCTGAGTGCTGTTCTGCCAGAGATATGCTTTATCCAGATGGCGTCTTCGCTTTCGTTCTACCAACTCATTGAGTTGGGCTTTGAGCTGTGCGGTGGCTATTCGATAGGCGACAACGAATATCGTTTGCCCGTAACCACAGTATCGCGTTTGACGACGTTTGTTGATGGGGCTAAGGGCATGAAGGGAAGGAGAAAGGCGCAGAGGGCGGTGCGCTACATTCGGGATGGGTCCGCCTCGCACATGGAAACGAAAATGGCGATGATCCTGGGATTGCCCTGCTCTTTTGGCGGCTTCGGGCTGGGGATGCCGGAGATGAATCGCGAAGTGAGCGTTAGGGTGCGCGATAGGACGGCAAATCCTCTGGCAAAGTCAAGCTATCGATGCGATTTGTATTGGGAGCGCGGCTCCGTGAGCGTTGAATACGATAGTGATTTGTGGCATACAGGCCCGAGTCGCATTGCGGCAGATGCAAAGCGTCGGAGCGATTTGGACCTTTTGGGCGTGCATGTTATTACCGTAACAAACATGCAGACAAAAAGCCGGATGGCCTTGCGGGCGATTGCGCAACTTGTTGCGCGCTATTGTGGTCATCGAATTCGCCCAAGGTCTGAGGATTACTGGAAGCGGCAAACGAGACTTCTGAAAGCGCTACGGCTTTAGTCGTTTAGAATCTTGGTTTCGGACGAGCGCGCAATATCGCATGATGCCAGGAATTGGCATGTTCATGGACGTTTTTGCGATTTTCCCGGGATTATCGATTGTCAGGATGGGTCCAGCAGGGGTTTTCTGCCTTTGTTTGGAGCGTGGGCCATAGACGGACCCTACTTCTACCTGGGGTTTGCGTACGTTCATGTCTTGCAAGATGTTGAGTCGCTTGGCTGGCCACCGCGAAGTTGTTTTGTCTACGTTGATTTGGCCGGGAAAGTCGCAAAAACGTCCATGAGTTTTGCTATTTCTGGATTTGCGGTGCTCGGGAGCTGTTCCCGAAGGCAAATCGCAGCACGGGCTGCTGT
>CAUWMI010000211.1:0-4039 GCA_963559755.1 uncultured Slackia sp. | reverse complement strand
CTCCTACCAGACGGCGCGCACGCCGAATACTCCTCCAACCGACTGAACACCCAATGGGGGGGGGGTGCTATCATCGCCTCCGAACATTTTCAGGTGACGCGAGGGCGCGTCGGTCGGCAACGGAGCAAAAGGCTCCGAAGCGCGGCCCCGCGCCATACGATAGAGAAAGGAAACGCCAGAGATTCAGGCGAGCGGAATCTGGCACAGCGCATAGAGATATGAGCGAGAGAAACCAACATATTCCCGGGCAGCCCCGAGGCGGCCAGTCAGGCCAGCCGGGTCAACCCGGCCAGCCGAGGGGCGGCCAAAGCTTCGGCCAGCCTGCGGGCGGTCGGGGCTATGCCGGCGGGCAGGCGCCTCAAGGCGTGCCGGGCTCTACGACCCCTGCGGGCTTTCGGCCTGCCACGGCCGGTCGCGGCTCTCATGCCCAGGGTGGGTACCGTCCCGCCACATACGGTGCGCATGGTTCGCACGGGGCATACGGCCAGGGCCAGCAAGGCTTTGGCGGTGGTGCTCCGTATGGCGGCGGCTCCCCTTACAACAACGGGCGTGACGACAACCTGATCAAGGTGCGCAAGAAGCGCCACAAAGGTGCCAAGATCGCCCTCATCATCGTGGGCGTGGTGTTGGCGCTAGTGGTGGCCGCAGGTGCGGCACTCGCCCTGTGGGTCAACTCCCTCAACTCCTCCATGAGCCTGAACGAGGAAGACCGCCAGGCGCTCTCCCAGGTTTTGGAACAGCCCACGCAGGCGGCGGACGGCAAGGAAAGCTCCGCATTCTACATGCTCATTTTGGGCAGTGACGCGCGCGAGGGCGATACCGCCAGCCGTTCCGACGTGACCATGCTCGCCCGCATCGACCCCGACACTGCCACGGTGGACCTCATCTCCATCCCGCGTGACACCATGGTGACCATCGAGGGCCAGGGCACGCAAAAGATCAACGCCGCCTACGCGTTCGGTGGCGCGGCGGGTGCCGTAGAGTGCGTGTCCGAGTTCGCGGGCGTGCCCATCTCGCATTATGCCGAAGTTCACTTCGATGAGCTCGAAGACGTAGTGGACACCCTGGGCGGCATCTGGGTGGATGTGCCCGAGAGCTTCACCACGTCGGGCGGCGTGACCATCAACTCTGGCGAGCAGAAGCTCAACGGCGAGCAGGCGCTCACCTTCGCACGTGAGCGCTACAACGTTGCCGGCGGCGATTTCGGCCGCGCACAGGCGCAGCGCATCATCGTTGAGGCCATCATCAAGCAAGTGCTTGCTTCCAGCCCCGCTGAGCTTCCCAACGTGATCGGTCAGCTGGCCGAGAGCGTGAGTACCGATTACTCCGTGACCGACATGGTAGCGCTTGCCCAGCAGTTCATGGGCAAAGACGTGACCATGTACTCGGCGGCCTGCCCCAGCTATACGCTTTCGCAGGACGGCATCAGCTACGTGGGCACCATGTTCGACGAATGGCGCGCCATGATGCAGCGCGTGGATGCGGGACTTGATCCCAATGACGAGAGCGCTGAAATCCCCGAAGAGCAGGCCAACAACCCCGACCTGGGCGCTGCGACCAACTCGCCCGCTCCCCAGCAGTATGAGGATTTGGCCGCCAACGCAGGACTGACCACCGACGACGTAGCACCCGCCGAATAGCGGCTTTTGAAAGGCAAACCCACAATGACGTTACTGGAACTTCTCAAACTGATGCGCAAGCATCTCAAGCTGGTGATAGCGCTGCCCATCGTGTGCGCCATCGCCATGGGGCTCGTGAGCTTCCTGTTCATGCCCAACACCTATACGGCCTCCACCAGTATGTACGTGCTGGTGCAAAGCGACAGCGAATCGGCCTCCACCATGAGCACCGATCTTTCCGCGAGCCAGATGATTACCAACGACGTGGCCAACCTCATCACCTCCGATCGCGTAACGCGCGATACCGCCACGGCGCTGCAGATGAACAGCCTCAACGATTACGACATCGCGGTTGAGAGCGAAACCACAACGCGCGTGCTCACGCTGAACGTGACCGGCCAGGATGCGCAGAGCACGGCCATCATTGCAAACGAGCTGGCCAAGAACGTGTCCACTGTGGCGCAGGAGGTCATGAACGTCCAGAGCGTCAACGTGATCGACGAGGCTATCACGCCCGAAGCCCCGAGCGGCCCCAACCGCGCGATGTATACCGCGGTCGCGTTCCTCGCGGGCCTTTTCTTGGCCGTTGCCATCGTGGTGCTGATGGATGTCCTCAACACCAAGGTTCGTGGCGCTGAAGATGTGGAAGAGCTGCTGGGCGTGCCGGTCATCGGCCGCATCCCGGCTATGAAGGAAGGGAAGTAGACATGGCGCGAAAGAAGGGCGGAGCCGACAAGCTGGTGGTGCAGAACGCCGCCAAGACGCTCCTGGCCAACATCCGCTTTGCCAGCGTCGACAATCCCATCCGTACGCTGGTCATCACCTCTTCGGTGCCCAACGAGGGCAAGACCACCGTGGCTGTGAACCTGGCGCAGGCCATGGCAACCAGCGGCAAGCGCGTTTTGCTGGTGGAGTGCGACATGCGCCGCCGCAGCGTGGCTGACATGATCGGCGCGCACGCCAAGGCGGGCCTTTACGCCGTGCTTTCCGACCAGGTGCGCTGGGAAAACGCCGTAGTGGCAACCGGCCAGCAGAACATGGACTTCCTGGATGCCGAGCCTCATATTCCTAACCCGGCCGACATCATCTCCTCCAAGCGCTTCGCGCGTTTGGTGCAGATTCTGGAGGACGCCTACGACTACGTGATCTTTGACACGCCGCCCGTTGGCACCTTCGTTGACGCCGCCATTCTCTCCACCATGGTGGATGGCACGGCGCTGGTGGTGCGTGACAATTTCACTAAGCGCGACGAGGTGGTGCATGCGTTCGAGCAGCTGAAGAAGGCCGAGGCCAATATTCTGGGCGTTATTCTCAACGGCTGCGAGACCGAGACGAGCAAGTATTACTACGCGTATTACACCAAGGACGGCAAGCGCGTGAAGAAGGGCCACTCCAACGCTTCGACGACGGGCGGTGCGGCCGATTCGCCCGATTCCGACTTTACGGTGGACATGCCCACGCATCGCGGGCGCGGCCGTCACACGGTTGGATAGAAGGCCAATTTCGTCAGGTTTACGAAAAACCATTGCCCCTGCAAAATGTTGCGCAACAAATTTTTGCAGAATGGTGGCAGTATAGAAAACAGGGTGGGTGCCAACCCGCCCGTGAGCCGAGGAAGGAAAACGACAGATGCGCGACTTGCATTGCCATATTCTGCCGGGCGTGGATGACGGCGCGGCAGATTTGGACGAGAGCTTGGCTATGCTCGAGGCCGCCAAGGCCGCAGGCATCACGAGCATCACGTGCACGCCGCACTGCCGCGATCCTTACTTTGACTACGATGCCATGTGGGATGCCTACGAGCTCTTGGTTGAGCACGCGGGCGGTTTTCCGCTGCAGATGGGATTTGAGGTGTATCACCCCAAGCTCATGGAGCTGGGCATGCAGTGGGCGGAGTACCTGCATTTCGACGGTAGCAACGAGTTCCTTCTGGAGCTTTCCACCCGCGCGACCGAGCTCGAGTGGAATGAGTACGAGCGCACCATTTTCGAGCTGCAGGGCATGGGCTACGACGTGATCATTGCGCACCCTGAGCGCTACCGGCTCATCCAAAACGATATCAGCTACGCGCGCCGTCTGGTGAAGATGGGGTGCAAGCTGCAGGCGTCGTCCGATTTCGTGCGCGGCGGTCGCCTGGGGGCGGAGAAGCGCCCCGCCAAGAAGATGTTCGACGAGATGCTGTACCGCTACATCGCAAGCGATGCGCACAACGTGGATCACTATAAGGCCTTTGCGGAGGCTAAGAAGAACTATCGCACGCGAGGGGCGCACATGCGCGTCTAGCGTGCGGTTGCGGGGCAATGCGAAGTGCCAGCAGGCCAGGCGCTGAGCAGCCCCCCGCATTTGCACGTCTATTTTCGCGCGACGTAGCGTAGCGTGTCGCGCGTGAGGCCTGAGCAAGCACCCTCTCCCGATTCTCT
>CAUWMI010000210.1:0-4040 GCA_963559755.1 uncultured Slackia sp. | reverse complement strand
ATTATGAAAGACACTAGAATGCCGTAGACTCCACACCCTTCAAAAGGGTGTTAGAGCCCACGGCATTCAATGCTTGCAGATAATCGTCGCATTTACCTAGGATATTTCTCTTTTTAAGGAATATTCAAAATATTGAAATGTTATGCAATTAGTAACCGAGCTGACACAAGCAGGAACCATTACGAGAGGAAAGAGCCGAAGCGTCACCGCGCCTGAAAGGACGCGAATGAAAAAGAAGCACGTGCACAGCCGCTTTGAAGAAAACCGGGATGCACCGGCGCACAGGTGAGGGTATGCCCCTGCTGCGGTCCAAGATTCCGCCGCGCTCGCAAGACACGAAGTACGCAGACTCGCCTAAAAGAAAAGCGGAAACAAAAAAGTCCTCCGAGCAAGCACTGCTCGAAAGACTTCATGCATACATGGTGGGCGATGCAGGATTTGAACCTGCGACCTTGACCTTGTAAGGGTCCTGCGCTCCCGCTGCGCCAATCGCCCGCGTAAGGCGGTATTCTCGCACAAACTGCCGCAATTGTCAGGCAGAGAATGCTAAACACCGCGCAATCAACGAGATGCACAAAACTGTGCAGAAAAAGACAGAGGGCTCGGCTCCCCTCCTATTAGCCGAACCCTCATCCTTACCGAAGCTCAATGCCTCTGTAATACGCAGGCAATTGTACAACTTTGCGCACGAAAAAGATACCGTTTCTCCAAAATCGAAATGCAAACTGGCGCAGCATTTCCGATTCAGCGCGCAAAAATGCCTGGCAGCGGGCTTAATTTACCCAAACCGCCAAAACCGTGGCGGAGATTGCCCGCCCGCCTCCCTTGAATCTTCGGTCAAACGCCCGCCAAGCGCTCGCTTTCTCCGACCCAAAACTTTCCTTCTAAACGCCCGCCCATCCCGACCTAAATCTTTCAATCCCCAAGCAAAAACCTGACACGCGCACGACAAACCTCGAACAATGCGCTCCTAGACTGTCCTCCGCTAGCAAACGCCAGGTGCCACCTATCGTGTAAGAGAGAGGAAACCATGAACGAACTCGAAAACGCTTACGACCGCGGCACGTTTGGCGTGTCACGCCGCACTTTCATGAAGCTCGCCGGTGCCGCAGGCGTGACCGCCATGGGCGGCATGCTCGTGTTCCCCGACAGGGCATACGGCCTCTATACCGAGCCCACCGATCCCCATTGGGATGCGCTCACCGGCGACAAAGTGCGCTTCACCGTGCACAGCGACACGCACTTCACCAAATACGACATGAAGAACAAGTTCGCCCTGGCCTTCAACACCATCTACGAACAGATCCCCGACATCCAAGCGCACGTTTTCGACGGCGACACCACCGAAAACGGCGCCGATGGCGAATACGCCGATCTCGTGGAATACTTCAACACCTACGTCAAGCGCCCGCCTATCATCTGCATGGGCAACCATGAGATGTATGCGCACAACGGCAACCTGTCCGAGGCGATCAACGCGTTCAAGAACAACGCCCTTGCCAAGCTCACCATTCCCGATATGCCGCAGGCACCTGGCGGCACGCATGAAGGATTGGTCAATTTTGCCGGCAAGATAGGCGGCGACGACGGCTATTGGGTGATCGCGGCAAGCTGTGGCCTGAACTACGATTACGGATATCAGATTCCCTCTGAAGCCGGCGAGTACGGCGCGCCCACGCCCGTGCAATGGATGCTCCAGTGCATTCAGGAGGCCGTTGCGGAAGACCCCGACAAGCCCGTATTCGTGTTCACCCACCATCCCATGCCCGAAACCGTGCACTACTCGCCCGAAAACTTCGGTGCCGGATGGATCGGCCAGTTCCACGACGACGACATGTTCGTGGGCCAATACGCATTCCAGGAAAAGCTCGCTGAGTATCCGCAGGTCATTCATTTCTCGGGCCATACCCACATTCCCGACAACGACCCGCGTTCCATCTGGCAGGATGGCTTCACAGCCGTCCAGACGGCCACCTTTGGCAACGCGTTCTGGATGCAGGGCGGCGCAAATGTAGACGGCTACGACAACGCCGGCGATACCGGCGGATTCCCCGCTGACACGCAGGACGCAAGCCAGTGCCTGCTGGTGGAGGTAGACCCCGCCAACGGCCACGAGGTAACCATCCGCCGCATGGATTTCCGCGAAGGCGCCTACATCGGCCGCCCGTGGACGTTCAAGGTTTCCGACCAGAGCACGTGGGTGTACAGCCATGCCGCCATGGAGGCCGCAAACAAGCCGCCGATCGTTGCCGATGACGCCCAGGTGGTTGTGAGCGTGTCGGAGCCCGAACCCGGCGAGAACGCCCAGGTTTCGTTCACCATTCCCGCAGACAAGATTGCCGCCGATGCTACAGGCGTGGAAGACGACATCGTGATGAGCTACCGCATGGTGGTGCGTCCGGCAAACGACCCGCAGGGCGAGCCCGTCTATGACGCCTGCTTCATGTCGGACTACTACCTGGCCTCGCAGAACCGCCCGGCGGAGTTCACCCGCCCGCTGTTTGGCGCCTCGCTTGAAGCGGGCGACTACGTGCTCACCGCCTACGCCCGCAACCCGTGGGAGAACGAGGCGCAGATTGGCGAGGCGGTCGAGTTCACCGTGCCCGAACCGGTCGCTGTGCCCATGACCGCGATGCTGGCCGTGAGCTTTGCCAACGGGTCCGCAGCCGACACCTCCGAATTCGCCCATGCCGTGACCGCCTACGGCAACCCCACGTATGAAGCCGCGTCCGAATTCGGTGACAAGCTGGTGGCCAACTTCGACGGCGCCTCGTGCTACGGCTACGGCTTCGCCCAGGAGGACTACGACAAGCTGGCCGGATCGGTCACCCGCGAGCTTTTGGTGAAGTTCAACGAGCTGCCCGACAGCGGCTATCGCGATATCTTCTCGAGCGGCGAAGGCGTGGGACATTGGATCGAATACGACGGAAGCGGCACTCTGTACCACTACGGCAACAACGGCTCAACCTGCGCCACCGCGCAGATCGAAGCCGGCGTATGGATGCATCTGGTGTGCACGTTCGACGGCAGCGCGCTGCGCGTGTACAGAGACGGCGCCCTCGTGGACGAAGTCGAATACGCCGAATCGTACCAGGCGCCCCGCGCGAATCCTTACGTGTGGTACATCGGAGCCGACACCGACGGCGATGGCAAAGCACAATGCTGGAGCAACGCCAAGATCGCATTTGTCAACATGTACTACGGCACCGCCGCCGATGATGCCGCCGTGGCTCAGATGTATGCCAAGGCAGCCGTATGCACCATCGCCGACGACGCAATTGCCGAGGGCGCGTTCGGCGAACCCGAGGTGGGCAAGCTGTGCATCCTGCCCACCGTGATGGCGACCGACGTGAACGGCGCGCAAATCCAGGCGGTGCCTTCGGTGACCGCCCCCGACGGAACCCAGGTCGAGCTGTCTCGCGTTGAGGGCGGCGAGATTTCCACGCAGGCGGACACCGTGACCTACGGATTCACCCCCACGGTCGAAGGCTGCCACGAGGTCGTCTACACGGCAGGCTATGGAGCCACGTACGCCGTCACCTTCTCGGTCGCCGCAGCCGCAACCACCGGCCCCGATGAGCCCACCACCGACCCCGATGATCCCACGGGCGATCCCAGCAATCCCGGCACGGGCGACGGTGGCCAGGGCGGCAATCAGGGCGGCAGCTCCACGCCTGGCGGCGACCAGGGCGATGGCGGTCAGGGCGGATCGGGCTCAGGCTCCGACGGCGGACAGGGCGGTTCCGGCTCCGACAAGCCCTCCGGCCAGGGGTCTTCCGATCGCATCGACCCCGATAAGCTGGCCGATACCGGCTCCGGATCCGACAAGAGCGGCTCGCTTCCCAAGACTTCCGACCCGATGGGTGCCTTCACCACGGCCGTGGGCGCGACAGCCGCCGTGGCAACAGTTGCCCTGGGAGCCGCCGGCGCCGCAGCCAAGAAGCTCGGATTCGGTGGCGGCGATAACTCCGATCAGCAGTAACGGCTGACCGCACCTGTTCCCGCGTTCGGTTCGCCTTCACCTATTCCAGAACCGGCGC
>CAUWMI010000209.1:0-4098 GCA_963559755.1 uncultured Slackia sp. | reverse complement strand
CCGCGGCGCAAGGTGGTATATTACGCGCCTCCCCGGCCGGGGTCAAGGAAAAGTTGGCTAGTTGATCAAAAAATATTGGATTCGGCTTCTTTATACCTTTTCATTTATCATATATTTCCTGTTCATAGCCAAAACTTCCCCTAGGTAATTTACCATCTATAAATATGAAGACTCCTCCACAATTGGCTTTTACTCTTTTATAAAGGCTTTCGGCATTAGATTCGGCTCGGATTTCTATCTCTTTCTCCTTTCTAGCGTTCGTTCGTCACAGCGCGTTCTTAAATTGCCTTTCCTATATATTGTTGCGTAACGGAGTTCATTCCGCATAAAGAGGAAGGTGTTCTATCTTATATAGGTAGTTCGATATAAGTAGTTTGACCATACCCGCAACGAGCAGCGTGAAAACCGCCCGCGCATTCTCAGAAGCTATGCGTTCGAAGCATTTTGTAGGCTTTGCTGATACCGCTGCTAAATGCCGTTGCCGAAAGCCCTCCCACACCCCCAACGATAGCGAAAGCATCCCTGGGTAAATGGAATTGCTACAAAGCATGTGGGGTCACATAGCCGTCGTCTCGTAGCATGCTATTAGGTTGCTGTACGCATTCATGCCGTCGGGGTAGTAGAGCGAGAGGTAGGCCGAGCGAACAAAAAAGAAGAAGCCCTTTCGGACTCCTTCTTGGCTTTGCTTTAGGTTGATGCTTTTTGGCGCTTACATTCCGCCGCTCATGGCCATAATGGCTACCGTGGGAATGCCCAGCGCGAGCACCAGGATGATACACACCACAATGGTGAAGATCTTCTTGGTGCGTTCGGCAGCTGCACGACGAGCGCGCTCCGCCTCTTCGCGACGCTGAGCGGCCTCGACGCGCGCGGCCCTCTGCTTGGCGGACAACTTCTGCTGGGCCATGCTAGTCCCTCAACTTCCCGCGAATCTGAACGGCGCGATGGCCGACGGACGACATGTCGATATCGTTATGCCACATGCCCCCGCGCTCGTAGCGAGGAACGCCGCCCACCATGGTGAACAGCACATCAGCCGGCGCGGCGCTCGTCACCACGGCAGCAACCGGATCAACGAGGGGCGTCTGGCGGGAACCGGACAGGTCAATCGCGATGATATCGGCACGCTTGCCGGGCTCGAGGCTGCCGATCTCGTCATCCATACGCAGCGCACGAGCGCCGCCGATGGTGGCGAGCTCGAGCATGGTGGCCGCGCTCAGGAACTCATCGCGGTACACCGAACGGTGGATGAGCATGCCCAGGCGCATCTCGGTGAACATATCAGCCGAGTCAGTAGCCGCGGGCGAATCGGTGCCGAGGCCCACGCGAATACCGGACTGCAAGAACTTATGCAGCGGCGCCAGGCCCATGCCGAGCTGTGCGTTGCAGCGCGTGCACACGGCGATGGCCACATCATGCTCCTTGAGCTTGGCAATATCCACGTCGTCCACATGGACGCAGTGAACCGCCAGGACATCCTTGCTGTTGAAGGCGCCCCAATTGAGCGCGTAATTGACCGGGGTCACGCCGGTGGGGAGCCACATGGGGCGATCGGTTAGGCTGTCGTTTCCGGCCGAGATGCCGCGCACCGAGAGCGGCGTGGCGCCATCGCGGATGTAACGGAGCTCCTCGTAACTGCCAGCAACATGCATGGCAACCGGGAGGCCCATCTCTTTGGCGATAGCGTTGACCTTGGAGAACACCGTGGGATGGCAGGCATGCAGCGCCTTGGGCGCAATGCCGATGGTCACGCGATCGGAATCGGACGACTCACGCCAGGAGCGCACGTCGTTTACCGCATCCTCGATAGCGGCATCCACCTTGGCCTTTTCCGGCGCGCCGACGCTTCGGTAGATAACGGAGCGCATACCCATGTCGTTGACGGCCTCGCACGACGCGCCCGTGCTGGTGAAGTCAGCCACGGTGGTAACGCCGCCCGAGAGCATCTCCATGCAGCCGACAAGCGCGGAATCATAGCGATCGTCGCGACTCATCATGTCAGCCTTGGCATGCTCCATGGCCAGCCACTCCGCATACGGGACATCGTGCACGATGCCGCGCAGAACCGTGTACTCAAGATGAGTGTGGCAGTCCACGAAGCCGGGCATGATGGCGGATTGTCCGAAATCTCGCACCTCCTCCTGGGGATAGCGGGATTTCATACGTTGGGCACCGCCGATTTCGACGATGCGCCCGTCGCGCACCAGAACCGCACCATCATCGATGGGGTCGGACGTGACGGGGATGATATGTTCAGCAAGTAATAGCATGCGGATATAATAGCGCATCCCGTTTAAGCTATACTTGGCAGCCGGGCTAAAACCGCACACGGTGCAGGTTTATCGCTCAAAAACCAGAATCATCATCCGAAAAGAACCGTGAAAAGGTATCCAACTATGACCACCCGCCCTTCAAACGGCACCGACATCGCTGAAACGAACGCCCCTCGCGCGACCGAAGCCGCGCCCGACGCGCGCGAGAAAACCTCCGGGGAATACCTGCGCGAAGCCGCCAAGGCTTCTGTTGCGACCGATGTGCCCGCAGATATCCATGCCGGACATACAGTTGTGGACACGGCGACGGGCCAGGAGGCTTCGGCTGCGGTGTCCGAAGACCGCGTGAAAGAGATCTTCGGCGCCATCGCCAAGAAATACGACCGCTTTAACGCCGCCTCGAGCTTTGGGCTCTACAAGCGCTGGCTGAATGAAACCGTGAAGGCAGCGGCCTTGACCCCCGAAAGCAGCCTCTTGGATCTTGCGGGCGGCACGGGCGACGTGAGCTATACGGCGGCGAAGCTCGCCCCTTGCGCCCATATCCAGCTGACCGACTTCGTGCCCGAGATGCTCGACGTCGCGCGCGACCGTGCGCGCCAAGGGGCGGCATGCGGCGTACCGATTGATTTCGACGTGGTGGATGCGCAGAACATTCCCTATGCAGACAATTCGTACGATTCCGTCACCATGGCATACGGCATTCGCAACATCCCCGACCGCGAGCAGGCGCTTTCTGAGACGTATCGCGTGCTCAAACCCGGCGGCACGTTTGCCTGCCTGGAGTTTTCCACGCCGCCCAACCCGCTGTGGCGCGGCCTTTACTATATATATCTAAAGACGATGATTCCGTTCTGGGGCAAGGTGTTCACCGGCGACGCCAAGGGGTTCGTGTATCTGGCGAATTCGATTCGAGCGTTTCCCGATCAGAAGACATTTGCGAGCATGCTCGAAGAAGCGGGATTCGTCGACGTGTCGTGGAAAAACCTCGCTGGCGGCATCGTGGCCGTGCATACCGCGCATAAGCGAGCGTAGCGCGAACGCCTCACGCGACATAAGGCCGTTATCCAGCGAAGATGCCGGGGCTACTCTTCCCGGTGCTTAAGCAGAACGTAAAACGCCGCCCGATACGAAATCGGGCGGCGTTTGCATGCGGCGCAATGTTCTTCTAAGTTGACGTGTTATTCATCAGCCTCTTCTGCATCGACGATGGCCTGGCATGCCGCGAGCGTCTCCGAGTAATCGGTTCGGTACTCCTCGACCTTCTGCTCAAGCGCGGCAAACTCATCGTCATCGAGCTCGGCAGCGCGAGCCTCGTCCAGATTGGCAAATCCACCCGACTCAAGTGCCTCTTTCACTTTGAAAGCGGCGTTTTGCTCGGCGCCGTAGCGGATGCTCTTCTGGTTTCCCAGGTTCAGCGCGTTATAGCGGGCGTTTTCCTCGGCGGCATCATCCCCCGATTCTTTCGCAGCGCGCTCGATAGCCATCTGCTCATCAAATTTCTTCTGGATGTAACGAAGCTCGTTTTCCTGACCCTTGCGATACCGCTCGAGGCGCGCCACCTCGCGGGCGGCACGAGCGCGAGCGAGCTTATCGCCCTCCGCCTCCATGGCGGGCAGGGCATCCACGAGCTCCTCCATATGGGCAAACAGCGCATCCGCCTCGGGGGAATCGGGCGCGATGTCCTGCTCGGGGGTGGGTTTCGTATCGTTCATGGAACGCCTTTCTTGCTTGCCGGGCCGCATGACGGGCCCATTTCGTCTACGCCCCAGCATAGCAGAAGGCCCGCCGAAACGGGCCTTCAGAGGGAGGGGAGAAACTTCGGTGT
>CAUWMI010000208.1:0-4130 GCA_963559755.1 uncultured Slackia sp. | reverse complement strand
TTCGCACGATTATACGTCAAAGGGGTGCGAGGCACGCCAAGCTATGAGGTTTTGCGCAAAGCGGACCCTGAAGAATCGGAATTGCGGCCGGCACCCTTAGTATGCTCGTTGCCCACAACAACGAGAGGCTTGCTACCCAGGAGGTACTTCTGAAGGAACGCCGCCTCATCGGGCGTGAGAATACGGCCCGAATCCGAAACGCGAACGCGGCGAGGCAAGCCCGTAGAACCCTCCATAGCGGCACACTCCCTTATCGATACGCACATCCAGGCATTTCGAAGCCGGCGATGGCATGAGGACAATTACGCGATACATCCCGATACATATCCCGCCCGGCAAGGCGCGGCGGGACCCTTGAACAGAATGAATGATATCGGTAGAAACTGCACCTCGCACGCCGCAACCGCAGACATTCGCGTAGACGGCTCGATACATCCCGAAGGCGGTAAAGCCCTGGTCAAAATCCCCGGTGAACGGCACAAAGCGCAAGCAAACCCTATGCCGCAGCCGCGAAATCGATGGCAATGCACAGAACGTTTTCCTCGATGGTCGCGCTCACCTGAGCGCCCATCGCCTCGCAGAGGTGGGCCACGATGGCCAGGCCCAACCCGCTCGCGCCTCCCGCTCGCGCGGCATCGGCGCGATAGAAGCGGGCGAACATGCGATTGGTGTCGATCGAATCGGGATGCGCAACCAGATTGCGAAACTCCAGATGCCGCCCGCGCTGCACCACCTCCGGCGCGCCGCAGCCGTAACGCAGCGCGTTGACCGTGAGGTTGGAGAACACGCGGGCAAGCGCCTCCTCGTTGCCTTGGACCGCAATCTCCTCGTCCTCGAAATCGATGCGGGGGCTCCACCCGCGCTCCGCGAAATCGGGGTACGCACCCGCGAGCGTTTCCGCCAGCACCGGGTACGGACGAACAGACGCAAGCTCGAGCGCATGCGTGGGGTCGGCCGCCTTGGTGTACTCGAACAGCTGGTCAACCAACGCACGCATCGCACCCAGGCGGGCCTCCGCCTCGCGCACGCACCGCTCACGCGCCTCGGGATCCTGCTCGCGCGCGTACAGCTGGAGATAGCCCTGCGCACCGGCGAGCGGCGTGCGGATGTCGTGAGAAAGCGATGCGAGATCCTGCTGGAAGGCAGCGCGGCGCTCGTCTTCGGCGATACGACGGTCGCGCTCCTCATCGAGATAGGCATTGATGGCGCGCGCAACGCCGGTCACGCCGTGCGTGGGATACTCGACGGTCACGCGCTGGTTGCTCCCCCGCTCGCGCTCCCTGAGGAACCGCGCGATGGAGCGCAGCTCGCGCTCGTAGCTCAGCACGACGAACGCGAGCACGAACGCCGCCAGCACGCACGCAACAAGCAGAATCTCCATCGCGCGCCTCCTTCGTCATTAACCTTTATACCTAATCCAAGCTTCTCCGCTTCATGATAACGGCGGCAGCCGCGAGTGCAACGGCTATCGTGGCAACCATGGGCACAATCGACTCCCACGGCTGCATGGTACCCAGCCCCAGCTGCGAGATGCTCACGGCAAGGTAATGGTCGAATAGCTGGCGCACCTCATCGGGATGACCGGTCACCAGGCCCAGTGCGGAGTACAGCAGGTTCTCCACCGCCGCGCCGCCCAGGAGCAGGCCCGCCAGCACGCCCGCTGCAGAGCTACGTGTGAGGAGCGCAACGAGCGCGGCGAGCAGTGCATAGGCGTAACAGACTGCCGCCACCTCGATGCACCAGAGGATGAAGTCGGGCATCGCGGGCACGGATAGCTTGATCCCCGTAATAAGAGCACCGAGCACCGTAGCCGCCACGCCTACCAGCATGTATGCAACGCACACGCCGGCAATCACGAGGGTGGCGGCGAGCGCATACGAGAGTCTTCCGCCGCGTGCCTGCATGAGATTCTTCACGTACCCGCTGCGCAAATCCGTCGCGATGAACACGGCGCAAAACGTGGCCACGAACATCGCGATGGCGCTACCGCGCACGAAAAGCGAGCCACAGAGCCCCATAAGCGATACGCCGCCCGCATCCGACGATGCCACGCCCATCATCAGCGTGATGTCGGAGCTTGTCTCGGTCACGTTCGCCATGAGCTCCGCATCAGCGCTGAGCGTCTTGACGGTGGCAAAGCCCGCGCCAATGAGAATGACGAACACCGCGAGGAACAGCCAGGTCATGCGCGCCTTAACAAGACGATAGAGCATAGAGGCAGTCGTGTTGAACATTATGACGCACCTCCCTTAATCCAGGTTCATGCGGCGCATGACCAGCACGCAGAGCGCCGCGGCCACAAGGAACGTGATGCCGGCCTGCGCATACGTCATAGGATCGCAAAGAGTGCCGTTCGAAAGCGTCGCGATATCCACCGCAAGATAGCTGTCCAAGCAATCGCGAATCGCAGACGGAAGGCCGGGAATGTTGGCAAGCACCATCTTAAGAACGGATTCAATGGCTCCTCCGCCCAAGAACAGACCCGCGAACACGCCGGCAGCTTCGTTGCGTGTCACAACCGCAGCCAGGGCGGCAAGCGACGCGTACGCCGCAACAACGAGAACAACCTGCACGTACCATTGAACCGTGTCCCCGAATGAGGAGGGCGCAGCTTCGTAGCCAACGACGCTGAACGCCGCCGAAGCAAGAACCATGGCAAATGCTACAGACACAGCCGTAAAAACAAGGCATGTAACCATGAGCGAAGCCGCATACGACACACGCCCGCCGCGCACCTGGAGCAGATTCTTCACGAAACCCGCCTTGAAGTCATCGGTAGCCATCGCTGCGAAGATGATGGCAACTCCCATGGAAAGCAGCCCGCCGCCCACGATGGAAACGCCCAGAATCTGGAGCTGCGGCAACGGGTAGTCGGGCAGTTCCACGAAACCCGTTTCGGCGAATGCCGGCCACACCTGATAAAGCCACACAGCAAAGGGCGTCGCCAGCACCATCAGGGTCAGCGCAATCGCGTAACCCCAGGAGAAGCGGGATTTGACGATTCGATACAGCTCAGAACGAAGCATGGCAATCATCGCTATAGCCTCCCGTTCTTCTGCGGAGGAAGCGGAGCGCCGCCCGGCATGACGCCCAAGGAATCGGGGACGTCGGTACCCATGAGACCCACGAACAGTTCCTCGATGTCGCGTTCGTGCATGAAGAGCTCGGTCACGGGGATGCCCGCCTGCGCAAGCACCTGTCCCGCGTCTTGCGGCGCAAGACCGCCCTGCGCGCGGAGGGCATCGTCCTCCATCATGGTGAACACCGCCTGCGGGAAGGCGTCCTGCAGGCGCGCAAGCGCAACCTGCGGCGTAGCGCAACGGATGCACAGGTAGTCGGCGCATTCGCGATCGACCTCTTCGGCGCTCATCTCGCGCACCAGGCGCCCGTCGCGAATCACGCCGTAGCGGGTGACCATGCGTTCCAGCTGGTCGAGCACGTGCGAGCTGATGAACACCGTGATACCGCGCATCTTGGCGAGGCCTACGATGGTGGTGCGCACCTCGCGTACACCTTGCGGATCGAGCCCGTTAAAGGGCTCATCCAAAAGCAAAAGGTCGGGCGAGCCCACCAGCGCAAGCGCAAGGCCCAGCCGCTGCTTCATGCCAAGCGAATACGACTTCGCACGCTTCTTGGCAACGCCCGCAAGCCCCACCGTCTCAAGCGCCTCGAACGATGCCTCGCGCGCATTGGGCACGCCGAGCGCGAGCACACGACACATCACGTTGTCGAGCCCCGAAAGCCCCAGGTGGATGCCCGGATTCTCTATGAGCGCGCCCATGCGACGGCTCGTAGCGCCCGGGGCCTGCGGCTCGCCCAGAAGCTCGATCGTACCTGAGGTGGGAAGCACCAGCCCCGCCATCATCTTCATGGCGGTGGATTTGCCGGCGCCGTTGCGTCCCACGAACCCATAAATCTCGCCGCGCTGGACGGTCAGGTTGAGCGCGTCCACGGCGCGCTTCGCTCCGTAGGCCTTGGTGAGCCCCACGGTCTTGATGGCCTCCATCGAATCCTCCAGTCTCACACTGCACCCGTCGGCAACAGCGCTTCGGCACCGCTGTTCGCCTCAGTCCCGCTGCTCGCGAGCGCATTCCGTATCCGATGGTTGCCAGATTACGCGGCAAGAAATC
>CAUWMI010000207.1:0-4161 GCA_963559755.1 uncultured Slackia sp. | reverse complement strand
CATGCCGTTGGTGCGCCCGTCGATCGAGAGGAACGTGCCCGTGTAATCCCAGGCCACAATGCCGAACGCGAACTGCAAAAACCAGCTCACCAGGTACTCGAATGCGCCGCCGATCACAGCGCTCACCAGGAAGATCACGATGAAGTTCGCCTTGTGGAATCGGTTGAGCGCCACGGTCATCAGCACCGCGCCCACACCGTAGATGGGCGAGAACGGCCCCCACAGCATTCCCGTACGGTCCTGATAGACGCCAGGATCGACCACCACCATGTGATACACGGTCTCGATGATGAGCCCTAAAACGCTCGCCACAACAAAGATCCAGAACAGGTTGAAGAAGTCGAGCTCGATATAGCCCTTGCCCGTCTCGTCGCGGCCGAGGGTGCCCTCTTCGGCGCGTTCGCGCGTCTCCATGTCGCGCAGCTTACGCTTGAGCTCGCGCTCCTGCGAAAGCGACGGGTCGATGTACACCATGAGGGCGATGGCCACCACGAGGCGCACCAGCACCCAGATGTCGAGCGCGGAAAGGCCCACGAGCATGAGGTCGCAGAGGAACTGCCCAATAGTAAGCGTGATGGCTGTCTCGATGAGCTGGCGGGCATAGCGCCGGCGGTCGCGCAGCATGTTCACGCCCAGCAGGATGTAGAGCACGCCCGACGCAAGCATGAGCACGAGCTCCACCACCACGAGCGCGATGGTCATCGTGCCGTACGTCGCGCTCACCTGGCTGAACACGAACGGTATGCCCACCACGACGAGAGCGATCAGCGGAACGGAAAGCACGCCGATGACGATCAGGATGATCGCGAGAATCTTCAGAAGAAGCGGAAGCTTCTGCTTGGGCGGCTCGACGAGCGACACGGGTTGTTCTTCAGGCATGAATCCTCAATTCGAAACGCGGTCTCACTGCAACAGACCGTGAAAGCGTGCGGACCTTCGTGCAGTGACCGGCCCAAGGGCGGCAGCGCGCGAGGCAAAAAGCGTGCGCGACGAAGGCGATGGTGGAAATGGTACCGGACGAAGCGGCATGCTGGGTGGCGAATAGTCAACAATTCGGCGATTCGGCCAACGACGCCGCGGCGTGTGGGCTCAATCGCCCGGCAACGCCCGCGTTATGCGTGCGCCTGCATCGCCGCGAGCATCTCGGGGTTGATGCAGAGGTTGTAATAGGTCGCCGCCGAGAGGGCCACAACCACCACGATTGCCATGGCGATCGCCCAAATGCGCTGCCTACGCAGATACGTCTCCTTGGACATGCCCATATCTACCGCGCGATGAAGCGCGAGCGGCTGCGAGATGATGGAGAACGCGAGCGTCATGGCGAAAAGCGCCACCGCCACGAGCACCGCGAACGCGATCGAGAGCGGCGTGCGCGCGACGAAGGCGCCCACGAAGCAGTTGTCGGCCAGAAGCCACAGCGGATAGTAGAGGATGGTGACCCAGATGCCGTGGGCGGGGCCCCAAATGGCGGGCATGAGAAATGCGGCGATGTTCACGCGCGGCACGCCTTTGAGGAACTTCTCCTCGGCACGAATCTGCTCATCGGTGAGCTCGGCGCCCGATGCGTTTGCCGTATGCTTGGTCTTTCGAGACATGCGCTACTCCTCCATCGCAATCGGGCGTGCGCAACCGGATGCCGAGGTCACATGGGCACCATCCTCGGACGCGTCGTCGCACAAGGTGCGCTCAGAGGCCGCCAGCTCCACCTCTGCGGAATCGCCGCAGGTGGAGGGAGCAGGCTGCACGCGTTCGCCCGAACCGGTCGGAGGCACGAACGGCGTGCCGTCGGCGTTGAGGAAGGAGACGCCGCGCTCGATCAGGTGCGCAAGCACCGCATCGCGCAGCAGCGGCAGCGCGTCAAATACCTGCGGCGTAAGCCCCTCGGTCACCACGGCGGGGTTCATATTGGCCACCTGCACGCCGAAGCACATGCCGCGGGCATCGAAGCCCAGAAGCGCAGCGGCGTTGAGCAGGTCAATCAGGCGCATGTCATGCAGCGACTGCATGACACCATGCCCCGCGATGTCCTCCGGCGCGAATCGAAACACCGTGCCGGGCTCCTCGCCCGTGCCGTCCACCGCATCGACGGTTATGAGGTAGTCGTAATCCTTCACCACGGGAAGCAGATCCATGGTCATGCATCCCGCGTCGATGAGGCTCACGTTGTCGGGAAAACGGTAGTTCTGGTTCAGCTCGTCGTAGATGGCGGGACCCGCGCCGTCGTCAAGCATCAGGCGATTGCCCACGCAGATAATTGCTATCTTTTCGGTCGTATTCATGCCGACCATTATACGGAAGCGCCCCGCACGCATCCGAGCGTATCTCCCAGCGCCCCCAAAACCTCCGCAAGCGAGCAGGATGGGATGTGCAGGAATGCGCGATTGGGTCTATGGGAAGATTTCCGGAGTCGGCAGAGCGCCTACCCTACCAGCCTTGCGGAAGCAGCTTCTCGCCTACCACCGCCATGGTATAGGTGGACTTGAACGCAACCTTGCCATCGGGCCTGGTCATAGTCACCTCGACCACCAGCGTGCGACGCCCCGCGTGCACCACCGTGGCATCGATGTCGAAATAATCCACGTTCACGTCCACCGAACGGAGGAAATTGGCAGAAACGGTCATTGTGGCGTTTGCCTTGCCGTAGCTATCAGCAGCACCCGCCGCCGCCATGTCGGCCAACGCCAGCAGGAACCCACCGTGAACCGTGCCCAGGTCGTTCACGCAGCCCTGATCAGGATATGCGCGCATCACGAAATGCCCCAGCTCCACCGAGATGCACTCCGTACAATCGAACCCAGAAAGGTCGCGGATGTCGTTCTTACAATAGTTGACAATAAATTCGTCGAGCATGGCGCACTCCCCTTCCATCGGGCATTATGCGACCACTTTACCTGGGAGACGGCACGCGCCGCAACGGTCATTTTCTTAAAACAAACCGCACGTGAACAGGAATTCGAGGGATTTGAGGCGCGAACCCACATGCTCGCGCACCCACGTCTGGCACAGATGGAGCACTTCAAAGGTCAGTCGGCGGCTCTCGGGCGTGGCGGCTATCTCGGCAAACGTGGCATGGAGCAGGCGGTTCGCATGGGCCAGCACATCGGCGGGAATACGGCGCGAATCCGAAAAAAGCAGGCACCCGGAGCAGGCCACGCCTCCCTCTGCCGGGGAAAACGCGATAACCCTGGTCGCAGCGGCCGCCTCGTCAAGGTCGATGCGGCTGCCGCACACCACACAGCGGTTGAAGCTCGGCTTGAAGCCCGCGAAGGCGAACGCTTTGAGCAGATGAGCCGCACACAGCGCGAGCGCCGTCGAGGTGTCCACCCGCTCCATGGCGGCGAGCGCGGCCGAGGTGACCGCGAAAAGCCGAGGCGATTCAAGATCGGGCTGCGCGAGCCGCGCCATAAGGTCCACAACGGGCGCCGCGGCCGCCGCGTGCTCCACATCTTCTCGCACGCCGCGATGGGCATCCACTAGGCGCGCTTCCTTGACGATGTCGAGGCTCTTGCCCCGCACAAGCAAAAGATCCACCTCGCAAAACACGTCCAGGCGCGCAGCGAACGACGAAGAGGGCTTGCGCGCGCCCTTCGCAACGGCCTTGAGCAGGCGGCCGTCCTGCGCGAGCAGGGTCACGATAAGGTCGGTCTCGCCCAGCTTGGTCTTGCGCAGCACCATAGCGTGCGCCGGATACGTTCCCGCAGCCATATCGCTCCCCTTTCTGCACGCATCGCCATTAGTTCCTCAAACAAAAAGCCGCCCTTTCGAGCGGCTCGTATTGCAATCCCGGCAAACGCCACCTACGCGCGCTCGGCGATCTCCTTGGTGACCTGGGCAAGGAAATCCTCGACGGACATCTGCACGGTCTCGTTGCTGCGGTCGCGCACCGAGATATTGCCCTCCTCGGCCTCCTTCGCGCCCAGGATGAGCATGTAAGGAACGCGGTCGATGCCGCGGGCCTCGCGAATCTTGTAGCCGATCTTCTCGTCGCGGTCGTCCACCACCACGCGCACGCCAGCAGCCTCGAGCTTATCGGCCACCTCATGGGCATAGGCGCGCGACTTCTCGGACACGGGCAGCACCTTCACCTGGCACGGCGCGAGCCACGTAGGGAACTTGCCGGCGAAGTGCTCGATCAGGATGCCGATGAAGCGCTCGATGGAG